>DKXC01000087.1:4417-5158 GCA_002492045.1 Micrococcaceae bacterium UBA7136
CCAGCTCCTCGATCAGGTCCTCCAAGGTCACCAGGCCAGCAGTACCACCATACTCATCAACCACAATGGCTAGGTGGGTAGACTCCCGCTGCATCTCTCGCAAGAGATCCATGACCCGCTTAGACTCCGGCTCAAAACGGGCCGGACGCATGACCGAACTCAGTTCAGACCGGCCAGCCCGCAAGGCCGCCGCAGCATCCTTAAGGTAGAGCATGCCCCGAATATCGTCGAAGGACTCCCCCAGCACCGGTACCCGAGAATAACCAGAAGATAAGAGCAGATCCAGGGCCTGCTCCAGAGAATCATCCAACCCCACCGTCAGCATGTCTGCCCGCGGAACCATGATGGACCGAATCCGGGTCTCGTCCAGCTCAAAAATAGACTGAACCATTTCAGCCTCATCATCCTCGATAGCCTCAGAGGACGAAGCCCTATCCACAAACTCCAGAATCTCATCCTCGGTAAAAATACCGGTGACCTGTTCAGAATCCTTAGGGCTGAACTTACGAGACAGAGCCGTCAAAAGAGAAGAAAAAGGGCCGGTTAGCCGCCCCAGCCGGTAAATCCAATCAGCCAAGGCCCCAAAAACCTGAACCTGCTTAGTCCTACCCAGTAGACGGGGAGCAACCCCAAAGAAAACAAAAATAACCCCGGCCATGGCCAGCACCGTCAAAGGAGCAGCCAACCACACCTGCTGAAAGAGGGCATCAAAAAGCAGGAAACAAAAAACCAGGGAACCAG
>DKXC01000089.1:0-4190 GCA_002492045.1 Micrococcaceae bacterium UBA7136
CTCTAGCGGATCTAGCACCGAGGCTCGCAGGCCAAAGATCTGGTAGAGGTTATCCTGGGTCATGACTTCAGCGGCACTGCCCTGGGCTTGCAGTACTCCGTCCTTCATAGCCAGCAGGTGATGGGCTACCCGGGCAGCCAGGTTGAGCTCGTGTAGCACCATGACCATAGTGGTTCCCTGCTCTTCATTGATCTGGGCAAGTAAATCTAGCAGTTCCACCTGGTGGGCTAGGTCCAGGTAGGTGGTGGGCTCGTCCAGTAACAAAATATCGGTCTCTTGGGCCAGGGCCAGGGCAATCCAGACTCGCTGCCGCTGACCACCAGAGAGTTCGCTAACCTGCCGGTCGGCCAGGTCAAAGGTTTTGGTGGCTTCTAGGGCCCAGGCTACGGCGGCGTCGTCTTCTCGACTTTGGGAGCGGAAGAGCCCCTGGTAGGGGTAGCGTCCCCGGGAAACCAGGTCGGCTACGGTGATGCCTTCGGGGGCAATAGGGCTCTGGGGTAGCAGGGCTAGCAGGCGGGCGAATTCTTTAGAACCGTAGGAGGCCAGGGGGCGGCCATCCAGGCTAATAGAGCCCTGGGCCGGTTTGAGCAGGCGGGAGATGCCCCGTAGCAGGGTTGATTTGCCGCAGCCGTTGGGGCCGATAATGGCGGTAATTTTTCCGCTGGGAATGGTCAGGCTTAGATCCTGCACGATGGTGCGGTCGCCGTAGCCCAGCTGGACGGAGTCCAGGGCCAGGGTCCTGGGGGTGCTGGTGCGGGTCATGATGCAGAACCTTCCTTCTGGGAACGAACAAGAAGCCAGACCAGGGCTGGGGCGCCCAGGGCCCCGGTCAGGACGCCCGCTGGCAGGTTAATGGTGGGAAACAGGTTAGCCCCGGCAAAGTCTGCTAGGACCACCATGATGGCCCCGGTCAGGGCGGCTGCTGGCAGGCTGGGCTGGCCACCGGTGACAGCCCGAGAAATAGGCCCTGCCAGGAAAGCCACGAAGGCTAGGGGGCCGGTGGCCGCGGTAGCTAGAGCGGTAAGGGTAACGGCCAGGGCCAGGAAGCCCCAGCGGACGGGGGTAAGTTTGACTCCCAGCCCCTGGGCCAGGTCGTCGCCCAGGGCGGTCATAGCCAAAGGACGACGGTAGATGGCAAGCGGCAACAGAAGTAGGGCCAGGCTAGCTGCTAGCAGGCCGATTCGGGCCCAACTGGCGCTGGAGAGAGAGCCCGACATCCAGTGAACCAGGGACTGGGCTGTGGCTGTAGAGGAGCGGCTGAGCAGGTACTGGATGGCTGCTGCGCAGAGGGCTGAGAGGGCTAAACCGATGAGGATGAAGCGGTTGCCAGCCCGACTGTCTGAGGCTGAGAGCAGCATAATGAGCAGGGTCAGGCCCAGGGCGAAGACCAGGGCCAGCAGGGAGAGTTCCAGGCCGCTGAGCCCCAAGAAGACAATGCCGATGACGGCCCCTAGGGAGGCTCCGCTGGAGATTCCAATAATGTCGGGACTGGCCATGGGGTTGCGTAGTAGCAGCTGGAAGATGGCCCCGGCCAGGCCAAAGGCGGCCCCGGCTAAGGTACCTAGCAGGGCCCGGGGGAGCTTGTCTTCCATGACGATGTATCGGGCTCCCCTGGCTCCGGGGATTTCTCCCCCTCCCAGGATGGTCAAGAAGTCGGGCAGGGTGACAGTGTAGCTGCCCAGCAGAATACGGATGGCTAGGGCGGCGAGCAGGCCCAGGGCAAGACCGGCCAGGGCCAGGCGGGGACGGCGGGCTAGGCGCTGGCGGAGGCTCCTGATCTCTTGGGCCCGGTCGGCGGGGGCAGTGGTGTGCGAAGGCTGGCTCATTAGAGGTTGACCGCCTTTCCTCGTCGCACCAGGTAGATCAGTACCGGCACACCTAGTAGAACCATGCTGACGCCTACCGGGATTTCCTGGGGTGGCAGGAGGATCCGTCCCAGGGTGTCGGCCAGGGTCAGGAGGCTGGCTCCGAGCAGGGCCGAGTAAGGCAACAGGTAGCGGTAGTCTGCGCCGATCAGGCTGCGGATGGCGTGGGGGGCCATGAGCCCTACGAAGCCGATGGGCCCGGCCAGGGCTACGGCGGTTCCCACCAGCAGGGTGACCCCGAGGGTCAGTTGCAGGCGGCTGAGGGCGACCTTTTGGCCTAGGGCGGAGGCCATGTCGTCGCCCAGGGCCAGGTTGTTGATGCTTTGGGCTGAGGTCAGCACGAGTAGGGCCCCTAGCCCCAGGAGCAGACCAGCCGGGTAGAGGTCGCTGATTTCTGCTCCAGCGACGGTTCCTACCTGCCAGCGGCGGAGGTTGTCTAGGCTGTTTTGGTGGCCCAGGATTAGGGCTGTGGTCAGGGAACCGAGCCCAGCGGTGGTGGCAGCCCCCATGAGGGCTAGTTTGATGGGGGTGGCTCCTCCTGAGCCTAGGGAGGCAAGGAAATAGACCGCTAGGGCGGTGATGCTGGCCCCGCAGAAGGCCCAAAGGGCGTAAGTTTCTTGACCGCTAATAGAGAAGAGGCTGATACCCGCTACTAGAGCAAAGGAAGCACCTGCGTTGAGGCCCAGGATGCCGGGGTCGCCCAGGGGGTTGCGGGTGATGCCTTGGAGCCCTGCTCCGGCCAGGGCCAGGGCAGCACCGACTAGGCAGGCCCAGAAGGTTCTGGCTAGGCGGTGGTCGAGGACGGCTACATCAGTCGGGTTGAGGTTTTGGCCGGTCAGGTAGTTGCTGACGCTGGTCAGGGGCAGGGGCCTGGCCCCCAGCGCTAGGGAGAGCAGGGCTGAGCCGATGAGGAGGGCCAGGAGCAGAAGCAGGACTTTTCTGCGCTGCTGGCTGGTCTGCCGGGCGGCTTGCGGACTTCCGGGGCTGGGGGCCGTAGGCACTTAGCTGTCCTCTGGTTTAGGAGGCGCTAACGGCCTGGTTGAGCTGCTCTAGCACCTGGGTCTCACGCAGGACCCAGCTCAGGGAGAGGGGGGAGGCTGCGGAGAGGGCCAGGGAGATAGCAGGGTTGGTTTCTACCACTAGGGCGCCTCGAGCAACAGCGGGCATCTGGGAGAAGAGGCTGTTGGCTCGGATCTTCTCAACGTCCTCATCGCTGGTGCCCCAGGCCCAGACCAGGTCGGATTCTACCTGGTTGACTAGTTCGCCGGAGATGCTCATGAAGAAGGCGTCCTGGTCGCTGGCATTGTCCTTGATGTAGGGGGCGATTTCCATGCCCAGGGAGGTCAGGAAGAGGGAGCGGGAGTCACTGGCGACGTAGGCGGACAGGCTCTGGGCGTCCAGGTCAAACATACCGGCTACGAAGGTCTTACCGGCCAGGTTGGGATGCTGGGCGGCAGCGGCGCTGATTTCTTCCTGGTAGGTCTTGATGATTTCTTCGCCGCGGCTGGGGGTATTGAGCATAGCAGCAGCCTGGCGGACAGTGTCTTCCCAGGAGGTTGCAAAGGCACCGACGCCTTCGGGCATGGCTACAACGGGAGCGATGGCGGAGAGCCGGTCGTAGACTTCCTGGGTCATATCGCCGTAGGCAGAGAAGATGGCGTCGGGTGAGAGCTTAGCTAGGGCCTCGTAGTCGGGGCCGTCGGTTTCGTCGTAGCGGACGGGGGCGTCACCGCCGAGTTCGGCTAGGGCCTGGTCGAACCAGTCGGTGGAGCCCTGGTCGTTGGCGCCGTAGCTGACGGTGGGGACGCCTGCGGGGACGACACCCAGGGCGAGGAGGGCGTCGGGGTTCTTCCAGTAGTTGACGACGGCGATTTTCTGGGGAACAGAGTCGAAGCGGGTGCGGCCGAAGGCGTGGGTGACAAAGTAGGTGTTAGCGGTCAGTGATTCGGTAGCGGAGCTGCCGCTCTCCTGGTTCTTGGCGCCGGTAGAGCAGGCTGCGAGGAGGCCGGTGAGGGCGGTGGCTGCGGTGGCCTTGAGGAAGGCGCTACGGCTAATCTGGGTCATGTTTTTCTCCTAAGTGAGGGGTCCATAGGCCAATCTACCTACCTGCTTAGGTAAGCCTAAGCCAGGAATAAGACTATTTTTTATTGACCTATTTGGGCAAACCCTGAGTCTTCTCTTTTGAAAGAGAAAAGCCTGCCCTTCCCGGCAGGCTTTCAATAACTTTTCATACACAAGAAACTTAGGTATGGGGTAGGCGATAGCAGACTCGTAGCGAAGCCGCTGGCACGGGGGCTGGCCTGAATCGCCGAGTTTACGAGGCGA
>DKXC01000089.1:4488-4712 GCA_002492045.1 Micrococcaceae bacterium UBA7136
GAGAGGGAGGCGGTGAGCGCGAGTCTGCAAGCCCAATCCGCCCTCATACTGGTTTTGGGTATAAAAAGAGCCCCCTACCGGATTCGAACCAGATGAGGAAGCAGATTCCGAGCGCGCGAGGAAATAAATCTGCGACCGAATGGTCACCGGTTTATGGGTGTCCAATCGATCGCAGAGTTCATATGTATGGAGCCCCCTACCGGATTCGAACCGGTGACCCCCTG
>DKXC01000089.1:5004-5560 GCA_002492045.1 Micrococcaceae bacterium UBA7136
CGGATTCGAACCGGTGACCCCCTGTTTACAAGACAGGTGCTCTGGCCAGCTGAGCTAAGGAGGCAAGACTTTTCAAGTGTACCCGATATTGTGGGCAGGTGCATGTTATCCGGGGGTATCTAGCTGATAGTGGTGCAGGGGCAGGCGGGCTGCCAGGGCTTGGGTGAGCTGCTTGTCGTGGGTTGCAACGATAGCGCTGCCTCCTGCAGTGCAGTGGGCGGCGGTGAGCGCTGCGACCCGCTCAAGGCCGGGAGCGTCTAGCCCCGCGGTGGGTTCGTCGAGGAGTAGGCAGGACGCCCCGGCAGCGAGCGCTTCTGCTAGGGCAAGTAAATGCTGTTCGGCGGGGAGCAGGTCGAGGGGGTGTGTATCGCCGGAGCCGGCAGGTAGGACGGCGTCGCGCAGGGCTTCACGGGTAGGGTCACTAGCTCTCGCCCCGTTCCCTAGCTTCATGTCAGCGTCCACGGTGGAGGCCAGAAAATGGTGGGCGGGGGTTTGCGCCACCAGCTGGGCGAGGGCAGCACGGGCGGGGGCGTCCTGCCGGTGGGGCTGTAGCCCG
>DKXC01000140.1:0-11113 GCA_002492045.1 Micrococcaceae bacterium UBA7136
ATCGGAACTGTTCGAGGAAAAACGTCTCAATCTGGTACCCCTGGTCCAGGGACCAAACAGGTCTGGTACCCCTGGCAGGTAGTAGGGTATAAAACTATGGAAAAGCAGTCGCCTCAGCCCTTAGAGCAAGCTCTAGACCAGCCCCCAGCCTCCAGCCCAGAGACAGAAGCCACTGAGGGCCGCCTCCACAAGCCCCTCACTCCCGGGCTGACCCTGGCCGGAACCCCCATCGGCAACCTAGCCGATGCCTCCCCCCGCCTCAAAGCCGCCCTCCAAGAAGCCGACCTGCTGGCCGTCGAAGACTCCCGCACCCTCCGCAAGCTTGCCGCTGGCCTGGGCGTCCAGACCCGAGGACGCGTCCTCGTCAACCACGACCACAACGAAAAAGAGCGTGTCAGCCAGATCCTCCAAGCCGTCCAAGAAGGCCAAAAGGTCCTACTCATGTCGGACGCTGGCATGCCCGCAGTCTCAGACCCCGGCTACCTGGCCGCCGCAGCCGTCGCCCAAGCCAACCTACCCCTGACTACCATTCCTGGCCCCTCAGCCGTCACCACAGCTATTGCCCTCTCTGGCCTGCCCTCTGGACGTTTCACCTTTGAAGGTTTCCTGGCCCGTAAGGGCAGCGACCGCAAGCGCCGCCTGGCCGCCCTGGCCCAAGAAGAGCGCACTATGGTCTTCTACGAATCTCCTCACCGGCTAGCTTCCACGCTCGAAGACTTTGCCCAGACCTTCGGCCCTGACCGTCCTGCCGCCGTCTGTCGAGAAATGACTAAATTGCACGAAGAAGTAGCCCGCGGCAGCCTGCAGGAGCTCCTGGACTGGGCCCAGTCGAAAACCATCAAGGGTGAAATCGCTATTGTGCTCCAGGGTGCCGAGGCCCCCCAGGCCCAGGATCCTCAAGACCTGACTGACCTGGTTCTAGAACTGGTTGAAGGCGGCCTCAAACTCAAGGAAGCCTGCACCCAGGTAGCCCAGGCCCAGGGGGTCTCCAAGCGAGAGCTCTACCAGGCCGTCCTTGCCCGCCGCCAAACAGAAAGCTAAAAATAATGTGCACTAGAGACAGGGCTTATAGCCCCCAGGAAATCCAGGACCTAGCTACCTCCCTAGGCATCCAGCTAACCGACAGCCAGCAGGAGACCGCCAGCATTTTCACCTCCCCCCAGCCCCTCGAAGAGGGCCAGGTTCCGCCAGCCTACCGGGCCGAAAACTACCAGCTAGATTCGGACCAGCCCAGCGGTGAAGGCACCCGCCGCCGTAGCCAGGAGGGTGAGGACGGCCGCCGCCGCAACCTAACCTTCCCGCCCGCCCCTGAGCCCCTGCCCTATGCCATCGTCGATAACCACACCCACATGGATCTGCTGGACGGCCAGGTAGAGGTGAGCGCTCGTGACGCCCTGGACACCGGCCAGGCGGCAGGTATTGGGGCGATCGTCCAGGTGGGCTGTGATCTGCCTTCTTCTCTCTACGCGGTGAGGGCTGCTCATCTGGATGACCGGGTGCTGGCGGCTGTGGCCCTGCACCCTAATGAGGCCCCCAAGCTGGCTGAGGCCGGTCAGCTTCAAGAGGCCCTAGAGGTCATTGACCAGTTGGCTGCTGACCCCCGGGTGAGGGCCCTGGGAGAGACCGGCCTGGACTATTTCCGCACCGGCCCTGAGGGTATGGAAGCCCAGGAGGAGTCTTTCCGGGCCCACATCCGCCTGGCTAAGAAGCACGGTAAGGCCCTGCAGATTCATGATCGGGACGCCCACTCGGATGTTGTGCGTATTTTGCAGGAGGAAGACGCCCCTGAGACTGTGATTTTTCACTGCTATTCGGGCGGGCCAGAGCTTGCCCGAATCTGCAATGAGCAGGGCTGGTATATGAGCTTTGCCGGGACGGTGACTTTCAAGAATTCTCGGGAGATTCAGGAATCCTTGAGCCTGGCTCGGCCGGAGCTGATTCTGGCTGAGACGGATGCCCCTTTCTTGACTCCCCATCCTTTTAGGGGCCGTCCTAATGCCAGTTACATGACTAATTACACGGTTCGTTTCATGGCCCAGTACCTGGGGCAGGATCTGGAGTCTCTCTGCCGCCAGATTCGGGCTAATTCGCTAGCGGCCTATGGTTCCTGGGGGATTGAGGGCTTCTAGGTTCTGGGGGGGGCAACCAGTGCCATATATATGGTGAGGGTAAACTAGAGGAGTGACTGAAGAACAACTGCTTGGCCCCCAAGAAATCCGCGACCTGGCCGCAGCCCTGGGCATCCGGCCCACTAAGACCCTGGGCCAGAACTTCGTGATTGACCCCAACACTATCCGCCGGATTATCGCGGCAGCCGAGATCAGCCCGGATGAGACGGTCCTTGAGGTAGGCCCGGGCTTGGGCTCTCTGACCCTGGGTATCTTGGACGCGGCTAAGGATATGGTGGCAGTTGAGATTGATCCGCCCCTAGCTGAGCAGCTACCTGCAACTATTGCTAAGTTCCGTCCCGGGGCTGAGGGACGGATTGACGTGATTCTTTCGGACGCCCTTAAGGTCACTGAGCTGCCCCGGGTTCCTTCAGCCCTGGTGGCTAATCTGCCCTATAACGTGGCGGTGCCGGTGCTACTACATCTTTTTGCGACCTTCCCGTCCATTGAGCATGCCCTGGTCATGGTGCAGGACGAGGTGGCTGATCGCTTGTCAGCCCGGCCGGGTTCTAAGATTTACGGGGTTCCTTCGGTCAAGGCTAACTGGTTCGCCCAGGTGTCTAAGGCCGGGGTGATTGGTACCAATGTTTTTTGGCCTGCCCCTAAGATTAAGTCTGGTCTGGTGGCCTTTAAGCGTCGGCAGCAGCTGCTGTCTGATATTCCGCGTGAAGAAGTTTTTGCTGTGGTGGATACGGCTTTTGCTCAGCGGCGTAAGACCCTGCGGGCCGCTCTAGCTGGCTGGGCTGGTTCTGCCGCCCGGGCTGGTGAGATTCTTGAGGCGGCGGGTATTAGCCCTCAGGAGCGGGGCGAGAAGCTGGATATTCATGGTTTTATTGCTATTGCTGAGGCGGCCCGGCGTCTGCCGGAGCTAGAGCAGGCGGGGGAGGGGGCCTAGTGGTGGGTTTGTCTGCTTCTGCTACCGCCCCGGGTAAGGTCAATCTTTATTTTGCGGTGGGGCCTGTGCGGGCGGATGGCTACCATGAGGTGGTTTCGCTCTATGCTGCCACTGACCTGCTGGAGCGGGTGACTGTGACGGCTGCTGAGCGGCCGGGCATTAGCCAGTCGCTGGTGGTTGTGCCGGGTTCTCCGGTGGCGAATCAGGTGGCTGAGGGTTCTTTTGACCCGGCTACGGTACCTTTGGATGAGTCTAATTTGGCTTATCGGGGGGCGGTGGCTGTGCTGAGTACCCAGGGCCTGACGGCTGAGGATCTAGCCGTGGACTTGCAGATTGAGAAGGCTGTTCCGGTGGCTGGTGGTATGGGCGGTGGTTCGGCGGATGCGGCTGCTGCCATGAAGGCCATGAACGCCTATCTGGTTCAGGCTGGTCTGGCGGCCCAGGCCCTGCCCTTGGAGCGTCTGCTGGAGTTGGCTGCACCCTTGGGGGCGGATGTTCCTTTTGCTCTGCTGGGTGGTCTGGCTGTGGGGTCTGGGGTAGGGGATAAGCTGACCCCGCTGGAGGTCCCTGCCGGGGCGGAGCCTTTGCGCTTTGGTTTTCTGCCGGCTTCTGCTGGTTTGTCGACTCCGGCTGTTTTCCGGGAGTTGGATGAGGGCCGGGCCGCCGGACGCTACCCGGTAGCTGATGCTGAGCTGAAGGTTCCCCAGCAGCTGGTGGATCTGCTGACTTCGGATCGTCCCTTGGCGGAGAGGCTACCTGCCATCGCCCAGCTTTTGCGGAACGACCTGGCTGCCCCGGCCCAGACCCTGCTGCCGTCCCTGGCCCAGAACCTGGGGCAGGCTCTGGGCCGTCCGGGTGTGGCCGCCTCTTTCGTCTCTGGTTCTGGGCCTACCGTAGCCTATCTTTATTAGATGACCAGACGGGTAGAGACCTAGCGGGACTAGCCCTCCAATAGCTCGCTGAGCTCCATCCAGCGGAGTTCTAGCTCCTCTACCTGGGCGGCCAGCTCATCAGCCTGACTGCCCAGGGCAGCTAGACCTTCATAGTCGGCAGGGTCATGGGCTGCCATAACCTCCTCTAGTTTGGTCTTCTGTTCCGCCAGCTTGGCCAGTTTACGGTCAATCTGGTTGATTTCTTTCTGGGCTGCCCGGGCCTCAGCCCCGCTGACCCTAGGTCCGTTAGCAGGAGCAGAAGAAGCAGGTTCCTGCTTACCCAGGGGTGAAGAAGCCACCTTCTTGACCCCCGCGGCCCCAGCTGACAGATCCAAATACTGGTCAATACCACCGGGCAGGTGACGGAAGGAGCCCCCCATGACCGCATACTGCTGGTCGGTCACCCGCTCCATCAGGTAGCGGTCGTGCGAGACCACCAGCAGGGTACCCGGCCAGGTATCCAAGAGGTCCTCCATAGCCGCCAGCATGTCGGTGTCCAGGTCGTTAGAAGGCTCATCCAGAATGAGCACATTAGGCTCATCCAGCAGAATCAGCAGCAGCTGCAACCGGCGCTTCTGCCCACCCGAAAGGTCCTTAACCTGGGTTGAGAGCTGGGCAGAGGTAAAACCCAGCCGTTCCAGCAACTGGCCCGGGGTTAGCTCCTTACCGCCAGCCAGGTAGGTAGTCCGCTTGCGGCCAATCACATCAGATACCCGGTCATTGGCCACCTCAGCCAGCTCGTCCAGCTGCTGGGTTAGGGTGGCAATCTTGACGGTCTTGCCCCGCTTAACCCGTCCGCTTGTAGGCTCTAGGGCACCGGTGACCAGATTAAGGAGGGTCGATTTACCGGCCCCGTTGACGCCCAGAATACCGGTGCGCTCGCCGAGGGCAATCCGCCAGGTCACCTTTTTCAGTACTTGCTTAGAGCCGCCCTCAGCCAGGGCATCAGGGTAGGAGACCGAAACGTCCTCAAGGTCTACTACGTCCTTGCCCAGGCGGGAGACCGCCAGCCGGGTCAGCTCAATCTGGTTGCGCACCGGGGGAACATCCGCAATCAGGGCATTGGCTGCCTCAATACGGAACTTGGGTTTAGAGGTTCTTGCCGGAGCACCCCGACGTAGCCAGGCCAGTTCCTTGCGCATGAGGTTTTGCCGCTTGGCTTCCGCGGCGGCAGCCTGCCGGTCTCGTTCTACCCGTTGCAGAATGTAGGCGGCGTAGCCTCCCTCGAAAGGCTCTACGATGCCGTCGTGAACCTCCCAGGTGCCGGTGCAGACTTCGTCCAGGAACCAGCGGTCGTGGGTGACGGTCAGCAGGCCGCCAGCATTCTTGGACCAGCGGTTTTTCAGGTGGGCAGCCAGCCAGCTGATGGCTTCAACGTCCAGGTGGTTAGTGGGCTCGTCCAGCATGAGGACCTCCCAGTCACCGGCCAGGAGGGCAGCCAGGGCTACCCGGCGACGCTGGCCACCGGAGAGGGAAGAGACCGGGGCCTCCCAGTCTAGGTCTGAGACCAGACCTGAGATGACGTCCCGGATTTTGGGGTCTGATGCCCACTCGTATTCGGGGGTATCACCCACAATGGTCTGGCCGACGGACAAGGAATCATCCAGACGGTCGGCCTGATCTAGGTAGCCGATGCGGGTGCCGGAGCGGACGGTGACCTGGCCTGCATCTGGGGTCAGGCGTCCGCCCAGCAGGGAGAGAAGGGTTGATTTGCCGTCGCCGTTACGACCGACGATACCGATCCGGTCGCCTTCGTTGAGGCCGACAGTCACCCCTTCAAAGACGGTGCGGGTTGGGAACTCGATATGGAGGTTTTCGCCACCCAGTAAATGTGCCACAGAAAATCCTTGTCTCAGGGGTCTGGAATCTTTGCCCCTAGTTTAGCTTGCCGAGGGGGAGGTGAGGTGGGGCGGGGAGCTAGAGACTTGGGGCCCTAGTCAGGGGTAGAATGATGATGTATATGTCACGAGTGAATTAAAGGGGGCTCCAGAATAGGGACTGGAGGCCTGGGTTCTCTCAGGAAAGGTGAAGATGGCCAACTTCAATGTGGGTTCCCTGCTGGGGCGCCTGAATAAGGCTGAAAAAGAGGCTTCTTCTGAGGCTGATCCCCAGAAGAAGATTCTCTATGTCTGCACCGGCAATATCGCTCGCTCTGCCTCGGCCAAGTACCTTTCACGCCAACTTGTTGGGCCTGAGAGTAGCTGGATTTTTGATAGCGCTGGAACCGGGGCTGTAGTTGGTTCTGGGGTAGCTCCCCATATTGACCGGGAACTTGCCAGTCGCGGGGTTGATTTTAGTGACCATAAGGCCCGGCAGATTAAGAAGAAGGATTTGGAAGAAGCAGCCCTGGTGCTGGTTATGGAGAAGGAGCACCTGGACTGGCTGGTAGGTGAGTGGCCCCAGTACCGGACTAAAGTTCATCTACTGGGACAGATGGCCCGCCTTCGCCAGCAGGCTGGACGTCGGGTAGATCCCATTGCTTTTATGTTGCAACATGAGCAAGAGCCCACTTACGAAGACCGTATTGAAGATCCTTACCGCAAGGGGGCTGAGGCGGCCAAGGTTGCGGTAGAACGGATTGAGCATGACCTTTCTGTCGTGATTCCCTGGTTGGGTAAGTAGGTTTGCTTTTTACTTTGGGCCTGGCTCTGGGCTAGTATGGTGCTATCTGTTCTGAGTCTGCCTGCAGGTAGGCTGGCACAGGGATCCGCCATGGTGTAATTGGCAACACAGCGGCCTTTGGAGCCGTTATTCTAGGTTCGAGTCCTAGTGGCGGAGCGTTCACACCCGTGGTTCTCCCCCGAGTCTGCGGGAAAGCGTCACTCGCAAGGAGATACTTACCGTGACCGAAGCTGTTTCAGCTCCTTCTGCTGTCATTGTTCTAGCTGCTGGAGCTGGAACCCGTATGAAGTCCGATACTCCTAAGGTCATGCATCCGATTGCTGGCCGCTCCATGGTCCAGCACGCCGTTGCTGTAGCACGCGAACTGGCCCCCGCCCAGCTGGCTGTGGTTGTCCGCCACCAGCGGGACAAGGTAGCTTCCCACGTCCTTGATTTTGATTCTCAGGTCACCATTGTTGATCAGGACGAGATTCCCGGTACCGGCCGTGCCGTTGAGGTGGGCCTGCTGGGTCTGGACGCTCTAGGTCAGCAGGTTCAGGGTACTGTTGTGGTGACCTACGGGGATGTTCCCCTGCTTAAGACTGAGACCCTGCGTAAGCTCATTGCCTTCCATGAAGAGGGTAAGAACGCAGTGACCGTTCTGACTACCCACCTAGACCAGCCCGGTTCTTACGGTCGTATCGTCCGTAACGAGGCTGGGGAGGTGACCGCCATTGTTGAGGCCAAGGACGCTAGCGAAGAGCAACTGGCTATCACCGAAATTAACTCCGGTATCTACGCCTTTGATGCTACTGTTCTGCGGGATGCTCTGACCCGGGTCACTACCGATAATGCCCAGGGCGAGAAGTACATTACCGATGTGCTGGCTATTGCCCGTGAGGACGGCTACCGCACCAGTGCCCTGGACATTGAGGACCGCTGGGAGGTTGAGGGCGCTAACGACCGGGTTCAGCTGGCCCAGCTGGGACGTAAGCTCAACCAGCGCATTACCGAGGGTCATATGGTCAATGGGGTGACCATTGTTGACCCTGAATCGACCTGGATTGATGTTACTGTCACCATTGAGAATGATGTGACTATCCTGCCCGGTACCTACCTGCACGGTAACACCCATATTGCTAGTGGCGCTGTGGTTGGCCCCGACACCAGCCTAACCAACGTCACCGTGGGCCAGGGCGCTAAGGTTTCCCGTACCGAGGGCAGTGATGCCCAGATTGGCGCTGGTGCTAGCGTTGGCCCCTTCGCCTACCTGCGTCCCGGCACCGTCCTGGGAGATAAGGGCAAGATTGGCACCTTTGTGGAAACAAAGAACGCCCAGATTGGTGCAGGTTCTAAGCTGCCCCACCTCTCCTACGCTGGGGACGTCACTATTGGCGAGAACTCCAATATTGGGGCCGCCTCAGTCTTTGTTAACTACGACGGCGTGAATAAGCACCGCTCCACTATCGGCAGCAATGTTCGCATGGGATCTGACAACATGTATGTTGCCCCGGTGACTGTTGGCGACGGAGCCTACTCGGGTGCTGGAACCATTATTCGCAAGGACGTACCGGCCGGTGCCCTGGCGATTACTCAAGCCCCCCAGCGCAATATTGAGCGTTGGGTTATTGAAAACCGTGCTGGAACCGAAGCAGCAGAGGCCGCCCAGGCAGCCCTGGCCCAGGATTCAGTGTCTTCTGATAAGGAAAGCGACAAGCAGTAATGACTGAGATTACGAATCCGGGCGAAAAGAAGCTGGTGCTGGTCTCTGGCCGCGCCCACCCCGAGCTAGCAGAGCAGATCGCTGCTGAACTGGGGATTGACCTTCTTCCCTCCTCTGCCTACACCTTTGCTAACGGGGAAACCTACGTCCGTTTCGAGGAATCAGTTCGAGGGGCCGACGCCTTCGTGATTCAGTCTCACCCGGCTCCCATCAATGAGCACATGATGGAGCAGCTGATCATGATTGACTCCCTCAAGCGTGCTTCTGCCCGCTCCATCACGGTTGTCTCTCCCTTCTACCCCTACGCCCGTCAGGACAAGAAGCATAAGGGCCGTGAGCCTATCTCTGCCCGCCTCATGGCTGATCTTTACAAGACTGCCGGTGCTGACCGCCTCATGAGCGTTGACCTCCATACCGCCCAGATTCAGGGTTTCTTTGATGGTCCGGTCGACCACCTGATGGCTATCCCCCTGCTGGCCCAGCATGTTGCCAGCAAGGTAGACACTGATCAGGTAACCGTGGTTTCTCCCGATACTGGTCGTGTTCGGGTGGCTGAGCAGTGGGCTGAGCTGCTGGGCGGCGCCCCCCTGGCCTTCGTCCATAAGACCCGCGACATTAACGTACCTAACCAGGCTGTTTCTAAGACTGTAGTGGGCGAGATTGAGGGCCGCACCTGTGTCCTGATTGACGACATGATTGACACCGGTGGCACTATTGCTGGTGCTGTTAAGGTGCTCAAGGAGAATGGGGCTAAGGACGTCATTATTGCGGCTACTCACCCGGTCTTCTCTCACCCGGCTGCTGAGCGCCTGGGCGGTTGCGGGGCCAGCGAGGTTATCGTGACTAACACTCTGCCCCTGCGGGAGGACCAGGTCTTTGACAACCTGACCGTTCTGTCTATCGCGCCTATTCTGGCCCAGGCCATCAAGGAAGTCTTTGATGAGGGCTCTGTTACTAGCCTCTTCGAGGGACGGGCTAACTAATAAACTGTATTACTCTTAAGGCTGGGCTATGTCTGAGGCATAGCCCAGCCTTGTCTTAGGTGAGAAGGAATGTCTGAAAAAAGCTTGACGCAGCGTAGTGCCCGGGGTGGTGTGAATGCTTTAGGTGGCCAGGTTGCCAAGATTATTTTAGGTTTGGCCTCGCTATCCATTTTGGCGCGTATGCTCAGCCCAGAGGACTATGGTCTGATGGCTATGGTGCTAACAATTGTGAGTATCGCTGAAGTTTTTAAGGACTTCGGTCTTTCGACGGCCGCTGTTCAAGCTAAAACTCTTTCTCCTCAAGAAAAAACAAATCTCTGGTGGCTGAATACTAGTATCGGCGCCCTAATCTGCCTTGTAGTTGCAGCTCTTAGTCCTCTAGTAGCCTGGTTCTACCAGGATGAGAGGCTTTTGCTCATTACTGTACTGATGTCTTTTAACTTCCTTATTTCGGGTATGACGGTTCAGTATTTTGCTCAGATGCAACGTGAGATTGAGTTTGGAAAGATTGCCGTTAATAATATTCTTTCTAATCTGATTGGCTTGGGTGTTGCTTTTATTTTTGCGGCTCAGGGCTATGGCGTCTGGGCTTTGGTAGCTCAGGGGCTGACTATCTCTCTTGCTTCTCTTCTATTGTGTGTAGTGCAAACGGGTTGGTTGCCGGGAATCTACCGTTCTTCAACACCGGTTAAGAAGTTCTTAAACTTCGGTTTGCCCCTTATGTTCTCTAACTTGTTAACCCACTTCAGTGCAGCTTTAGATTCTCTTCTGATTGGCCGATTGGCTCAGGCAGAGGTCTTAGGGTACTACAATCGGGCATATCAGGCGGTACGCACCCCCCTTAACTCTCTGAGGTCTCCGCTTAATAATGTTGGTTTTTCGGCTCTGTCTAAGAAGAAAGCAAGTAAAGAAGAATTACTGGAGCTAGCTGGGAAGGGGCAGATCCTCTTAGGTTATCCTCTAGCCCTCCTCGGCGGAGGGTTTGCAGCTGCCTCAACCCCTCTTGTGCTACTTTTCTTGGGTCCGCAGTGGAGCGAATCTGTTCCTTTTTTTGCTTGGCTGGCGATTGCTGAAGGACTTCATTGTCTGGCCTTGACAGCTGGTTGGATTTTTTTGACTGCTGGTCAATCTAAGTATGTTTTTAAGCTAACTCTGGCCAACACCATCATTCGTATTATTTTTGTTGTGGTAGGTGGGCTTTTAGCCGGCCCGCTTGGTGTTGTTGTGGGTAATGCGGTTTCTGTCTTTATCCAGTGGCCACTTGCGATTATTTTGGCTGGTAGAAGTCTGAGGCTTTCTACTCGTAGTATGCTTCTTAGCTCCTATCGGATGTTTGGGGTAGTTTTGGTGAGTAGCCTTGTTACCTACGGGGTTAGCCAGCTGCTATCTATCAATCTTCTTCTGGATCTCTTGCTTTTGGCCCTTGTTCATATCTTGGCTGCTGGTGCTTGTGCGCTGTTGCCTGCGGTCCGGCGGGACTATCAGCTGATTTTCTCCCTAGTGCGGAGTATGCGGAAATAAGGGATAAGGAGAGAGAAAAGGTAATGCCTAAGTCAGTTGTTTCTATTCACCGGATGAGCGCTTTCGGCGGGGCTGAACGCTACGCTGCCTACCTGTGTGAAGCTCTGTTGCAGGAAGGGCACGAGGTTTGTCTTCTGACCTCTGGCCGGGTTTCGGTAGAAGAAATCGAGAAGTATTTCGGGCTGAGTCTGACGGGGCTCAAAATTAAGGAAATAGATTTGAGGCTTCCTCGTCTGCCAGAGGAACTTAAGAGGTTCTTACTTGATGCCTATAAGATGAATCTGGTAAGG
>DKXC01000140.1:11420-24671 GCA_002492045.1 Micrococcaceae bacterium UBA7136
TATAAGATGAATCTGGTAAGGCAGGAAGGGGTTGACTACTATTTTGAGTGTTCCTATAAATCTGAGACTTTTGGTGTAGCCTCAAAGAATTACTATATTTGCCATTTCCCCCACCAGGTAAAGAAAGAGTTTAATAGTCCGGTAAGAAGGGTTTATTTTAACTCTATTCAGCTTTTACGGAAGTTGTTGTTAGGTAGAGGGAAACGGTTCCAAGATACCTATGATGCTATCTTGGCGAATTCTCAGTTCACCCAGGGGCATATTGGGCAGCGCTGGGGAGTATCTTCTTCTGTTCTTTACCCTCCCTGTAGCCTGGGCGACACTCAGGAGAACCTCTCAAACAAGGAGAAAAAGATAGTCTCTGTGGGGCGCTTTGAGCAGCCCATGCCCAATATTCCGCATAAGGGGCAGCACTATCTGATTGAGGCTTTTAAGGAATTAGAGGGGCTACATCGGGAAGGCTGGGAACTTCACCTGGCTGGTTCCTGCCGGTCTGCCGGTGCAGAGGCCTATCTGTCCGATCTAAGGGCCCTGGCCGAGGGTCTGCCGGTCTATTTTCACCCCAATATGGAGATAGAAAATCTGGAGGGCCTCCTGGAGCGTTCAACCCTTTACTGGCATGCTCAGGGTTACGGGCAGGATCTTGAACGTTTTCCTGAAACCCATGAACATTTTGGCATCACAACAGTTGAGGCCATGGCTGCTGGTTCTATTCCTATTGTCATTAACTCTGCGGGTCCTAAGGAGGTTGCTGAAGGACAGGGGGGAGAGACTTGGGATTCTTTAGAAGAGTTACGACAGAAGAGTCTCAAGGTGCTGGAACTACCTTCAGAAGAACTTGCAAATCGCCAGCAGGCCTGCCGTGAACGGGCTAGCTTCTTTTCTGAGGAAAGATTCACCGAGAGGCTTGGCAGCCTGCTCCGAGAGAGCTCTGCGAAGTCATAGAATTATGATAAAACAAGCAAGAAAGGCTGAATCTTATAGTGAACTTATTTCGTTATATGGCTGAGATACCTGCTTCTTTACGTTGGCATATAGGCTCTACCAAGTCCAAACTGATTTACTCCCGTGCCCTGGGCCAGGCAGGGGAAGGGCTAACTATCCTCTCCCCCCTGAAATTAACCGGCACCCAGAACATGTTTTTTGGAGAAGGCGTCCTGATCCGAGAGGGGGCCTGGCTACAGACTGAAGCGGGGGGCAAACTAACAATCGGAAAAAACTTCCACCTGGGCCATCGGGGCCACCTACACGCTGTTGCAGATGTAACCATCGGCGACGACTGCCTCTTCGGTGATAATGTCATGGTCAATAGCGGAGTCCACGACCCAGAAGACTTTGACCGGATTACCACCCGAGGCCCCATCTATATTGGCAACCGGGTCTTTTTGGGTCGTAATGTGACCGTTCTGGGCGGTGTCACCATCGGAGACGGTGCAATCGTAGGGGCCGGAGCTGTCGTCACCCGGGATATTGAAGCCGGCCAGGTCGTCGCTGGCATCCCTGCTCGCCCTATTTAATCGCAAGTAAACCTGAGGAGAAAAATGAAGATTCTTATGACCGGAGGAGTTGGCTTCATTGGCCTCAAGCTAGCCCGTAAGCTGGTTGACCAGGGCCATGTCGTTTACGCCCTAGACAGCCTTCTGGAACAAGTCCACCAGGACATCGAGGCTGAAAAGGCCCTCTTCCCCGGTGACATCATTGTTGGTGATGTATCCGATCCTGAGATCTGGCAGAATCTTCCCCGGGCTGATGCCATCGTCCATCTGGCGGCAGAAACCGGTACCGCCCAGTCCATGTACGAGACCGACCGCTACCGCCGGGTCAACGTAGACGGCACTCGTTATGCTGCCCAGAAGGCCCTGGAATGGGAAGCCCCCCTGATTTCTCTTTCCTCCCGGGCAGTCTACGGTGAAGGCTTTGCCGACCGCGGCACCACCGAGCAGGACGCCCACCAGCCCCTCTCTGTCTACGGTGAAACCAAGTCTGAGGGCGAGGAAGTTGTCAAGCAGGTTCTGGGTGCTAAGGTCCCTGCCGTCATTATCCGCCCCCAGAACGTTATTGGTCCCGGCCAGGCCCTGCACAACCCCTACACCGGTGTACTAGCTGCCTTCCTGGCCCGCCTGCGCGAGGGTAAGAACCTCTCCGTTTACGGGGACGGTACCGCCACTCGTGACTTTATCCATGTTGAGGACGTTGCAGATTTCATTATCTGGTCCCTGGAGAACCTGCCCCCGGCCCAAGAATCCCCCCGCACCTTCAACCTAGGCTCCGGTCAGCGCATTACCCTGGACCAGCTGGCCCAGTTCTCTATTGATGCTGTTCCCGGTGGCTCTTCAGCTGTCATTGAGCATGTGGACATTAAGCGGGCAGGCGATATTGACCATGCCCTGGCCGACATGACCTACGCCTACTCCCTGGGCGCTCCTAAGGCCAAGTGGGGGCCCCGTGAGGCTATCGCAGACTTTATCGTCAAGTCCTGGGAAGCCCCAGGCGCCAAGAGCGAAGCCTGGGACACTGCCCTCGAAGAGCTGACCGAGCGAGGGCTAGCAGAGTAAATGACTGCGCCTAAGCTTCTTCTGGTCTCCCCAGTCTTTTACGGCTACTGGAAGACCATTGCTGACTCCCTGGAGAACCTGGGCTACCAGGTGACCTCCCACCTTTATGACGCTCCCGGTAGCTTGGCAGACCGATTCAGAAATAAGGTCCTGCATGATCTGCCCGAAAGGCTACGGCCTGCTGGGCTGGAGAACCTGGTGACCGACCGGGCTATTCAGGTTTTTAAGGAAACCAAGCCTGATATTGTGCTGGTGGTGAAGGGCGACCAGCTAGGGCAGGACTGGTGGCAAACCCTAGCTGGCTCAGGCGTCCGCCACGCCACCTGGATGTACGATGAGTTCCGCCGCATGCGCTACTCAGATCAAGACTTTGACCTGCGTCTACTGGGCCCTATCGCATCCTACAGCCCCGGGGACGTCGCTGATTTGTGGGCCCGCGGCTTCCAGGCTTTTGAAGTTCCCCTGGCCTACGATTCCCGCCTAGCCATTAGCCCTGTCCAAGAAAAGGCCATTAGCTTTGTGGGCGCCCGCTACCCTGGCCGGGAGCAGATGATTCTAGCCCTGCACCAGGCAGGGGTTCCGGTTAAGGCTTTCGGTAAGCAATGGTCCCGTCACTGGTGGGACATCGCCCGTACCCGCAATCTGAAGGGGGCAGGCTTTCCAACCGGACGAGACCTAGACCGGTCTGCAGCTTACGGCCTCATGGCAGCTTCCCCCGCCACCCTCAATATTCACGGGGACCAGGACGGTTTTACCATGCGAACCTTTGAAGCTTCTGGCGTGGGCGGCCTACAGATTATCGACCGGTCTGAGGTCTCCCGCTACTACGAGGTAGGCACAGAGGTACTGGCCTATGAGAGCCAGGAAGAACTGATTGAGCTCTGCCAGCGGGTCCTATCCGACCCTGCCTGGGCACAGGCTATTCGGGAAGCTGGCCTCAAACGGACCCTGGCCGAGCACACCTTCGATCAGCGGGTTAAAAGTTTGGAGCAACTATGGGCCTAAAATACCCCAGCGACCTGGCTGCCTGGCAGAAATGGCAGGCCTCCAGTAAGCCTGAGCGTCTGGCGAAAGAGAAGCTTGAGCTAGCCACCGGCTTTGTAGCCGGCCTGGTGGGTGGGACTGTGTCCGTCCAAGAGACGGTAGAGCCCTTGGTCGGAATTCTGCACGCCCGAGGTGCGCAGCCCCAGCTGCTGGTAGTTCTGGATTCTACTTCACCCACCTCCCTCAAGTCCTTGATAGAACCCCTCAAGTACCTAAGGGATCAAGATCTGGCGGTCTGGGCACCCCAAGATGTTTCTGACCTCCTACCTGGGGAAGGCTGGGAGGCACAGCCGGTGGCCGAACAAGAGCTGGGAGAGAAGCTGCCAGAGCTTAAAATCTGTCTAGCTCTGGGACATTTTCTCCCCTGGAGCGCCGCCGCCTACCAGCTGGCCCAAAAGCAGGGACTCCGCTTTATAGTGGCCCAACACGGTCTACTGACCCCCTACGCCCCGCCCCTGCCTGCGGATAGCACCCTGCTAGCCTTTAGCCAGGCCGATGCTGACTTCTGGATTTCTGGCCGCACTGATGTGGACTATCAGGTAGTAGGTTCTCAAATGTTCTGGGAAGCTTCCCAGAAGCCTGCTGTCCCTGCCCACAAAATCCAGGACAAGGCCCCTATCTTCCTGGGGCAAATGCATGGAGCTGAGCTTCCCCGCTCCTCCTTCGTCTATGCCAGTCTCAAGTTCGTTCGGGAAAACCAGGCCATCTACCGGCCCCACCCCAGCGAGAAGGACAAGATCTCTCGCCTCATCCATACCCTCATGGTTAAACTGGGGGTAGAGATAGATAGCTCCAGCCAGCCCCTCAACCAGGTGACCAACCCGGTGGTCTCCATCTTCTCAACCGGCGTCCTGGAAGCTGCCCTGCGAGGAGTCCCGGCCTGGGTTTACCATGCCAACCCGCCTGCCTGGTTGCTAGAGTTCTGGCAGCGCTACGGCATGAACCGGTGGGGGAGCGCCCCCACTCCGGCCCCTGAAGTCCCCGAGCAGGAGCCAGCCCAAAAAATAGCAGAAATTCTCACTCAACTATTGGAGCAGTAAACCTATGCGAGTTCTTTGCGTCATACCCGTTCGCGGCGGGTCCAAGGGAATTCCGCGCAAGAACCTCAAGCCCATCGCCGGTAAACCCCTGGTAGCCTGGACCATTGAACAGGCCCTGGACGCCGCCCGGGAACTAGAAGGCCAACACACCCTAGACGTGCTGGTCTCTACCGACGATACTGAACTGGCTCAGATTGCCCGGGACTACGGGGCCCAGGTGCCCTTTATCCGCCCCGCGGAACTAGCCCAGGACACCACCGCCACAGAGCCGGTCATCGAGCATGCCATCGATTTCTATACTCAGGCGGGTCAGCGTCCGGACGCGGTCATGCTCCTGCAGGCCACCTCACCGGTTCGCCTGCCCGGTACCCTGGCCAGGGCCGTCCGACAGTTCGCTGAGTCTGACTCGGACTCCATGGTAGGTGTTATCCCCATCGGCCCCTTTATCTGGGCCGCCACTGAGCCACCCACCGCCCAATATGAGGTCATGGCCCGGCCCCGTCGGCAGGAACTAACCCGAGAAACCTTCCGCTACCGGGAAAACGGTTCCATGTATATCACCAAAACTGAGCTCTACGAGACCATCCACAACCGTCTTGGCGGTAAGATAGAACTCTTCATGCTTGATGAGGTCGAGGGCGTCGACATTGATGCCATGATTGACTTCACTGTGGCAGAACACCAGCTTCAAGCAACACTTGCCCAGCAGGAAAGCTAGATCCTCCCATGATTATCGAACACAATATCACTCCCTACATTGTTTTTTCTGAAGATCCGGTTCTGACTGCCCTGCAGAAGATTTCTGCCAATGGCCAGCGGATTATCTTCCTGGTCAATGAGTCCGGGTACCTCAAGGGTGCTCTCTCTGACGGTGACTTCCGTCGCTGGCTGATTGCCAACCCCACAGCCTCCCTGGAAACTGCGACCCAGGAGGTAGCTAACAAGGACGTCACCACGGCTCCTTTTGGCACCGATCCGGCAGACCTGCACCAGTACTTCTCCCAGGGCATCAACCACCTGCCCCTGGTGGACGAAAAGGGCCACCTGGTAGCTATCGCCATGGACGAACAGAAGGTTCTGCGCATTGGCCGCACCGAAATCTCTGAGGATTCTCCTTCCTTCATCATTGCCGAGATCGGTAACAACCACCAGGGCGATGTTGACCTAGCCAAGCGTCTGGTAGACCTGGCTGTTGATGCCGGTGCTGATGCTGTGAAGTTCCAGCTGCGAGACATGGACGCCCTCTACCGCCAGAAGGGCTCCAAGTCTGCCGGTGAAGACCTGGGCGTCCAGTACACCCTGGATCTGCTCTCCCGCTTCTCCTTTACCGTAGATCAGATGTACCAGGTCTTTGACCACGTCAAGCAGCACGACATGGATATCATGTGTACCCCCTGGGACATCCCCTCTGTTCAGGCCCTGGTGGACTACGGTATTCAGGGCCTCAAGGTGGCCTCTGCCGACCTAACCAACCATGAACTGCTGCGGGATATGGCCTCCCGTGGCCTGCCTATGCTGGTCTCTACCGGTATGAGCCGGGAAGAAGAGATCCGCGAGTCTGTTAACCTGCTGCGCTCCCAGGGCGCCTCCTACGCCTTGCTCCAGTGCCAGTCCACCTACCCGGCCCCCTTCAAGGACGTCAACCTGGCCTACATGGACCGTCTGGCCGAGATTGGTCAGTCCCTGGTGGGCTACTCTGGCCACGAGCGTGGCTACCATGTGCCTATCGCGGCAGTTGCCCGTGGCGCCAAGATTATTGAAAAGCACTTCACCATCGATAAGACCCTGGAAGGCAACGACCACACCGTTTCCCTGCTACCGGACGAGTTCAAGGCTATGGTCCAGCAGATTCGTGAGGTTGAAGAGTCTATCGGTAGCGCTGCCCCCCGTGAGGTTTCCACCGGTGAGCTCATGAACCGGGTCAACCTGGCTAAGTCCCTGGTGGCTACCCGCACCATTGCCAAGGGCGAGGTAGTCACCGAGGCTGACGTAGAAATTAAGTCTCCTGGCCGTGGCCTGCAGCCCAACTACCTGCCCCAGCTGCTAGGCCGTACCATGCAGCGTGAGGTAGAGGCTGGTTCCTTCTTCTTCGAGGGCGACCTCAAGGACGATTTGGTCACCCGCCGGGACTTTAAGTTTGACCGTCCCTGGGGTCTGCCGGTGCGTTACCACGACTACAAGCCCCTGATTTCTGAGGCCAAGCCTGACTTCCTGGAGTTCCACTTCTCCTACAAGGACCTTGAGGTTGATATTGACCAGGTCTTTGACCGGAAGCTAGATATGTCCTTCACCACCCACCTGCCTGATCTCTTCGCTGGAGACTTCCTGGTAGACCTGGCCTCTAAGGACCAGGAGACCTGGGAACGCTCTATCGCTGAGGTTCAGCGGACCATTGACATCACCCGGGACTTGACCCGCTACTTCACTGTGGATGAGGACCCGGTCATGGTAGTTACCATGGGTGGCTTCACCAAGGACGGCCACATCCCGGCTGCCGCCCGGGCCGAGAAGTACGAGCGGATTGGCCAGGCCCTCAAGCACCTGGATAGCAGCGGGGTTCGTCTGGCAGCCCAGACCCTGCCTCCCTACCCCTGGCTCATGGGTGGTCAGCAGTACCACAACCTCTTCTTGGATCCCAAGGACACCGCAGAGTTCTCGGATGCTTACGAGACTGCCCTCTGCCTTGATATCTCCCACACCATGCTGGCCGCTAACTTCCTGCAGATTCCGCTTTCTGAGGCGGTAGAAGAGCTGGCTCCCCGCTCTATTCACCTGCACCTGGTGGACGGCACCGGTGTGGACGGTGAAGGTGTCCAGGTGGGTGAAGGCGATGTTGACTGGGCTTCCCTGGGTAAGCAACTGCGGGAACTGACCCCTAAGTCCTCCTTCATTCCTGAGATTTGGCAGGGCCATGTTAACAACGGCGAGGGCTTCTTTACCGCCCTGGATCGGTTGGAAAAGTGGCTTTAGAATCTGATCGTCCGGTAGCACTTCACTGTGTTCCGGTAGCAGACTTCGGTGGTGTAGCCCGGCACGTCAGCGACCTTGCTGAGGCCGGGCTACCCGGCTACCGGCTACTTGTGCTCTGCCCGGCCGGT
This sequence comes from Micrococcaceae bacterium UBA7136, assembly GCA_002492045.1. GTDB lineage: Bacteria > Actinomycetota > Actinomycetes > Actinomycetales > Micrococcaceae > Rothia. Next base: position 19,158 of record DKXC01000140.1, read on the forward strand.
GCCCTTTCTGCCCGGCTCAAGGAGCTGGGAGCTGAGGTGTGGGAGGCTGATTTTGGCACTGAGGCAGGTTTTAAGACCTCCTGCCAGACCCTCAACCGCCTGATTGATGAGCTCAAACCTGCTGTGGTTCATAGTCATCTGGCCTATGCTGACGTGGTGGCAGCAACCACTATTAACCTGCGTAGGCTCAAGAAGCTGACCGGCAAGGGAACCTACCTGCCCCGTCTCTTCACTACCGAGCACGGTATTGCCGGTGACGACGCGGTCTACCATGGCAGCTCTTTCAAGAGCAAACTCATGGAGACCGTCCACCGGGTGCGGCTCTGGGCTACTGACGGCAAGATTGCTGTTTCTGCCTCTACCGCCCAGCAGATGGGACGTAAGTGGGGTGCCCGGGGGGTTGAGGTTATTTACAACGGCCTAGATGTACCGGCAACCGCCGAAGCGGTCGCTTCTCAGAGGCAGAAAGCTGCCCCCGAGCAACTGCGGGTGCTCTCCCTCTCTCGCCTGGCCCCTGAAAAGGGACTGGATATTCTGGTAGAAGCCTTTGGACAGGTGCACCAGCAGCTACCCCAGGCCAGCCTGGAAATTGCTGGTTCTGGTGAGCTACTGGGGCAGCTGCAGGAGCAGGTTCGTGCTCTGGGGCTAGAGGAGGCTGTTTCTTTCCCTGGTTTTGTAGATCCCCTGGAGGCCATGGGTCGGGCTGATCTTTTGGTTCAGCTCTCGGTCTGGGAGAACTGCTCTTACACCCTGCTGGATGCCAAGGCAGCCAGGCTTTCTGTGGTGGCTACTGCTGTGGGCGGTAACCCTGAGATTCTCTCTGGCACTGAGCTGGTTCCGGCCCTGAGCCAGATGGACCGGCAGACTGCCGTGGCCGCTGTAGCCCAGCGGATTATGGAAGCTGGGAAGCAGAAAGAGGCAGGGGACTTTTCCTGGCTGACCAAGCAGGAGATGGCTCAGAAAATTGTTGAGCTCTACCACCGGAAGGGGGCCTAACTATGTCTGTCATCGGACTGAACGAAGACGGTAAGCTGACCCTGGGACAGAAGACCCTGGGGGAGCGGGCCCAGGAGGCCGGGGCCAAGGCTAAGACCGAGATTTCTCAGATACGGATGCCGGACTTCCTGCTTTTTGCGATGACGGTCTACAGCCTTCCGGCACCTGGCTTAGGTATGCCCTTCAACCAGGTAATGGTTTTTGTGCTTGTGGCTTATAGCTTGACTCGTCCTGCTCCTTTTAAGCTAGGACGCTATTCTTCCCTTTTTGCCTTCTTAGGTATCTTGCTGGGCTATGTTGCTTTGCTCTCTATGATGACTGAAGCTAGCGCTGACGCAGCGGATTGGTTCCGTCGTTGGGCTCGCCTGCTAGCTACTACTCTGCTGATTCTGGTCATTGCCCAGGGACGCCTGCACCTCAGGTCCGCAATCCTGGGTTTTTCAGCGGGCCTGCTAGTTAATGCTGCCCTCTTTTACGCCGGTGTTGCCCCTAATAACTACGGTGGTGTTTTGACCGGCTACCTACTGGATAAGAACTATGCTGGCCTGGTTCACGCTATCTTCGCCATGCTGGTCATCACTGCCCTGGAGAAGCGCTGGCATCAGGTAGTGGTCTTGGTTCTTGCAGGCTTTCTGCTCTGGGAGACTGGTTCTCGAACTTCTCTGACTGCCTTGGGCTTAGGCTACATCTGGGTCTTATTGACTCCTAAGATGACTCCTCTATTCAAGGTAGGTCTGCTGGCAGGCTTCTGGTGGTTACAGGAGTTCTTGACCAAGAACTTTGCTGATGCAGAAGTCTTTGGTGACCGTGAAGGTTCTGATGCCCTACGTGAACGTATTGATGAATGGTCTTGGGCTAAAGTCCAGGAGACCGGTTTCTTTGGGCAGGGCCTAGGTGAAGCCTATGTTTACTCCGAGGACGGGGCTAGAACCTGGTTCTTCCACAATTCCTACTGGTCTGCCTTTGTAGAGGGAGGTTGGCTCTGGGCAGTGGGCCTGGTGGCTATTACTCTTCTTTTTGTGACTAAGCCTCTGAGCACTAACCCAGGTTGGTCTTCTTACGAGATTCTGGGCCAGGGCCTGGGCCTGGTTATTCTCATGTGCGCCCTGCGTCTGGGTGAGGTTTTCTACACCCTGCCCTGGGCCTTGGTCCTTGCTTTCGCCCTGAGGGTAGCGGTGATTAGGTTACCTGAAAATAGCCAGGTTGAGATGTATAAATATGACCAGAAGCTTAAAGAAGCCTATCAGGGCTAAAGGGGCTACAATGAAGATTTTTTTCGCTACCAACAATAGTGATATGGGTGGGGGAGAGGTTATGCTCCTCAATCTGGCTCGGGCTGCCCGTTCCCTAGGCCACCAGGTCACTATCATCGCTCAGACCCAGCCAGATGAACTGATTGAGGCGGCTAGGGACGAGGGTTTTACCACCCTGGCCCTACCCGCTACCAACCGTAAGGCCTACATGGCCCAGCTGCGGGCCTGGCGCCGTCGTAACCCCCAGGGCTTGCTCTGGTGTAATGGGCTGGTTCCTTCCCTGGCAACTGCCGGTATGAAGAATCGGATAGTTCACCTGCACCAGATGCCAGTGGGTAAGCAGATTTACGCCTACCAGCTGGCTAAACGAGGTTCTTTAGAGGTTCTGGTTCCCAGCCACTTTACGGCCTCCCAGCTACCCGGTAGCCGGGTCCTGGAGAACTGGGTTGGTGAAGTTGCTAGTCAAGGTCCTGCCTTAGAAGAGAAGATTCTAAGAGTTGGTTTTCTGGGCCGTCCTTCTCTCATCAAAGGGACCCAGACCCTGGCTGCTGCTCTGCAGGAGCTTAAGGCTGAGGGGGGAACCCGCTATCAGCTTCTACTGGGTGGGGAAGCTAAGTTCGTAGATGAGGCCAGCCAAGATAAGGTCCAGCAGGCCCTAGCTGCTTTGGACCAGGACCTGACCCTGCTGGGCTGGGTAGAACCGGCTGCATTGTTCTCTCAGGTCGATCTCTTGGTGGTTCCTTCTGAGGTACCTGAGACCTTTGGCCTGGTGGCTGCTGAGGCCATGAGCGCTAAGGTTCCCCTGGTTATTTCGGATGCTGGTGCCCTGCCTGAAGTGGTAGGGGAGGGCTACCCCTGGGTCTATCCTCAAGGAGATGTTCAGCAACTGGCCCAGGCTATCCGCTCGCTAGAAGAAGACCTACGAGGGTTAGGTCTAGAGACCGGCATGGCCCTGGAAAATAACTACTGGCGCTGGTACGAAAATTACTCCCCCCAGGCTGGCAAAGAGAGGGTCAAGGCCCTCCTTGACTCCTTGGAAGGTAGGGGAGACTAGGATGTCTTACGCCGCTGCAGTTATTATTCCTACCCGGGGAGGAGCCTCTAAGCTTCACTACCCTCTGGATGCCTTAGAAACTCAAAGCGAGAAGAACTTTCAGGTCATCGTGGTTATTGATGGCGACATTGACGGCTCTGCTGGGGTAGTTCAGTCCTATATTGACCGGGGAAAGCTTAACCTTTCCATGATTGTCTTTGAGGAAAATCAGGGTCGGGTATCTGCCCTTAACGCTGGTCATCGGGCCGCTGACGCCGCTATTTTGATCCGCTGCGACGATGACATCGAGATGGAGAGCAACTACATTGCCAACCATCTCAAGTACCATGCCGGTAACCAAGAGGTAGGCGTCATGGGCCTGGTCCATAACCTTTACCCGGACACCCCCCATGCCCGGGCCTATGGTTACAGCCGGGACAAGAAATTCCGCCAGGCAGCCTACGCTACTGCACCTGACCGTCAGTGGAATTTCTGGGCGGCTAACTGCTCGATGAGCCGGAAAGCCTACGAGCAGACTGGCGGCTATGACACTCGCTACCGTACCTATGGCTGGGAAGACGTTGACATGGGCAAGATGCTTGATAATTTAGGAGTCAGCATGGTCCTGGCCCCAGACTTGGAGGTAAAGCACCATATCGCTGCTACCACTACAGCTGGACGGGCCCGTCGGGCGCTTTATTCTGGGGCGGCTAAGCGTATCTTCCTGGAGAAACATGGAAACCAGGCGCTACCTGCCCATAAGCCAGCTGGCCTCTGGGGGCTAGCCGTCCGTGGGCTTGCACTGACCCTCAACGACAAGACCATCAAGTTCTTGGGTGAGGGAATCGACAGGGTTGCTGACAGGCTCCCCCTCAAAGTCGCTGAAAAGCTTATTGCCCTCCTAGTCGAATCAGCCAGCTATGCAGGTCAGGAGCACCCCCAACGAGCTCAAGCTAAGTTCTAGTTATCCCCGCATCCCCCCGAAAGAGATCACTGCACTCATGCCTTTATTCTTCTCCCCCCGCAGAAAAGCAGAAGAAAAGGCTAGGGAAGAGGTTCCCCTAGCCATTGCCCATGACTACCTGACCCAGCGCGGCGGTGCTGAGCGGGTGGTTCTGGCCCTCCACAGGGCCTTCCCCCAGGCTCCCATCTACACCACCCTCTATGACCCCGAGGGAACCTACCCGGAGTTCAAGAACTGCACCGTTATTACCTCTCCCCTCAATAAGGTGCCCCTCTTCCGCAAAGAGCACCGGCTGGCCCTGCCCCTGCTTCCCTTTTTCTCTAGCCGCATTAAAGTGCGGGCTGATAAGGCCCTGGTTTCTTCCACCGGCTGGGCCCACGGCTTTGACCTGCCCCAAGAGAACTTGATTTACTGCCACTCCCCGGCCCGCTGGATCTACCTGACCGACCAGTACATGGGGGATAGGGCCAATAAACTAATTTCTGCCGTTTTCACCCTGCTTCGCCCCTACCTGCGTCGCTGGGATCAGGCGGCAGCTGCCCGCCAGCCCAACTATGTGGCTAATTCTTCGACCATCCAGCAACGGATTCTGGACGTCTACGGCAAGCAGGTAGATATTATCTTCCCGCCCTACTCGGTCAAGGAAGGCAACGACCAGGAACCTATCGCTGGTCTGGAAGACTTTATGCAGGGAGACTACTTTATGATTGTTTCCCGCCTACTGCCCTACAAGAACGTCCAGCAGGCGGTGAAGGCCTTTGAAGGGTTAGAAGCCAAGCTACTGGTAGTAGGTTCTGGGCCTATGGCAGAGGAGCTTAAGGCTATGGCTGGCCCTAACGTAGCCTTTGCTTCTGGCATTTCGGATGCCCAGATGGCCTACGCCTACGCCCATAGCCAGGGCCTGCTGGCTGTCTCCTACGAGGACTTCGGCATTACTCCTCTGGAGGGAGGTGCCTTTGGCAAGCCAGTGATTGCACTGAAGGCCGGCGGCTTCTTGGACACCATCCAGGAAGGGCTCAACGGCACCTTTATTGAGGCACCTGAGCCTGAACAGATTAGGCAGGCGGTAGAGAGCTTTAGGCCTGAGGACTATGATTCTCAAGCTATTAAAGAACACGTCCTTAAATTTAGCGAAGAACGGTTTATCCAGGAGATTAAGGCCCGCCTAGGCTAGAGGCTAAGGGACAAATATAAGGATAGGCGATGACAGACTCGCGGTGATGCCGCTGGCATCGGGGCTGGCGTGAATCGCCGAGCTTGCGAGGCGA
>DKXC01000140.1:24960-35265 GCA_002492045.1 Micrococcaceae bacterium UBA7136
AGCGCGAGTCTGTGAGCCTAGCCCAACCTCATGGATAATCCTCTTAGTCTTCAGGGTCTAGAGACTCTGGGAGGGCTGACTATCCTCTACTCGTTGGATCAGTCCCTGGTTCTCCATAGAGTCCAGGAAGGCCAGAACGCTAGCCGAGACTACCTCTCGGGTGACTCCATAAATCTCTGTAATTTCAGAGATAAGGGCATGGGTGCTCGTAGGTTCTTCTAGGATCTCCCAGATGACAGCGCTAGGGCCCTGTAAGATAGCCAGTTCTGAGGTCAAAAGGTTAGCCACATAGAAGCTATCCTCGCTACCGGCAACATAATCAGAAGCCAAAACAAAGGCGGTGTGGGGTGAGCGTACTAGCTTGTTGCCATCCACTACTTGCCTACCTTTCTCCAGAGCTTGCTGAAGCGACTAAAGAACTTCTGCCGGATTTCCTGCTTACTGGGTTCATGCCCCAGCTCCATGGCCAGATGATCCTTATTGACACGAAAAATATCCAGGACGGTCTGGACCTTAGCTCCCAGGCTAGGGGCTGCTTGAACCCGTGCATACCAGCGGGTCAGATCAGAAGTCTTCTCAGAAGCAGTCTTCCAGACCAGATAATCTTTCTGGTTCTGGTACTGATCAATCCGGCCCAGGGCAGCAGCATAGGCTAGCTCTGCCTCTAACTCCCGGACCCGTACCTCCAAGGCTTCCTTCTCTTGAGCTGAAAGGAGCTCATCCAGATACTGGACGTCTGGTTTCACAATGGAGGTAGAGCGGGCTGAATGGACGTAAACAATAAGGCGGGAGTCTTGCAGGGAGGTAGTGTCACAAGGGTAGCCACCCATAACCTTCTTCCGTCGCTGGGACCAGAGCCGGTCAAAGGTAACTTCAGGGTTCTTGCCCAAGCCCGGGAATTCCCGGTGAATATCAGCCAGCCCCCAGGTAGGGTGGTAGATGGTCATAGCGTGATGGAAGTCAGAACCGGTTTCAAAGGTTGTCATAACCTCCCAGCCGGCTTCCAAGACGGCCTCTATAAAGGCCTCAACCTGGCTGGGACGAATCAGAACATCCACATCGGTACTGGTTCTTTGTTCCTGATAGGTGTCCTGCCCAAAAATATAGCCCTTGACATGAAGCAGGTCGATTCCCCTACGCTCGGCCAGGTTCTGTAGGTGGGCGTGGCTGAGTACAATTCGGGCCTTAAGAGGAACCTGTTCCTGTTGGGGCGATTCAGAATCTGTTACGGAAGCCATGGAATCACGCTTTCATGAAATAGTGGGTCTATGAAGAAGGCAAAGAGAATTTGAGTTTTCTCTAGTTGCTAGCCTCATATCTAGAACTAGGGGCTACTTTTTCTTAGCCTTCTTCTTGCCCTTCTTGCCGTCTTCTACCTGGCCATAGTAGCTAGAGTAGGCGGTGTTCGAGGTGTAAGCAAAACCGTAGTAGGTGTTGCCCAGACCGGTGCGGGGAGCCCGGTTAATAACGACACCCAGAACATTGGCCTTGACCTTACGCAAGCTATTGGCAGCCTCAGCCAGGTTCTCCTTACGGGTCTTACCCACGCTACCGACCAGCACCACGCCGTCCACCGCAGTAGACATCAGGGTAGCATCAGTTACCGGCAGAACCGGAGGCACATCCACGATCACAATAAACTCGTGGGAGAGTTCTTTGACCAGCTGACGCATTTTCTCTGAACCTAGTAGCTCAGAGGGGTTAGGAGGAATTCGGCCCGCAGGCAGAATGAAGAGCTGGGTATCCTCAAACTGACGAACAGCATTGGCCAGTTCAACCTGACCGGCCAGCACCTGAGTCAGGCCCACCTTAGAGTCAATCTTGAACTTCTTAGCAATGGTGGGGCGACGGAGATCGCCGTCAATGATGATAACGGGTTCGCCAGTGTCTGCCAGGGCCCGGGCAATAGAGGTAGAGACCGTGGACTTACCTTCACCGGGTTCAGCTGAGGTAACAATCATGGAGCGAACCGGGTCGTCAATATTGACAAAGCGCAGGTTGGTACGAATCTGACGAATAGCTTCTTGAGAGATATGGTCACTGTTCGTTAGCAGAATTTTTTCTTCGGTTAGTTCTTCTGAAATAGGCAAGACGCCCAGAATACCGGCGTTGGTGGCCTTGGTAGCATCGTCACGGGTGCGGAGCTTGGTGTCGATAACCCGGCGCAGGAAGATAGCAGCCAGAACCGCGCCCAGGCCGATACCGGCGCCAATCAGAACCAGCCGCTGGGTATTGGGGCTAACAGGGGAGGGGTTGAGAGAAGCGTCCTCTAGAGGGATAACCCGCACGGTGCTGGAGCCTTCCAAGTCGTTAACAACCTTGGCCACAGCGGTCAGGGAGGAGTTAGCCAGGGCCTGAGCAGCCTCGGGGGTAGAAGAAGTCGCTGTAACGTAAATCAAAGCTGAGCTGTTATCCAAGGTGGCGTTGAGGTTGGAACGCACTTCTCCCTCAGTCAGCCCCATCTCAGGGTTGTTAGCGATAATCTCCCGAGCTACAGCGCCGCTCTTAATGAGGGGGATATAGGCGGCGGCCTTTTCTTTGGCAGCGGTGGAGCCAGAAATTACATCGCCAATACCAGCTCCGTCACCCACGGTGACGTAGCCGGTAGAGGCAGAAGTGTAGACGCGGGGCTGCAGCAGAGAGTAGCCAAAGCCTAGCAGGGCGCCAACCAAGAGACCGGCAATCAGAATCTTGGCATTGACGCGCAGCATGCGTAGAAAATCAAGAATAGTCATGCATACCTAGGGGTAGAAGAAGTTGTATTTGAGGAGTGTTTCAGGAAGAAAGAATACCAAGCGCTTGTATATTTCTCCTGGTAAGAAGGGGCTGAGAAGCAGAAGGTGGCGCTCATACTCAGGTTCTATTTGAGCAGATTAAGTAGGTTCTGGCCATAGCCACTCTTGAGCAGGGCAGTTGCCAGCTTTTCTAGATGAGCGTCATCAATCCAGCCCATGCGCCAGGCAATCTCCTCAGGCGAACCAATAGACATGCCCTGGCGGGCCTGGACAGTACGGATGAAGTTAGAGGCATCGGCTAGAGAATCAAAGGTGCCAGTATCTAGCCAGGCGGTACCACGAGGCAGGATCTCTACCTGCAGTTTGCCCTCTTCTAAGTAGATGCGGTTGAGATCGGTAATCTCCAGCTCGCCCCGGGGAGAGGGCTTGATGGACTTAGCGTAGTCAACCACCTGGTTATCGTAGAAGTAGAGGCCAGGAATAGCGTAGTCGCTCTTGGGCTTCTCTGGCTTCTCTTCAATAGAGATGGCCTTGAAGTTTTCATCGAACTCAACCACACCGTAGGCGGTAGGGTCGGCTACCTGGTAGCCAAAGACCGCAGCACCCTCTAAGTCGGTGTACTTACGGAGCTGGTTGCCCAGGCCGGGGCCGTAGAAGATGTTATCGCCCAGAACCAGGGCTGCCCCCTCCTGGCCAATGTGTTCCTCTCCCAAAATGAAGGCCTGGGCCAGCCCATCCGGGGAGGGCTGAATTTTATAGGAGAAGTTAACCCCAAACTGGGAGCCGTCGCCTAGTAGACGCTGGAACTGCGCCTGATCCTGGGGGGTAGTAATAATCAGGATGTCCTGGATGCCGGCCAGCATTAGGGTAGAAATGGGGTAGTAAATCATCGGTTTGTCATAAACCGGAGTAAGCTGCTTGCTAACGCCTAGCGTAATGGGGTGGAGCCGCGAACCATTGCCCCCTGCGAGTAGAATTCCCTTCATATCCCTCATTCTGGCATAGAAAGCTAGGGGGAAGGGAATTTTGGGGCCTCTGCCTGTCCGGAAAAACTAGTATTCTGGTTGCCATGGGAAAAATTCTTGTTACCGGTGGTGCCGGCTTCATTGGCTCTAACTTTGTCCACTACCTGCTTGAGAAGACTGACCATCAGGTAACCGTCTTGGACAAGATGACCTACGCTGCCAACGAAAAATCACTCGCTGGCCTGCCCGCTGATCGCTTTGAACTGGTCAAGGGCGACATCGCCAACATGGACCTGGTTGATCCCCTGGTCAAGGAGGCTGACGCAGTCGTCCACTATGCTGCTGAATCCCACAACGACAACTCTCTGAGCGACCCCAGCCCCTTTATTCACACCAACCTGATTGGTACCTTCACCCTGCTGGAAGCCGTCCGTAAGCACAAGACCCGCTACCACCACATCTCCACCGATGAGGTTTTTGGTGACCTAGAGCTAGACGATCCGGCTAAGTTCACTGAGACTACCCCCTACAACCCTTCCTCTCCCTACTCCTCGACCAAGGCCGGTTCTGACCTGCTGGTGAGGGCCTGGGTGCGTTCCTTCGGTATTGAGGCCACCATCTCTAACTGCTCTAATAACTACGGCCCCTACCAGCACATCGAGAAGTTCATCCCCCGCCAGATCACTAACATACTGGCCGGCATTAAGCCCAAGCTCTACGGGGAAGGGCTCAACGTCCGCGACTGGATTCACGCCTCTGACCACTCCTCTGCCGTCCACACCATCCTAGAAAAGGGCAAGATTGGTGAAACCTACCTGATCGGTGCTGACGGTGAAGAAAACAACATCACTGTTCTGCGCACTATCCTCCGTCTCATGGGTCAGCCCGAGGATGCCTTCGAGCACGTGGTAGACCGGCCCGGCCACGACCTGCGCTACGCCATTGACGGTAGCCGCCTGCGCCAGGAGCTAGGCTGGGAGCCCCAGTTCACCAACTTTGAGGCTGGCCTGGCTGACACTATCGCCTGGTACACCGACAATCGGGCCTGGTGGGAGCCCCTCAAGGCCGAGGTCGAAGCCAAGTATGCTAAGGCAGGCCAGTAATGCCCAAGGAACTAGCCGTTCGTTCAACTGAGATCCCGGGCCTGCTCATTATTGACATGCCCCAGCACGGGGATAACCGGGGCTGGTTCAAGGAGAACTGGCAGCGGGAGAAGATGCTGGCCGCTGGCCTGCCCGATTTTGGCCCGGTCCAGAACAATATTTCCTTCAACGCTACTGCCGGCACCACCCGCGGTATCCACGCTGAACCCTGGGACAAGTATGTTTCGGTAGCTAGTGGCCGGATTTTTGGTGCCTGGGTTGACCTGAGGGCCGGGGACTCCTTCGGCAAGGTAGTCACGGTTGAACTGGGCCCCGACACCGCAGTTTTTGTTCCCCGCGGGGTGGGTAACTCCTTCCAGACCCTGGAAGACAACACCGCCTACACCTACCTGGTCAATGACCACTGGTCGGCCGATGCCCAGGGGGACTACTCCTTCCTCAACCTGGCCGATGAGACCGTAGCTATTGACTGGCCTATCTCGCTTGAGCGGGCTGAGCTGTCTGAGAAGGATAAGAATCACCCCCGCCTAGACCAGGTTGAACCCCTGGCCCCGGCCCCCCTCCTGGTGGTTGGCGCTAATGGCCAGCTGGGACGGGAACTAGTCAAGCAACTGGATGCTGCTGGCACCCCCTATATTGCTGTAGACCGCTCCCAGCTTGACCTGACCCAGCCAGAGACCTGGCAGGAGGCCTACCGCTGGCGCTCCCTGCGGGGTATTATCAATGCCGCTGCCTACACGGCTGTTGACCAGGCAGAGACCCCTGAGGGGCGGGCAGAGGCCTGGGCCTCCAACGCCACTGGTGTAGCGGCCCTGGCCCGGGTGGCTGATGAGGCCGGTATTCCCCTGGTTCATGTCTCCACCGACTACGTCTTTGACGGTTCCCTGCCCCTGGGGCAGGAGTACCCTGTGGACGCTCTCTTGGCTCCGCTGGGTGTTTACGGCCAGTCCAAGGCTGCTGGTGAACTGGCTGCCCGCTCTGTGGCTCGCCACTATATTGTGCGGACCTCCTGGGTCATGGGGGACGGTAAGAACTTCATTGAGATTATGAAGTCTCTGGCTGAGAAGGGGGTCGACCCCAAGGTGGTAGCTGATCAGTATGGTCGCCCCACCTTTACTCAGGACCTAGCTGCTGCCATCCTGCACCTGCTGGAGCAAGGTAGTGCCTACGGCACCTACCATGTTTCCAATACCGGTGACGTGGTGACCTGGGCTGATATTGCTCAGGCTGTCTTTGAAGCGACCGGCCATTCAGCTGATCGGGTGAGCCCGGTAACCACGGCTGAGTACTTTGCTGCCGCTGAGACCTTCTCGCCCAGGCCGACCAACTCGGCTATGGATTTGTCCAAGATTATCGAGGCTGGCTTTACCCCGCGTGACCATCGTGAAGCGATGGCGGCCTACCTGGCCTAAAATCAAACCTCTTGAAGGGAGCTGGAGAGATTCCAGCTCCCTTCCTTGTTTAAGCCTGCCTTTTGGGTAATAATAGAAAAGTTGCCCCCTTCAGGGGCTTCACCCTAAGCCAAGGCAGTGGAATGCTGCGGGGAAACCCCGGCAGGTCCGAAACTGACGGTGGCTGGTTAGAAGTTTGACTTCTGGCGCCAGTTCACTTTCTTCTTGGCGCGTCAAATTTCTAGTAGAAAGAGGTGACTGACTATGTCAGAGACCATCAAGATTTCCGCAACCGTCCGCAGCGACTTCGGCAAGGGCTACGCTCGTCGTATCCGCATGGCCGGTGACATCCCCGCCGTTATCTACGGCCACGGTGAAGAGCCCAAGCACGTTGTTCTGCCCGGCCACGCCACCACCCTGGCTGCCCGCGTTCCCAACGCCATCCTGGAACTGGACATCGAGGGTGAATCCCACCTGGCCATGATTAAGGACATCCAGCGCCACCCCATCCGCCCCGAACTGCAGCACATGGACCTGCTGACCGTTCAGCGTGGCGAGCGCGTTGAGATTGAGGTTCCCGTACATGTTGAGGGTGAGGCTGCTTCCGGCACCGCCATCAACCAGGAGGAAACCGTCCTGCGCGTTGAGGCTGACGCCCTGACCGCCCCCGAGCAGCTGGTTATCAACCTGGCTGGTCGTGCCGCTGGTCAGCACGTTCACGCTTCTGACGTTGAGCTGCCCGCCGGTGTCACCCTGGTTGCTGACGCCGACCTGCTGATCGTTAACATCTCTGAGGCTGCCGGTGCTGCAGCTGAAGAAGAAGCTACTGAGGAAGAGGCCTAAGCCTTTACCCCTGCTTTCAGCATGATTGAAAAGGCTGGCCCCTGACAGGAGACTGTTGGGGGCCAGTTTTTCCTATAGGCCAGAGAAGGAGAAAAGATGGCAGACCGCTGGTTGATTGTGGGTTTGGGCAACCCCGGCCCTGACTATGCAGCTACCCGTCACAATATTGGGCAGATGGTGCTAGACCAGTTGGCCCAAGAGGTAGGCGGCAACTTCAAGAAGCACTCTAAGGCCCGTGCCCAGGTGCTGGAAGGACGGCTAGGTTTGGGCGGCCCCCGAGTGGTGCTGGCTAAGCCCCTGACTTATATGAACCTGTCTGGCGGCCCGGTATCAGCCCTAGCTAACTTCTATGGGCTGGCGCCTGAAGAAATTATTGTGGTGCATGATGAACTGGATATCCCCTTCGACTCGGTCAAGCTTAAGATTGGTGGGGGAGAGGGTGGCCATAATGGTCTTCGGGACATCAGCAAGGCCCTGGGCACTAAGGACTACTACCGGCTGCGGACCGGTATTGGGCGTCCTCCTGGACGTATGGACACTGCTGACTTTGTGCTGAAACCTTTCAGTACGGCTGAGAAGAAGGACCTGCCCTTCCTGATTTCTAATGCGGCAGATGCCACCCAGATGCTGATTCGAGAGGGTCTTCTAGCTACTCAGCAGAAGTATCACGGGGCCTAGGGGCTGGCTGGGAGGTTTAACTACCATTTCTGGGGCTGGGGGAATAGGCTAGGGAAGTCTGCTGTTTTAGGCAGAGCGACCCCCGAGGAAAGGCGAAAGCAGTGGCAGCGACCTACCGAACCCCAGCCGGAGCATCCCTGACAGAAGCCCTGGTGCAAGAAATCCGCCAGGACTTCCCCCTCCTAGCCCAGGAGGTCAACGGGCATCCCCTGGCCTACCTGGATAGTGGAGCCACCAGCCAAAACCCCCTGCAGGTTCTGGATGCTGAGCGAAACTTCTACCTGGGCGCTAACTCAGCCGTCCACCGGGGGGCCCATACCCTAGCCGTTGAGGCTACCGAAGCCTTTGAAGAGGCCCGCCGCACCCTAGCTGGCTTCATCGGGGCCAGGGAAGAAGAAATCGTCTGGACCTCCAACGCGACCGAGGCTGTCAACCTGCTGACCTACTCCCTGGGCAACGCCTCCCAGGGGCTAGGTGGGCCCCAAGCAGCCCCCTACGCCCTGGGCCCCGGCGACGAAATTGTCACTACCGAGCAGGAACACCACGCCAACATTATTCCCTGGCAGGTGCTGGCTGCCCGCACCGGAGCCACCCTGCGCTATATCCCGGTCACTGACCAGGGGTTGATTGACTATGAGGCTGCCCAGAACATCATCGGTGAATCTACCAGAATCCTGGCCTTCACCCATGTCTCCAACGTGGCCGGATCCATTACCGATGTTGATTACTTGGTCTCACTGGCCCGTAAGGTAGGGGCCCTGACCCTGCTGGACGCCTGCCAGTCGGCCCCCCACCTACCCCTTGACCTAGCCCAGCTGGACGTAGACTTTGCTGTTCTCTCAGCCCACAAGATGCTAGGGCCCACCGGCATCGGCGCCCTCTACGGCAAGGCCCAGCACCTGGATGCCCTGCCCCCCTTCCTGACCGGTGGCTCCATGATCACCAAGGTCACCATGACCGAAGCCCAGTGGATGCCAGCCCCCACCAAGTTCGAAGCCGGAACCCAACGAGTCTCCCAGGCTGTCGCCTGGGCTGAAGCAATCCGCTACCTAGACCACCTGGGCATGGAAAATGTTCAAGCCTGGGAAGCCCAGCTAGGCCAGCAGCTAGCAGCCGGTATTCAAGAGATACCCGGTGCCCGCCTGATTGGCCCGGCCCCCGGCCAGGAGCGGGCAGGTTTAGCAGCCTTCCACCTGGAAGGCGTCCACCCCCACGATGTGGGCCAGTTCCTGGACCAGACCGGCCTGGCTGTGCGGGTAGGCCATCACTGTGCCCAGCCCCTGCACCGGGCCCTCGGTATCACTGCCTCAACCCGGGCATCCAGTTATATCTACAACACCCCGGCCGAGATCGACCGCTTCCTCCAAGAACTAGCCAAGGTCCGCCCCTACTTCGGCTACAGCAGCTAGCAGGCTCCTAGCCTGCCCCAGACCTTAAACTCATTACCTCAAACCTAAGGAGAGAAAAGCATGAGCGGCCTCGAACAGCTCTACCAGCAGATCATTCTGGAACACTCCAAGCAGCGTTCCGGTGAAGGGCTCCTAGACCCCCAGGGGCAGGCAGCAGCCACCAACCACCAGTACAACCCCACCTGCGGGGACGAAATTAACCTGCGGGTCATCCTCAGCAGCGACCAGAAGAGTATCGAGTCTATCTCCTGGGAAGGTGACGGCTGCTCTATCTCTATGGCTGCTGCCTCCGTCCTGTCTGACATGGCCCCCGGCATGAGCCTGACCGACTTCCAGGCCCTGATCGACGATTTCCGGGAGATGCTCCGCTCCCGCGGCCAGATCCAGCCCGATGAGGAGGTCCTGGGTGATGCGGCAGCCTTCGCCGGGGTTTCCAAGTTCGTGGCCAGAGTCAAGTGCGCCATGCTCTCCTGGGTAGCGGCTGAAGAAGCCAGCAAGGAAGCAGCCCAGGCTAGCGCCTAGCTCCCAGCAGGTCTGTCCCCTAAAGAGTAGGGGACAGCTGGCAGGCAGGCAGCTAGAATCTGCCCTATTCTAGAGAGGGAAACACAAAGAAAGCCCCGCCCACCCAGCGGGCAGAGAAGAAAACCCAAACTCCCATGAATATTGGCTACGCTGCCGGTGCCTTCGACCTCTTTCATATCGGGCACCTCAATATCCTCCGCCAGGCCAAGGCCCACTGCGACTATCTGATCGCCGGGGTGGTCTCCGACGAGCGCCTGATAGAGACCAAGGGACGGGCCCCGGTCGTCCCCCTAGCTGAACGCATGGAGATTGTCTCCCACATCAGCTACGTAGACCAGGTCTACGCCGAGACCCTGCCCGACAAGCTACAGGTCTGGGAAGAACTAGGATTCAATACCTTCTTCAAGGGGGACGACTGGAAGGGTAGCGCCCGCGGCCAGGACCTGGAAGAACGTTTTGGACAGGTGGGTGTTAAGGTCATCTACTTCCCCTACACCCAACAGACCTCTAGCAGCCAGCTACGGGCAGCCTTGGAAGCCATACAGGCAGAAGCCTAATTCCCCCAATTTTCAGGCAAGAAAAAGCCCCTGCCCAGGTGTGAACTAGCCCCCGAAAGTTAGACCACCTTAACTCTAACCGACCAAAACCCCAAGGGCCTG
>DKXC01000153.1:0-7602 GCA_002492045.1 Micrococcaceae bacterium UBA7136
GGAGGTAAGCTCTCCTTTGGCCCCCGAACCCTCTGGGAAGACCTTAACCTGGCCCTGGAGGCCGGAGAATACCTGGCCGTCCTGGGCCCCAACGGGTCAGGTAAATCCACCCTGCTCAAGGTCATCCTGGGTCAGCTGCAGCTGACCGCTGGCCAAATTAGCGTCCTGGGGGAGCCAGCCCGCCTGGGTAACCCGGCTGTCGGCTACATTCCCCAGCAAAAATCCCTCAACCGTAACCTGCCCCTGCGGGCCCGGGACTTCGTGGGCCTAGGGCTGGACGGCCACAAGTGGGGTTTCCGCCTGGGCGGGGGCAGGTCCTACCGGGCCAAGATTGACCAGTTGCTAGAAGAAGTTGGGGCCCGGGACTACGCCCAGGTACCCGTTGGCCTGCTCTCAGGCGGTGAACAGCAGCGACTGCGAATCGCCCAGGCCTTAGCCAGCGACCCCAGACTGATTCTGGCCGATGAGGCCCTGCTTTCTTTGGACCTTAACCACCAGTACGCTGTGGCTGACCTAATTCACCGCTACCAGCAGGAGCGGGGGGCCAGCGTCATTTTTGTCACCCACGAAATCAACCCCATCATTGACCATGTGGACCGCCTACTCTACCTGGCTGCCGGACGTTTTAGCCTGGGCTCGGTAGAAGAGGTCATGCGGTCAGAGGTGCTGACCGACCTCTACCAGAGCCCGGTCTCCGTCCTTAAATCCCAGGGCCGTTACGTGGTGCTGGGTGGAGAGAAGGGCAGTGGAGAGGCCCATGACTGTAGTCACCTGGACGAGACAGAGAGAAGGTAAGAATGAACTGGAATGATTTCTTCTCCCGAGTTTTTGTCTTTGACCGCTACGGGGAACTCTTAGAGCTACTCAGCCAGTCCATCTGGGCCGGGGCCATCTTGGGCCTTATCGGGGGCTTTATGGGTCTCTTCGTCATGATCCGCCGCCAGGCCTTTGCGGTTCATGCTATCGCCGAGATGTCCTTTGCCGGTGCAGCCCTCTTTCTGCTGCTGGGCTATAACGTGGTGACCGGATCCCTGCTGGGCTCCCTAGTCTCAGCCCTGCTGATTGCCCTCTTAGGCGCCCGGGCCCAGGAAACTGACTCTATTATTGGGGCCCTCATGCCCTTTGGCCTGGGCCTAGGAATTCTCTTTATTTCCCTCTACTCGGGCCGGTCTGCCAATAAGTTCTCCCTGCTGACCGGGCAGATTGTTTCGGTGGACGCCTCCCAGCTGACGGCTATTTCCCTGGGGGCCCTAGTTATTCTGCTGGGTTTGGCTGCTATCTGGCGGCCCCTGCTTTTTGCCTCCCTGGACCCGGTGGTGGCAGCAGCCAAGGGGGTACCGGTGCGGGCTTTGACCCTGATTTTTATGGTCCTGCTGGGGGTTGCCACGGCCCTGTCGGTGCAGGTGGTGGGCTCCCTGCTGGTGCTGGCCTTGCTGATCACTCCGGCGGCCTCAGCCCTACAGGTGACGGCTTCCCCCCTCAAGGCCCTGATTCTCTCGGTGGTCTTTGCTGAGCTGGCTATGGTGGGTGGCATCCTGCTGGCCCTGGCCGGCTCCCTGCCCATCTCGCCCTACGTCACCAGCATTTCCTTCCTGATCTTCCTGATCTGCCGGCTGATTCGCTGGGTGCGGTTGCGCCATTCAGCTTCAGGTCGTCAGCTTAGCCCTGAGCCGCAGCGCAGTTAGCGCAGATTCCGCTAATTTCAATCTGGTGCTCAACCTGGCCGTAGCCGTGCCTGGCCGCAATAGCCAGGGCTTCCTGCTCGAAGGCGGGTACCTCAAAGACCTTGGTGGCCCCGCAGGAGCGGCAGACCAGGTGATGGTGATGGTGGTCTGATTCGCAGCGGCGGTAGAGGGCCTCACCAGCCTCATTCTTGAGGGTTTCTACCTGGCCTAGGTCTAGCATGGACTGCAAGAGGCGGTAGGTGGTGGCCAGGGAAACAGACTGGCCCCGGCTGATCATGAGCTGGTGGAGGTCCTGGGCTGAGGTGAAATCTTCCAGGGTTTCTAGGGTGGCGGTCAGGGCCCGACGTTGCTTGGTGTTGCGGACTTCTGGGGGCTTTCGCTGGTCTGGGCTCTGGGGCATCTTTTTCCTTCTGCTGCTTGGGGTCTCTGCCTTTCACTGTACCTTAGAGGGCCATAAGAGGGGAATGGCCCCCACTCATGGGCCCCAGTGATCAGGCCAACCGGTAGCTGCATGCACTAGGCTGGTAGCTATGAAACTCACCAAGTACAGCCACTCCTGCATCCGCCTGGAGAAGGACGGTGCCACCCTGGTGCTGGATCCCGGAAACTTCTCCGAGGTCCAGCAGGCCCTGGCCGGGGCCGACCATATCCTCATTACCCACGTCCACCCCGATCACTTTGATGCCCCCAAGGTTCTGGCCTTCCTGGCAGAGAACCCTGAGGTTACCCTGCACGGGCCGGCTGCCGTGGTGGAGGCCGTCCTAGCCCAGCTGCCCCAGGCTAAGGCCCAGGCCCTGACTGCCGATAGCCAGCTAGAGCTCTCTGGTTTCTCTATCAAGACCTTCGGCGGCAACCATGCGGTCATCCACCCCCTGTTGCCCACCATCGATAACATTGGCTACCTGATTGACCATAAGCTCTTTCACCCCGGTGACTCCTTCGTGGTGCCGGACGGGATTGAAGTGGAGACCCTGCTGGTTCCCATGCACGCCCCCTGGAACAAGATTCAGGAGGTTATCGATTTTCTGATTGCCGTCCGCCCCCGCCAGGCCTTCCAGATTCATGACGCCCTGCTGGCTGAGAACGGCAAGCAGATTGTTCTGGGCCATTTGGTTAATTTTGGCAAGAAGTACGGAAGCGAATTCAGCTACCTCGAGACCGGTAGCAGCCGCGAGATTTAGGAAGAGACATGAGCACTGTTTTTAGCAAGATTATTGACCGTGAACTGCCCGGCCGAATCATCTGGGAGGACGAACAGGTCGTTGCTTTCTTCACCATTGAGCCCCTGGCCTACGGCCATACCCTGCTGGTGCCCCGGGCTGAGATTGACCACTGGGTTGATTTGCCCCAGGAGCTAGCTGCCCACCTCTTTGCGGTGGCCCAGAAGATTTCGCAGGGCCTGGACAAGGCTTTTGCTCCCCAGCGGGTGGGGTTTATGATTGCTGGTTTTGATGTGCCCCATACCCACCTGCACCTCTGGCCGGCTAATAGCCAAGCCGAGTTTTCCTTTGAGGCGGTCAACCGGGCGCCCGAGGCTGACAAGATGGATGAAGCTGCCGACAAGCTACGGGCAGCCTTGGTTGAACTAGGTTACGGGGACTTCGTCGCTTCCTAACCCAGACAACACACTTCGGTACCAGATAAAAACTTTTGTACCAGTTCTCTGACGGTACATCGGTTTTTATCTGGTACCTATCTTTTTATTTCTTAGCCATAGCGTCCAGGGCCTCACGCAGGGCCGCCCGGATACGCTTCTCAGACACCGTGTAGGCCGTGCCCAGCTCCTGGGCAAAGAAGGAAACCCGCAGTTCTTCTAACATCCACCCCACCTGCTCAAGCTCAGACGAGGGCGAAACCCCAGCCGGCAGAGACTGAACCGCCTGATCATAGGTATCCTCCAGCTCCTGGACGGTCAGCATGAGCTGATTATCCCGGTGTAGGTTAGGCCCCAGCTTCTCTATCCGTTTGCCCATAGCCTTAAGATAGCGGGGCAGATGATGTAGCTGGGCGGCCCCCGTCTCCGTCACAAAACCCGGGTAGACCAGGTTCTCCAACTGGCTCTTCATATCGCTCATAGCATGCAGAACCGCCAGCGACGAAGACTTCTTAATAAGCTTCTGCACCCGAGAGGCCTCAGACAGAATATCGGCCACCAGCTTGGTCATGACAAAGACCGTATCAATCAGCTCAGCCCGCACCTGGTTAAAGAGCTTCTGGTACTCTTCCCGAGTCCAGGGAGGGCTAGCCGGGGTCAGCTGGTCAATAGCAGCCACCGTACAGTCACTAATCAGGGCATCAATGGAACCGTGCGGATTCTGGCTAAAGACCAGCTTCTCCCGGTTATTCAGATGCTCAGAAACATAGCGCTCCGGCGACGGCGTATTGAGCTTAAGCAAGCGAATCACACCCCCGCGCTGGGCCGTCCTTGCCTCAGCCTGGGAGGGGAAAATCCGCACCGCCACGCTAGAGCCCTCATCGACCAGGGCCGGGTAGCCCGCTACCGTCTGGGTGGCAATGACCCGCTCCACCTTGCGGGGCAAATCCTGCTCTGGCCAGTCGGTCAAACCAGAAACCTCCCGCAGGCCCTGGGCAGCTCCAGTAGAAGCCTGGGCCTGGGGACGGGGAGCCTGGCCGGGGGCAGGAGAAGCAGACCTCTTAGCCCCGGCAGCTTTCTTCTGCCTGCCAGCCATAGCCTGCAAACGTCCCATAGCCTCCGGCGAAGCCCCCAAAGAAGCAGCCAGGGCAGAACGAATCTCAGCCTGCAAGGACCCCTGCAAGGCCGCCAAATCCTTACCCTCACCCAGAATCTTGTTCTGGGCATTACGCACCTGGAAAGTAAAACGTAGGTAATCAGGAACCGCCTGCCAATCAAAATCAGCCGGATCTAGCACATGCCCCCGCAGACGCCGCAAAACCAGGGCCAAAGACTCCAATAGGTCATCGCTTGCCGGAGAAAAATCAGCAGCTAAAATCTCAGCAGCCTGCCGGGCCACATCCGGGGCCGGCACAAAGTTCTTCCGCACCTGCTTAGGCAAAGACTTAATAAGAGCCGTCAGCAGCTCCTGCCGCAGACCCGGAATCAGCCAGCGGAAAGGAGCCGGATCCAGCTGACCCAAAAAGAGCACCGGAACCTGCACCGCAATGCCGTCCGTTGTCGGCTCCGCCGGACGTCCGCCCACCGAAACCGCCGGGGCATACTCGTAGCGCAAATCCAGCTCCAACTGACCACCAGACCCCTCAGCCACCCAGGTACGGGGGAAAAGAGACTCATCATAGTCAGCGGCCTGACTGTCAATCAGACTGTCAGGATTAAAGTCCAGCAGATGCTCATTGACCTTCCGCTCCTGACCCCACCAGCGGTCAAAATGCCGGGCCGAAACCACCTGAGCGGGAATCCGGGCATCATAAAAATCAAAAAGAACCTGGTCATCCACCCGCAAATCCCGGCGACGCAGACGAGCCTCCAGCTCCTCCACCGCTGCCAGAGCCTTCTGGTTACGGGCAAAGAAACGGTGCCGGGTCTGCCAGTCACCCTCCACCAGGGCAGAGCGAATAAAAATCTCTCGGGCAGCCACCGGATCAACCCGGCTAAACTGCACCCGCCGGTCAGCAACCAGGGGCAAACCAAAGAGGGAAACCTTCTCATAGGCCAGGGCAGCACCCTGCCGAGAAGACCAGTGAGGCTCAGAATACTGACGCTTAAGCAGGGGACCGGCCAGCTCCTCCACCCACCCAGGCTCAATCTGGGCGTTAACCCTAGCCCAAAGCCGAGAAGTCTCCACTAGCTCAGCCGAAACCAGCCAGCTGGGGTTCTTCTTGAAAAGAGCAGAAGCCGGAAAAATCGCAAACCGAGTACCACGGGCACCCCGATAGTCCCGCCGACTCTGCTCATCAAGCACACCAATATGAGACAGCAAACCAGACAGCAGAGACTTATGGACCTCCAGCTCATGGGCTGCCGGGTCAATTTCCCGGCCCGGGCCCACCTGAATACCGGCTGAGGCACCAATCTCCCGCAACTGGGCAAAAAGATCCTGCCACTCCCGAATCCGCAAGAAATTCAGGTACTCCCGCTGGCACATCTTACGGAACTGGCTCGAAGAAAGCTCCGCCTGCCGCTCATTAATGTAGTGCCAGAGCAGCAGGAAGGAGGTGAAATCAGACTTCTCATCCTTAAAGCGGGCGTGCAGGCTATCAGCCTGGGTTCGCTCCTCGCTGGGGCGCTCGCGGGGGTCCTGGATGGTCAGGGCCGCAGCCAGTACCATGACCTCCTTGGCCACGCCCCGCTGAGAGGCCTCCACAATCATGCGGGCCAGACGAGGATCAAGGGGCAGGGCAGCCATAGCCCGGCCGGTTGCGGTCAGAACCGAGGACGGACGCCCCTGCCGCCGCTGAGCCTGCTTTTTCCCGGCCTCTAGGTTGAGGGCCCCGAGCTCCTGCAAGAGGTTGAGGCCATCCTTAATAGCCCGGGTTTCAGGGGGCTGAACAAAGGGAAAGGACTCAATATCAGCCGGGGACTTAACCACCCCTAGGGCCGTCATCTGTAGGATGACCGCCGCCAGGTTAGTCCGCAGAATCTCGGGGTCAGTAAACTCTGGTCGGGAGGCGAAATCCTCCTCAGAGTAGAGACGGATAGCGATACCCTCAGAGACACGGCCACAGCGGCCCGACCGCTGGTTGGCAGAGGCCTGCGAGACCCGCTCAATAGGCAGACGCTGGACCTTGGTGCGGGTGGAGTAACGGGAGATACGGGCAGTACCGGTATCAATCACATACTTGATGCCGGGCACGGTCAGGGAGGTTTCAGCCACGTTGGTTGCCAGCACAACGCGGGGCCGGGAGCCGGGGGCAAAGACCCGATGCTGGTCGCCCATAGATAGGCGTCCGTAGAGGGGCAGGACCTCGTAGTGGGGTAGGCGACGGTTGCGGCCCAGGAAGTCCTCAATAGCGTCGGCAGCGTCCCTAATTTCTCGTTCACCCGAGAAGAAAATCAGGATGTCACCGGGCTCTTCGGCCGCTAGTTCTTCGATAGCGGCCAGAATGTTTTCCAGGGGGTCCCGGTCTTCGTCTTCGAGCCCGTCACCGGCCTCTGCCTCGTCAGCCCCGCCGTCCCCGCTGCGGGGTCCCTCGAGGGGACGGTAGCGGATCTCGACCGGGTAGGTACGGCCAGAGACCTCAATAATGGGCGGGGCATCAACGGGCAGGCCCTCAGCGGGCTGGTCCTTGCCGGGGGTGAAGGAGGGGGAGAAGTGGCGGGCGAAACGCTCCGGGTCAATGGTGGCTGAGGTGATAATGACCTTGAGGTCTGGCCGCTGGGGCAGAATCCGTTTGAGGTAGCCCAGCAGGAAGTCAATGTTGAGGCTACGCTCGTGGGCTTCGTCAATAATGATGGCCGAGTACTGGCGCAGGAGCCGGTCGTTCTGAATCTCTGCCAGCAGGATGCCGTCGGTCATGAGCTTGACGGCGGTCTGGGGGCCCACTTGGGAGGTGAAACGAACCTGGTAGCCCACGGTTTCACCAATTTTTTGGCCTAGTTCTTGGACGATGCGTTCGGCGACGGAGCGGGCTGCCAGGCGGCGGGGCTGGGTGTGGCCAATGCGGCCTTTTTCGGCCAGACCTAGATCAAGCAGCATCTTGGGCAGCTGGGTGGTTTTGCCGGATCCAGTTTCACCGGCCACGATGGTGACCTGGTTGTCCCGGATGGCGGCCATGATTTCGTCCCGGCGGGCAGAGACAGGCAGGGCCTCAGGGTAGCTGATGGTCTGGGGAACCAGGGGAGTGTAGGGGCGACGCTGGCCCTGGGGCTTTTTTCCCTGCTGTGGACGGCGGGAAGAAGGGTTCTGGGAGGCTGGGGTATCTCTTCTAGGCATACTGCCTCCCATTTTAGGTCAGATGCCCGGCTGACGGCAGTCCCCTT
>DKXC01000153.1:7874-8664 GCA_002492045.1 Micrococcaceae bacterium UBA7136
GTCCCCTTGGCCCAGAGCAGACTTTCTATCGACTATGGTCGATAAAAAGGCTCTTTGGGGGAAGTTTATCGACTATAGTCGATAGAAGTAGTGTTTAGATAGATTTTATCGACTATAGTCGACAAGATTCCTCATATGTCTGGCTAACACCTAGGAGGAAACAAGACATGGAGAAAATCCTAGACCGCCCCCGCTATACCCTGCCCCTCAAAAAACAGGTCGATGTTCCTCTCATCAAGGTTCTAACGGGCGTCCGCCGCTGCGGAAAAACCACCATCATGAATCTGCTGGCTGACTACATCCGGCAGACCCGCCCCCAAGCTCAGATTCTCTCTCTCAACTTTGAGTCCATCCTGGGCCAAAGCATCGAAAGCAGTCAGCAGCTCCTGGAGCATGTCCTGAAACAGGCCCCTAATCCGGCCGAGCGTATCTATTTTTTCTTCGATGAGATCCAGCAGGTCCAGGGATGGGAGAAAGCCATCAACGCCCTACGGGTCGACTACAACTGCGATATCTATCTGACTGGTTCCAATTCGCAGATGCTGTCAGGTGACCTTGCGACCCACCTAGCTGGTCGCTATCTAGTCTTCCATATTCAACCCTTTAGCTTTTCTGAATTTGTCAGCCTGCACCAAGAGAGTGGTAAAAGTCAGCAAGAACTCTTTGATCTTTACCTCTCTTTCGGAGGATTTCCCATGCTAAAGTACTTTAACTTCAACAGGGAAGAGTCCTTAAGGTATCTGAGTAGTGTCTACGATACGGCGGTTCTACGGGACGTGGTAGAACATCA
>DKXC01000147.1:0-31478 GCA_002492045.1 Micrococcaceae bacterium UBA7136
CGGGAGTTCCAGGCATTAGCCTGTAGGTTCTTAGAATCAAAGAACTGGATATAGGTTAGGGTGCCCAGCAGCAAGACAAAGACGCTAGCAGCAGCCACCCAGGCCCGGCGGATAGCCCTATTCACGACCCTCACCTCCTGGTCGGTTAGTCAGAGAAATACGAGAAATCAGGGAAGTAGCCCCCTCAGCCTCTTGGCCCTCATAGTCAATGCTGGAATCTAGCTCCTCTAAATCGTCCACCAGGTGCGGGGCCCGGGCCGTATGCGAAATAGCCAGCAGAATAGCCACAATCACCCAGTTAGACAGAAGGGAAGAACCACCAGCCGACATGAAGGGAGTAGTCAGACCGGTCAAGGGAATCAGGCGGGTGACACCACCAATGACCACAAAAAGCTGAATCACAATCAGGGCAGAGAAACCGGCAGCCAGCAGCTTACCGAAGGCGTCCGGGGTACCCATAGCGGCCCTGAAACCCCGCGAAACCAGCAGGAGGAAGAGCATGAGAATGGCAGCTAGACCGAAGAGACCCAGCTCTTCGCCCAGGGCCGTGATAATCATGTCTGAATTGGAATAGGCCACCAAATCTGGTCGACCGTTGCCCCAGCCCCGGCCAAAAAGACCGCCTGAGGCCAGGCCGAAGAGGCCCTGCACAATCTGGCCTGACCCGCCCAGGGGCTGGTTATAGACCTCTGGGTCAAAGGCGTGAACCCAAGAATTAATGCGGTAGTAGACGTGAGAAATATAGTTGTAAGCTAGGGCCCCACCTGCACCCACAAAAAGCAGACCAAGGGCTACCCAGGTGATACTGCCTGTAGCCAAAAAGAGCATGGACAGAAAAATCCCAAAGAAAAGAATCGCCGAGCCCAAATCCCGCTGGAAGACCAGGACCGCCAGAGAAACAAACCAGGCGATAAACATGGGGGCCAGATCCTTGAAACGGGGCAGCCGTACCGGCCCAATTCGCTTGCCCGCCAGCATAATCAAATCCCGGTGGGTTGAAAGATAGCCAGCGAAGAAAATGGCCAGGGTAATCTTGGCAATCTCACCGGGCTGGAAGGTGCGCCCAGCCACCGAAATCCAGATGCGGGCACCGTTAATTTCTAGACCCAGCCCCGGAAGCAGCGGCAGAAGCAACAGCAAGAAGGATGCCGCCAAGGAAATATAGGTGATACTGCGCAGCGCCTTATGGTCCCGCAAGAAGAAGAGCAGGAGAGCAGAAATCACCATAGCCAGGCCCGTCCACATGAGCTGGTTGGCCCCTGCATTGTTGCTGGTGGTCAGGTCAATCCGGTAAATCATGGCTAGGCCCAGCCCGTTCAGGGCTACCGCAAGCGGCAGAATGAAGGGGTCTGCGTAGCGGGCCCGCAGATACATGACCAGGTGCAGAATCAGGGCACCAGCCCCCTGCACTATCAGAGCCTGCAACCACATGCGGTTTTGGACGGCCGCCTCCGGGTCAATCAGGTAGATAGCGGCCGGAGCTAGACCTACAGCAAGTAGGGTCAGGACGAATTCAGTGAAGCGGCGGGAGCGCGGCCTATCAGGGGCAGACTTAGGCACCAGAACCTCCTTGAGCTTGAGTGGAATCTACCAGCTGAGTCTCCTCTGCACCCGGCGGGGCGGGTGGGGGAGACTGATCAGATGCGGACTCCTCAGGGACGGGGAGGGAACCGGTCTGGGAAGGAGCCGGGCTGGCCGTAGTGACCTGACCCGGAGTGACCGGCTGGGTCGCAGAAGGCTGATCACGCAGGTTCTGAACAATCTGCTCAGCCTCCTGCCTGCTCTCGGCCTCAATATTATTCTCAAGCAAGGAACGGGAGAAAGCCGGTAGGCTCTCTACCGTGATATCGGTCTGTTCCACCACACTATGCAGGGGGATAGGCCCCAAATTCTGGGCTAGTCCCTGATAAACCGTCACCTGGCCGTCCTTAATGCCCACGTAGTAGCGGGTCTGCAACCAGGAATGGAAACTCCAGGCAGACAGGGCCAGCAGAAGCAGGGTCATGGTCACGACCAGAATCCGTAGGGGCCAGGAAGGACGCGGAGCCTCCTCCCGAGTATTGAGGGCTTCCTGAATCTCCTGGGGTAGCTCAGCAGGCTCAAGATCAGGCAGACGAGAAAGGGTAGCCAGATTCTGGGCCGTGCGGGCAGTTACCGCCGGAATCATGCCGGTCTGGGTGGCGTTAACCGCAGCCCCCACCAGCTGGTGAGGACGGCTAGCCAGCTCCTGCCGCAAGACAGAAGCCGGAGTTGGGGCCCCAGCCTCCTCAACCTCAGGCGAATCAACACCGGCCTTGACCGACATGGTGTTGAGGACGTTATCGCTAAAGGATTCGCCCCGCCACTGGCCCTGCCGCAGGGCATGGTTGAGTTTAGCGTGGTCGGGTAGGCGTCGCCGCCAGGGTGGACGGGCCGAGGTCTGGCCGGAAGCAGACTCTTGAGACTGGCCAGGGGCGTCCTTAGATTCCTGGCTCTCAAGCGCGTAAGGGCGTACCGGAATCAGGGGCTGGGGAGCGGTAATAGCCTCAGAAAGAGAAGCCTCCTCAATGACCGATAGGGCCACAACGGTTACGTTATCTGGGGCGCCTCGTTCCAGGGCCAGGTCAACTAGCTGATCAACAATCTGCTGCAAATCACCGGTAGACCGCAGAACCGCTTCAATCTCAGGCAAGGAGACCACAGCGTCCAGGCCGTCAGAACTGAGCAGCCACTTCTCTCCCACCTGGGCGGGCAGGGTCTGCACATCCATCTCGGGGGAGGCGTCCACGTCACCGAGCACCCGCATAATCACATTGCGGTGGGGGTGGTTCTCGGCTTCCTCCGGGGTAATCCGCCCCTCCTGCAGCAGGCGCTGCACGAAGGTGTGGTCGGTGGTCATCTGCTCGAAGACGTCCTGCCGTAGCCGGTAGGCCCTGGAATCGCCCACATGGGCTAGCTCAATCTGCTCTCCATCAATCAGCAGGGCCGTGCAGGTGGTGCCCATACCGGCCAGCATGGGGTTGAGATCTACCAGCTCATTGATGATGATGTTGGCGTTGACCACCTCATCCACCAGGTAGATACCGGCAGGCCCCTCAAAACCGGCCCGGTCTAGGGGTGTCAAATCAAGGACGGTTGTTGCAGAGGCAACGTCACCGCCCACATGGCCGCCCATGCCGTCAGCAACCACCGCCAGGTAGTGGCCGGCATAGCCAGAGTCATCATTCTTTGAGCGGACGCGCCCTACATCGGAGCGGGCCGCAAAACGGAAGGCAAAAGTCATGCTAACCGCCTACTAAGCCCTTAACTGCAAGGTTGTGTGGCCCACCCGGAAGGGCTGGCCCACCTCAACCGGGGTAGCCCGGGTTAGCCGCTGCTCACCTAGGAAGGTGCCATTAGTAGACCCCAGGTCCTCAAGGAACCAGCGGGATCCCTGGGGGAAGAGCCGGGCATGCCGACCCGAAGCGTAATCGTCCTGCAGGGAAACCTCAATATCTAGGGAGCGGCCAATGGTGACCGGCTGATCGCCTAGGCGCATGAGAGCCCCAGCCTGGGCACCTTCCAGCACCACCAGCTGGCTGGCCCGGGCCGGAGGCTGGGCCGGGGCAGAAACCTGGGCGGCTTCCTCTACCTGCGGACGGGAGGAGCGAACATTACGTCCAATCCCCAAATCGCGGCGGGAGGCCGTCAAAACCATAAAGATGAAGAGCCAGAGCAGGGCCAGAAAGGCAAAGCGGAGGGCAGTTACGGTAATTTCAGAGGCCATGACTAGTCCTTAGTGCCCATGAGGCGAAAAACAATACGAGTGCGGCCCATTTCAAGTACCGAACCCTGCTGCAGGCGGGCCCGGCCGCGCAGTCGCTGACCATCCAGGTAGGAGCCATTAGTGGAGCCTAGATCAACTGCCAGGCAGACGCCGTCCTGCTCCACAATCTCAAGGTGACGGCGAGAAACACCGGAATCCTCGACCGTAATGTCAGCCTGGGAACCGCGTCCTAGAGTGACCGGCAATTTGCGGACCACCAGCTGCTTGCCGTTGATGTCGAGCAAAACCATGCGCTGAGGCTGGGCTGGGGCCTGCCGGGGTGGCTGAGGAGTCAGTAGCTGGGTGCGGTCAGAGGCTGCCGGGCGGGTAATGCGCTGGGGAAGATCCTGCTGGGAGGCAGACGGGGGCTGGTAGGTGCTGACCGTCCGAGGCTGCTCGGGTTGGGAGGTCTTAGCCTTGGCGGTAGAAGGGCTAGCCACCTTCTGCTGAGAGGTTTCTACCTCAAAGAGGCCGGGCTCTAGGGTGCTGTCTACAGCAAAAGTAACCCGCACAGCCCCCCGCAGGGAGTAGCCCTGGGCTCGGGCATGCCGAATGACAACATCACAGAGTTCTTCGGCCAGGGGGACGCCCCACTGCTGGGCCCTACTAAAATCTTGGTGGGCAAAGTTGACCGTAAAAACATTAGGGGCAATGGTGTGGCCGCTAGAGACACTGTAGGCCTGCTTGTCCATATCGGTGCGCAGGCGGTTGGCAATATCAACCGGCTCAAAACCGCCACCCTTGCTGAAGGTGCCGCGCACAGCCTTCTCGAGACCCTGCTCCAGTCTGTTAATAAACCCCATGCCTGCCTCCTTCTGCTTCTGGTGGGCCCTTACCTGAAACCCTAGGTCTCTTAGCCTGCTAGCGGGCAGACTCCTGCTAGGGTCTAGAACCCCTAGTTTAGTGGAAAACCATAGGAAGACCCTGAGAAAAGCTGAAAGTCACCTCCTATCTGCCAGGCAGCTTGCCGGGTGGGCTAGTGTTCTGTGGTGGGAAACACTGCTTTTGGGTTTGCGGGTGCTCGCCCTCCTCTGTATAGTTATATCCGTTGCTTATGAAGCAATGAAAAATACATATGCGCAAGTGGCGGAATTGGCAGACGCGCTGGCTTCAGGTGCCAGTGATCGCAAGATCGTGGGGGTTCAAGTCCCCCCTTGCGCACAGAGAAGAAACCCCTCAGGTTAGGCCTGAGGGGTTTTTCTGTACCTGGACCATTTTGGGGCTGGGTGCCTGGATGTTGGGGTCTCTAGCTATCCTGTCTGACAGAAAAATATGCTCTGACTAGTAGATACATAAGACTACATAAAGTAAACAAGGCTACATAAGGCCTCAAGAAAGGGGGCCAGCTTGATGGCTGACCCCCTTTGACCTTCGAGAAACTAGTGCTGTTTCTTGCCCGGTAGCAGGTGCAGGGCACCCACAATCAGGCCACCCCAGATGATGCCCAGCACCATGGAGCAGGCAGTATTGATGAGCCAGGCAGCCAGGCCACCCAGGGCAGGTAGCTGATGGCCGAACTCCTCAAGATGATGAACCAGCTCGTAGGGGGCCGTCCACCAGTGCATGTCATAGAGGCCAGCCAAAATAATATGGCCACCCACCCAGAGCATAGCCAGGGTACCCACCACCGAGATGATATTCATGACCACCGGCATAGCCCGCACCAGGCCCATACCAAAACGCTGGGCACCAGCAGACTCTCGGCGGGCCAGGGCCAGGCCCAGATCGTCCATCTTGACCAATAGAGCCACGGCGCCATAGACCAGCAGGGTAATACCCACGCCCACTACAGCCAGAATAATCGCCCGAGACCAGAAACCCTCTGAGGCAACCTCATTGAGGGCAATCACCATAATTTCGGCACTCAGAATGAAGTCGGTGCGGACTGCACCAGCCACGATCTTCTTCTCGGCCTCCTCACCCTGAACCAGGGCAGGCTCCTTGGCCTTCTCATGCTTCTGGCCCTGGAAAAGCTCCAGAACCTTCTCGGCCCCTTCAAAGCAGAGGTAGGAGCCACCCAGCATGAGCAGGGGAGTTAAGGCCCAGGGTAAATACTGGCTCAGCAGCAGGGCTGCCGGCAGAATCAAAATTAGCTTATTCCGCAGAGAACCCAGGGCAATCTGCTTGATAATGGGTAGCTCCCGATTGGGTTCCAGGCCTTGTACATACTGGGGGGTGACGGCGGCGTCGTCCACCACCACACCGGCTGCCTTAACACTGGCCCGGCCAGCGGCCGCTGCCACATCATCCAGGCTAGCCGAAGCCAGTTTAGCTAGGGCTGCCACATCGTCCAGGAGGGCTGCTAGACCACCTGCCATAAAAACTCCTTAAAAATCTGGGTTGGACGCCTGTTTAGGCGCTGACCGGGACGTCCTCAAAAGTAGCGGTATCAATAACTACCCTGAAATGAACCTTGCCGGCGGCGACCCGCTCATAGGCCTCATCGACCTGGTCAACAGCAACCTTCTCGATAACTGCCCCAATGCCGTGCTCGGCGCAGAAATCCAGCATTTCCTGGGTTTCGGGAATACCACCGATATTGTTGCCGGTCAGTACCTTGCCGCCACCCACCAGGCTACCCATACGAAGCTGCAGGGGCTGGGGCGGTAGGCCCACCACCGAAAGAACACCGCGGGGCTTGAGCAGGCCCAGGTAGGCGTTGAGGTCGATAGGGGCAGAAATAGTGTTGAGAATCAGGTCAAACTCACCCCGGTACTTCTTAAAGAAGCCCTCCTCAGAGGTGGCCAGGGTACGGGCAGCCCCCAGCTTGGCAGCCTCCTCAGCCTTGCTCAGGCTACGCGAAAGGACAGTAACCTCGGCCCCCATGGCTACCGCAAACTGCAGGCCCATATGGCCCAGGCCGCCCAGGCCCATAATGGCCACCTTCATGCCGGGCTTGACACCCCAGCGAGCCAGGGGCGAGTAGGTGGTGATACCGGCGCAGAGCAGGGGAGCGGCCACGTCAAAGTCCAGGGCGTCGGGAATGCGCAGGACAAAACGCTCATTGACGGTAATCTTCTGGGCGTAGCCACCCTGGGTGATAGAGCCATCGACGTCCCGGGAATTGTAGGTGCCCACGTTGCCCTTAAGGCAGTTGTTTTCAAAGCCAGCGACGCACTGCTCACACTGGCCACAGGAATTCACCAGGCAACCTACACCCACCCGGTCGCCCACCTTGAACTTAGTGACAGCAGAGCCAACAGCTTCAACAGTGCCAGCAATTTCGTGGCCAACAGCCAGGGGAAAATGGGCCTGGCCCCACTCGTTATGGATGGTGTGAAGGTCTGAGTGGCAGATGCCAGCAGCCTCGATCTTGATGACGACGTCGTCCTCACGGGGGTCCCGGCGTTCAATCTCGGTGACCTTGAAGGGCTGGTCTGGGCCAAATTTCTGGAGGGCTTTGACGGTGATGGGCATGGGGATTCTCCTGAGGGGTAGGTGACTGTGTTCCCCCTATTCTATTGGTCCTGCTGTTTGCGGTCAGCTCGTAGCCGTAGCCAGTAGGCCAGGGGGCCGATGAGGGGCAAGAAGAGGGTGAAAGCCAGCCACTTGAGTTTCTGGGCCTCGGTCAGGTGCTCCTGCCGGTGGATAGTCAAAAGGCAGGCTAGGGCTGCAGCTAGGGATAGAAAGAGAAGGGGGTAGAAGAAGTAACCGAAGAGACTGAGGGGGCTGGAAGGAGTAACCAGGGCAGAGGAAAGCATGACCCCATTCTAGGTCAGGGCCTGCAAGCTGAGGTAAGGGCTTGCAGGCCCCGCCTGGGTTACTTCTAGGGCAAAGGAGGTAGACATGGGGTAAAGCAGCCCTGTCTTCATGAAGTAACTCTTATATATCCTATCTGACTGGCTTATATTCCCTCTAGAGAATATTGCTTTAAATTTTCATGGACTTGCTTCTGCCTGTCTAGGTCGCTAGAAGGGTCAGCTTCTGTTCTAGTTCTTCCTTGAGATCCTGGATGCTGGTCATGTAGTACTTTTCGGCCAGGGTGACAGCCTGCTCGCCGGGTAGGCCGCTGCTGCTGAAAGAACTGGGAGTGGTAGACGCGCTCTGGTTGACCAAGCCGAAGGCTGAGCCCTGCCTGTCTAGCTTGGGGGCGCTGTTCGCTTCACGGGTTAGGGTGTAGCCGTAGGCGGTGGAGTCGGCATAGCTGAGATTGAGGACGTACTCGACTAGCACTCCGTCCTCAAGGCGTTCTAGTTGCAGGTCGGCGTCGTCCAGGAACTCTCCGCCCAGTTCTAGACCACCCTCATAGTGGAAGTTCCAGCCGAAACGGCGGGCCAGAAGGGCAGCGGTTTCTTTGATCTGGGTGTTCTGCGGGTCGACGGGCATGGGCGTCCTTTCTGCTTCTTATCCTTTGGGGTACCAGACTGGTTTGGTACCTAGGGAACAGGTACCAGATTAGAACGTTTTTCCTCGAACAGTACCGATACAAAACGTTTTTATTTGGTATCTCTTGGAGGGGACCAAAGGAGTCTGGTACCTATGCAGGGGATGAGGGCATAAAAATTGGGTGGGGGTCGCATCCTTCCCAGGGGACGCAACACCCCACCCCATCTGCTCACACCCCTGCGAGCAGCTCATCAGAGCCAGTCAGCATAATGAAACACACTCAGGGCCCTGATCGTGCGAGTCCTTTAGCCCAAACTCTGCGGGACTCGTTCGTCAGTCCAGTATGCCAGACTTGTCCCCTAAAAGCTAGTTTTTGTCCCCTAAATGGTGGATATGTTACGGCCTATCCTGGGCAGACTGCTCCGATACCAAACCAGGAACCTCCTGCAAATCATGAGTTTCAGGCACCTTAACCCGAGTCTGCATATTAAGAGACCTACCCTCAAAGAAAGGCCGCAAATCAGCCTGACCCATACAGATCAGCATGAGCACAAAACCCAAGGCAAAAGAAACCACAGCCGTCACAAAAACCCCGCTCGTCCCCAAAATCTGAGTAGCCCCGTACTCCGGATCCAACATGTTATAGAGAGAAACCAGCAAAATTGCAGTCATCAACAGGCCACCAGCCAGCGGACACACCAGACGGAAGAAAACATTACGGGCAGACGTAAAGATCCGCCCCCGGAAATAGCGAATACAGGCGAAAGAACTAATGGCATAGTAGAGCGCCACCGCCACACTAGAAGCCTCAATCGTATCAGCCAGCATGTTCTCACTAATCAAAGTCATCAGCCCATAGAAAAGAGCCGACGAGATGCCCATATAGACCGTAGCCGTCCGCGGAGTCTTAAAACGGGGGTGAACATCCCCAAATTTAGCCGGCAAAGCCCGATACACAGCCATAGCAAAAATACCGCGAGAAGACGGCAAAATAGTGGTCTGACAGGTAGCCAAGGCAGAAACCGACACAGCCAGCAGCAGAGCCCAGCCCCAAGAACCCAACAAAGCATCCTTAAAAGGCGTAAAAACATCGTCCGAGTTCTCAGGATTAGCCAGACCAATCCCCTCAGTGCCAGCCCCCGCATAAGCCAGCGCCAAGACCGTCACAAAAACATAGGTGACCACCAGGATGGAACTAGACAGCAAGGCCGCCCGTCCTGGAGTCTTATGGGGATCCTTCGTCTCCTCGCTCATCGCCAGGCAGGTATCCCAGCCCCAATAAATAAAAATAGCAATCAAAATAGCCTGAATCAGACTATTAAAATCAGCCTCCACCGGATTAAACCAGGACAGGTCAAAGGCCTCACCCTGAGCCCCACCAGAAGAAAGAGCCGCAAAAATACCAGCCGCCAGCAGAGCCATCGCCAGGTACTGCAAGCCCACCAGCAACCACTGAGTGACAGAACCAGCCTCAATATTGCGGTAAGAAATCCAAGTCGTCAGCCCAATAATCGCCACACCCGTCAAAATCAGCACCGGCTTACTATGGGCCAAATCGTCCCGGCCCAAAAAAAGCCAAAAATAGAGGGCAGCAATCTGGGTCTGGTTAGCCATCGCAAAAACACCAGCCACAATCACCCCCCAGCCAGCAATCCAGCCAGTCTGAGGCCCAAAAGCCTTAGCACCCCAGGTGAAGACCGTACCCGAATCGGGCACCTCCTCATTCAACTCCCGGTAGGCCAAAGCCGTCAGCAACATAGGAACAAAACCCAGGATGAGGGCGATAGGCGCCTGGTAGCCCACCGCAATCACAATAAAACCTAGAGAAGCAGCCAGGGAGTACATGGGGGCGGTAGAAGCCACCCCAATAACGGTGGAAGAAGCCAGGCCCAGGCGTCCAGCCGCCAGGCCCTTCTGCTGAAAGTTATCGGCCATTATCGCTAAAGATCATCCTCTGCGTGTGTGGGGAAAGTCAGCTGCCTCAAACCAGCCAGCGGGCACCTACGCCCAAGGACGGAAACAAGACAGATAAGACAAATATGGGAACAAGTAAACAGTATAGGGTGCCAATCAGGCCACAGAAAGAAGCCACCCCAGTCAAAGGAACAAAGTCTTCAACCGGGGTGGCATCAAAAACGGGTGGACGCTAGCAAAAGCCAGCCTTAAGCACTAGGAGGCGCGACCAGCCTTCTTAGCAGTCTGCTGGCGATCAAACTCGTCCCAGTACTCGCGGCGGGTCAGCTCATCGCTGCCGTCCCAGGCATCCAGGTTCTTAATCTCAGGCAGGTCAGAAGCCTGGAAAATTGGCTCCAGGCCAGCCTTACGCTGGGCCTCGTAGTTACGCAGAACCTTCATAACCTGCGGCATGAGCAGGCAGACCGCAGTCAGGTTAACAATGACCATACCGCCATTGAGCAGGTCGGCCAGGTTCCAGAGCAGGTCCAGAGAAGCAATAGCGCCAAAGAAGACAAAGACAATCACAACCACCCGGAAAACCTGCATGGGTAGCTTCTTTTCGGTCACGAAACGGATATTGGACTCACCGTAGTAGTAGTTACCAATAATGGAAGAGAAGGCAAAGAGAGCGATAGCCACCGTCAAGAAGTGAACCGACCACTCACCCAGCTGGGCAGACAGGGCAGTCTGAGTCAGAGTGCCAGCCTGAGACCGGTCACCGTAGGGGATATCCCCATAGACCAGCACAATAAAGGCAGTCACAGAACAAACCAGCATGGTATCGAAGTAGACACCCAAGGCCTGCACAAAACCCTGCTTGGCCGGGTGAGACACAGAAGCAGTAGCACCAGCGTTAGGGGCAGTACCCATACCGGCCTCATTAGAGAGCAGGCCACGACGCATACCCTGAGTAATCACAGCAACCAGGGTGCCGGTCGCAAACTCCTTCAAACCAAAAGCACCAGCAAAAATATCGCCCAGGACGCCAGGAATAGCACCCAGGTTCATGACAACAACCAGCAGGCCCATAATCAGGTAGAGCACCGCCATGACCGGAACCAGAATCTCAGTCACCGAAGAAATAGTGCGGATACCGCCAAAAATAATCAGGGCAGACACCAGGGCAACAATAAGACCCACCACAACACGGAAGCCCATGCCGTTCGTACCAGTCAGATCAACACCGAAGGAGCCAGCTGCCGCACCCACAATAGCGTTGGTCTGCACCGCTACAAAGACGAAGGCGTAGGTGACGACAATGAAAGCCACAAAGATGAGCCCCAGCCAGCGGGCATTGAGGCCACGAGACATGTAGTAGGCCGGACCACCAATATAGGAATCCTGACCCTTACGCTTATAGAGCTGACCCAGCAGGGACTCAGCAAAAGCAGAGGCTGCACCCACCGAGGCGATAACCCACATCCAGAAGACGGCGCCGGGGCCACCCAAGGTAATAGCCAGGGCCACACCCACAATATTGCCTACGCCCACGCGGGAAGCAGCAGAAACAGTGAAGGCCCGGAAGGCTGAGATGCTCTTCTTACCGTTGTACTCGGTGCCTGCCGGGTCCTTGAGGGTGCGGAACATCTCGCCCAGAGACCGGAACTGGATGCCGCGGGTAGCAATAGTAATACCCAGGCCAACCAAGACCAGGGCATACATGAGGAAGTTAGCCCAGAGGAAATCTGAGATATTGGTGATGACAGTGGTGGCGCCTGCGGTGGATTCGTTAATCCAGTTCACTGCATTGAGCAGTAAATCCATGCGTCCTCCCTCTCTAACTATGGGCAGGCTACATCCGCTTGAAAACGAGTGGCTGTGGCTGCACTGACCGATAGGCCTGGGCGCTCGCAATGAAAGTTGGGCCAGGCCCGCCCCGAAGGGCAATAAATAACCTAGGGCTAATTTTCACAGTTTACTTACAATTGCGCAAGGTTCCTTGTCAGGCAGGGTTTTAGGAGCAAAAGTAAGGGGAGATTCTGCTGTGAGAATCTCCCCCTGATAAGGCCAGAAAGCGACCTAGATGTCGTAGCTACCGCCCTGCTGCTTGGGCTTATGGCTATCGTCGCTAAAGACGTCCGGAACACCGTCATGGTTGGCGTCCACAGATTCCTTGAGAGCAACAGCCTTGTAGTGCTTGTTGCGGGCCCCCAGGATGGCGGAGCCAGCCAAGGCAGCTAGGACGGAAGCCAGCATAATGGCGATCTTGGCGTCCTCAGTGTGGGCGGAGCCAGCCGGGAAGGCCAGCTCGGCAACCAGCATAGAGACAGTGAAGCCGATGCCGGCAGTGATCGCCAGGCCTACTACGTCGATCCACTTGACGTCGGGGTCTAGGCTGACGCCGCGGAAGCGGGTGACCAACCAGGTAGTGCCGGTAATACCAATGGTCTTGCCGAAGATGAGACCCAGCATGATACCGATAGCCACCGGATCACTCAGGGCTGCAGTCAGGCCATCCCAGCCACCGACGGCAACACCTGCTGAGAAGAAGGCAAAGATGGGTACGCAGATGGCGGTAGAGAGCGGACGCAGGCGGTGCTCCAGGGACTCCGACAGGCTGTGCTTGCTACCCATCTGGCGGGTCTGCTCGGTAATCCGAACGGGTACGCAGAAGCCCAGGATAACGCCGGCAATAGTGGCGTGAATACCAGACTCCAGGAAGAGAGCCCAGGTTAGGACGCCCAGAGGCAGCAGGATAACCCAGGCCGCCCACTTGTGCTGGTGGAAGAGACGCTCCTGCTTATGGGTCAGCCAGAAGTAGGCGAAGATGGGGACCAGGGCGATAATCAGGTACCAGGCCTTGACGTTATTGGAGTAGAAGAGGGCAATGATGACGATAGCAATGAGGTCGTCTACCACCGCCAGGGTCAGCAGGAAGGTGCGCAGGGCGGCGGGTAGGGCCGTGCCCACGCTGGCCAGGACGGCCACGGCGAAGGCGATATCGGTGGCGGTGGGAATAGCCCAGCCGTGGACGGCGGTCTCGCTTGAAGAGTTAATAGCGAAGTAGATGATGGCCGGAGTCATGGCGCCACCGAAGGCTGCGGCAACCGGCACGATGGCCTTGCCGGGGTTGCGGAGGTCGCCTACCACAAACTCTTTCTTGAGTTCCAGGCCGGTTAGGAAGAAGAAGACGGTGAGTAGGCCGTCGGCCGCCCAGTGGTGGACGTTCATCATGAGGTGGCTGAAGCCGGGGATTTCTAGACCGATCTTGGTGTCGCGGATGGTCTCGTAGAAGTGGGCGGCCTGGCTGTTGGCCAGGACCATAGCCAGGATGGTGGCTGCTAGCAGGATGAAACCGCCGACTGACTCCTTACGCATGATTTCAGAGATTCGTTTGGTCTCTGCGTAGGAGCCGCGGGAGAGGGTTGCTTCCTTGGGATGGCTCATATGGTTTTCCTTGGTCTTTCTCTATATTTTTACCGCTCGTCCCTCCTTCTGGTAGGCAGGTGTTGGCACCTGGGAGGAAGGGGGATGGGCGGGCCGACCAGACTTCCCGGCTCACCTATAGTCACCCAGCTTATCAAATGGCTTGAGACTACTTGTTCTTCTGGGCTTTGGCTTATCTCTCACCCTGGCCTTGAGGGGGCTATGGGCTCTTGACCTGGTTCCTGTTTTTTCTCTGAGAGCTTTCCGGGAGGATACTTGACGGGGAAAGTAGAATAGGGGTAAGAAGATAACCCTCGTAGAAGCAGGAGATACGACCCGTGGCTGACGCCCCCGCCCAGCAGAAAGAAACCCGCTGGCTCAATGAAGAAGAAAGGGAAGCCTGGCTCTTTCTGTCATCCATTATGTTTACCCTGCCTGGCCAGTTGGAAACTCAGCTGGTGAAGGAGTCTGGGCTGAGTTTCGTGGAGTACATGGTACTGGCCATGCTCTCGGAGTCTCGTGACCAGCGGCTGACCATGACCGAGCTGGCCCGGCAGACCAATACCCTGTTGCCCCGTCTTTCTCGGGTGGTGACCCGCCTAGAAAAGCAGGGGTACGTGGAGCGTTCTGTCTGGGAGCAGGATCGCCGGGTCTCCCTCTGTCATCTACTGCCCGCCGGCTGGGAGAAGGTGAAGGAGGCTGCTCCGGGTCATGTTGAGGATGTCCGGGCCCGGATTTTTGACCTCCTTTCGCCCGCCCAGGTTGAGGCCCTGGCTCAGATTGGGGAGTCGATTTTGGGGGATAAGCCTAGCCGGGTCATTGCCGTGGATGGTGTTTCTCGGGCTTAGTGGTTGTGTTTTGGCTTGTGGGGGTCGACTCAATGTTACGAATTATTTCACCCATCAAGCAAAAGCTTGCGCTGTAAAGAAAACCGGGGCTAGGGTGGGGAACCATGACTTCATTCAAGGAAAACACAAGTCTCGGTCTTCTCATCCTGCGCCTGGCCCTAGGCGTCATTATGGTCATGCACGGTTGGCAGAAGCTAACCGTCTGGGGTCTTGAAGGTACTAGCATGAGCTTTGCTGAAATGGGTATTCCCCTAGCTGGCCTAGTCGCTCCCGCCGTCACCTTCCTGGAGCTGGTCGGTGGTCTACTCATTATTCTGGGTCTTGCCACCCGTCCTCTGGCCCTGGCTAACGCTATCTCTATGATTGGTGCGGTTTTCACCGTCCACCTGGGTTCCTTCTACGCTTCTGAGGGTGGCTACGAGTTCGTTCTCATTCTGGCCGCCGCCTCTCTAACCCTGGTGCTGACCGGTGCTGGTGCCCTCTCTCTGGATCGGGTTCTGACCCAGAACCTAGCTCAGAAGAAGTAGTCTTTAGCGCTGAGTTAGCGCCTCAGGCCTCCTCCCTAGTTTTGGGAGGAGGCCTTTTTCTATCCACAGGTTTTGACCGACCTGGGCCTGACCTGTGGAGAAGACCTGTGAGGTGATGGAAAAGATGTAATTCCAAGAAATCTGACTTGGCTAGGCTAAATAATGCTGACTGAAGAGTGGCAGCAGGGAATCCCCAAAGCTCTGTCCACACCTGTGGATAAACTTGTGAACAATATCCACCAGGCTGAGGATTTAAGGGGTTAGCTTGTGGAAAAACTCCCTCTTCTGCTGGGGAGAAGGCTCATTAAGGGGACTTATCCACAGTCGCTATCCACAGGCGTGGATAAGTCACAGGCCTGTCATTTATCGAATTACAGCCCTGTTCTTTCGAAGATTTCACTCCCTTCTTTCCTGAAAAAAAGCCTTATCGGGTCTGAACCTATCGAAAAGAGCGGGTTCTTCATCGAATATCCCCAGTTCTATCCCCAATCTGTGGAAAACTTTCTCCACTTTTGGTTCTCAACCTGTGGAAAAGCTCCTCTAGGGCAGAATTGGCCTACCCTAGACCCTCCCAACTGTGTAGAGTTAGAGAGCGAAAGACCCAAACTAGGGTCTTACACGAAAGGACCAAAACATGGCAGAGAAGTACACCCTTCCCGAACTCAGCTACGACTACGCGGCCCTGGAGCCCCACATCTCCGCCCGCATCATGGAGCTACACCACTCCAAGCACCACGCAGCCTACGTAGCCGGCGCCAACACCGCCATCGAAAAGATGGCAGAAGCCCGCGACAAGGGCGACTTTGCCAACATCGGCAAGCTCTCCAAGGACCTAGCCTTCAACCTGGGCGGTCACACCAACCACTCCATCTTCTGGCAGAATCTCTCCCCCGAGGGCGGCGACAAGCCCGTCGGTGAGCTGGCTGCTGCCATCGACAACGACTTCGGCTCCTTCGACGGCTTCCGCGCCCACTTCGAAAACGTAGCCCTGACCATCCAGGGCTCCGGCTGGGCCATCCTAGCCTGGGACACCGTCGGTAAGCGCCTGGTTATTGAGCAACTCTACGACCAGCAGGGCAACATCTCCGTCGCCCTGATTCCCGTCCTGCAGCTGGACATGTGGGAGCACGCCTTCTACCTGGACTACCAGAACGTCAAGGGTGACTACGTCAAGGCCTTCTGGAACATCGTCAACTGGGCCGACGTTGCAGCCCGCTTTGACCGGGCCGTCTCCCAGACCAAGGGCCTGATCATTCCCGAGGCCTAAACCCCTGGCGAAGGCAAGCCCCTAGGTTACCTTCAAAGATGAGGGACCTACCCCAAGCAGGGTAGGTCCCTTTCTTTAGGCCTGCTGGCCGGTGGTTCGGTCCGCCTAGTTTCAGAAACTAACTACCGGGGCGAATCGGAGTAGCAGCAGCAGAAGCCTTCTCCTTCTGGTTCTCACTCTTGCCGTTGATCGGGTAGTAGTCCTTACCCAGCAGATTACGGAAATCGTCCATCTGTTTGTCAATTGCAGTCAAGGTGACAATGGAACCTACCCAATTAGCAGGGTATTTAACCTGGCCGTGCAGGTCATTAAAGAGCCGAGAAGCCTCAATGTAGACGCTTTCTCTCTCACCTCTGCGGATGTCATCTGTTACTTCCCAGGTTCGGGCGTCCTCAACA
The DNA here is from genome assembly GCA_002492045.1 of Micrococcaceae bacterium UBA7136. Taxonomy (GTDB): domain Bacteria; phylum Actinomycetota; class Actinomycetes; order Actinomycetales; family Micrococcaceae; genus Rothia. Next base: position 16,473 of record DKXC01000147.1, read on the forward strand.
GCTGCCCGCTGCCTATTAATGGCTGCCGGGATGGTGCATTCAATATCGGGGGAGTAGAGGCCAACCCCTTCTTCTGCTGCCTCATGCTGAGCTAGGGAGATACCAGGGTAAAACTTATCCTCAGCGGTGGTAAAGGTCGTCGCCAACAGGCCCTTACGGACCATTTCGCTATTAATTTGACGGTCACCAATATTCACCGCTGCCTCAATAGAACCGGTGCTACCCCGTTGGTTCTCGTCAAAGGAAAGAGTCACCTGAGTGCCCTCCGGCAGCTGCTCTTTGAGAGCATTGGTGGACTCCTCGATGAGGCAGCTGCCTGACAGAGCCACATTGGCATTACTGGGAGCCGCAGTATTAATGAGCTTAACCTGCCGCTTAGCCCCGTTCTCAAAGACGGCCGTAAAGGCGTTGCCGGAGCTAACTGATTCTACGGTAACGGTCATGCCGTCGCTTAGCTCGGGTGCAGCAGCAAGGCTGGCCTGGCCGCTGGCTTCACCCTGGGCGCCGCAGGCAGTAAGAGTCGACAGGCCTAGCAGGGCTATAGATACCAAACGCTTCACAACTAGGAGTCCTTCTGTGCGAGATAGGCTGCTTCACGGTACATACCCAGAGGGCCCTGATCCGCAAAAGCTTGCGAATGATTGTAGCGGTAGAGGCGGGGCGGGCGGTGACGGGTTCCCTCAACCCGCTTGCCGGTATCAATAATAGACTTTGAGGCCGCAATTTGACGGCGGAAATTAGCCGGGTCTAGGGGGCGACCCAGAATAGCCTCATAGACCTCCCGCAGCTGGGCCAGGGTAAACTCCTCGCCCAGGAAGGAATGGGCAATGCGGGAGTACTCTACCTTATTCTTGAGCCGGTAGAGGGCGTACTCCACAATTTCGTTGTGGTCAAAGGCCAGGATGGGTAGCTCGTCCACCGGGAACCAGCGGATGTTCTCGTGAACCCGGGTGCGGTTGACCTCGGTCTGGGGGATAGAGGCCCAATAGATCACGGAGACAACCCGCTCTTGGTCCTGCCCCTGGGCGGGGACGGGGAGGGAGCCACCTTCTCGCATGACCTTATAGTCGGGGGTGCGGTGGACGTCCCCGAAGGCGTAGAGCTGCTCCAGGTAGCCGGGTACTAGGCCGGTGGCCCGCTTGAGGGTGAAGCCTGCTGCCTCTTCCAGGGAGAGGTCGGGGCGGAGGGGGCCGCCGGGGAGAGCCCACTGGCCCTTGTAGGGTTCGCGTAGGCGGCGGACTAGGGGGAGCCAGAGGGAGTGCTGGGACTGGCCTTCCTTGCGGCGGAGGGCAAGAATGACGGTAGAGACGGCCAGCGATACGGCTGCGTGGTCTGCGTCGAGGTGTTCGTCCTGGCCTTTTTGGTCAGAAAAAGACATGTGGCTCCCTGCTGTGTCTAGCCTGATTTCTGTCATCCCCGGTTTCTTACTGGGGAAAATCATTAGTCCATTCTAAGGGACATAGGGGGTTTGGTGGGGCTGCTCGCGGTCTTGAGAAGTGAAGCTGGCGGGGCCCGGTGAGTCGCTCACCGGACGGTCAGCAGGCTTAGTGTAACCTGAGTCTATGATTGGCAACTCACCCTCGGGTGTTGAGTGCTGCAAAAGGAGACTCATGGAACAGCAACTTCCCTCAGCCGGCCAGGCCGGCCAGAAAAACCAGCGGCGGGCCCTCTTGGGAGCCCTCTTCCTCATGGCCACCAGTGCTATCGGCCCCGGCTTCATCACCCAAACCGGCCAGTTCACCTACCAGCTGGGTGCGGCCTTTGCCTTCGCTATCCTGATTTCCATCCTGATTGACATCGCCGTCCAGCTCAACGTCTGGCGCATCATTGGTCTCTCTGGCCTTAAGGCCCAGGAACTAGCGAACTCTGTTCTGCCCGGTGCAGGCCTCTTCCTGGCTATCCTGGTCAGCCTGGGCGGCTTCGTCTTCAACGTGGGTAACGTGGCCGGTGGCGGCCTGGGCCTTAACTCCATGCTGGGCCTTGACCCCACCCTGGGCGGCATCGTTACCGCCCTGCTGGCTATTGGGGTTTTTCTCTCCCGCCGGGCCGGGGTGGCCCTGGATCAGATTGTGGTGGGCCTGGGTGCCATCATGATCCTGGTGACTCTCTACGTGGCCCTGGTGTCTAACCCGCCAGTAGGGGAGGCCCTCAAGAACACCTTCCTGCCTGAAACCATTGATTTCGCGGTCATCACCACCCTGGTTGGCGGTACCGTGGGCGGCTACATCACCTACGCCGGTGCCCACCGCATGCTGGATGCTGGGGTCTCAGGCCCGGACAGCATTAAGGACATTTCTCGCTCTTCCGTCACCGGTATTATCGTCACCGGCATTATGCGTTTTCTGCTCTTCCTGGCCATCCTGGGTGTGGTCAGTACCGGTGTTGCCCTGGACGCTAGCGGCTCCATTGCGGCCCAGGCCTTCGGCCTTGCTGCCGGTGAGGTAGGCATCCGCCTCTTTGGTCTCATTCTCTGGGGTGCATCTATTTCTTCGGTGATCGGGGCAGCCTTCACCTCGGTTTCCTTCCTGACTACTCAGAAGACCAGCACCCGCACCAAGAACCTGCTGACTATTGGTTTTATTCTGGCCTCCTCCCTGGTCTTTATGACCCTGGGCAAGGCTCCTTCTACCCTGCTAATTGTGGCTGGCGCTGTGAACGGCCTGATTCTGCCGGTGGGCTTTGGTCTGCTGCTGGTGGTGGCTACCTTTAAGGCCAAGACTCTGCTGGGTGGCTACAAGTACCCCCTGTCCCTGTTGCTGGTGGGTTGGGCCTCCTGGCTGCTGAGCATCTACCTGGGCTACAAGGCCCTGGGCGGTATTGCAGCCCTCTGGGCAGGCTAAGAGCGGAAGGTGCTTCCTAGGTGGATAGTAAAAATCCCCAGACAGAAAGCTCTGTAATTCTGATGCTGCAGGATATGGGGTCAGAAAACGTGTGCAGAGATTGTGCCGGTTTAGAGATAAGCCCAGAAGAAGCTGGTGGGCTTATCTGGAAATTTAAAGATCCGCTCTCCGACCTTGTTGCCTATGCGGATTCGATGGAAGAAACAGGGGTTTATTTGGGTCTTGGAGGTAGGTACACTCCTGGTGTTGCCCTCATGTGTATTCATATCGAAGAGGAAATCGCGACTGCACCAGTTGGGGCTAGTCGAATCATAGAGATAGTTGATGGAAGCATCGAAGCATACTAATTCAAGAAGTTAGAGAATTCCCCACACTCGCCTAGCGAATGCGGGGACTTCTTTTAGCCTCCAAGAAGCTTTATAAGGGGACGCTTATCCGGGGGTTAGTCCTCCAGACTCAGCAGGGGTTGACCGGCCTTGACCGTCTGGCCGGGCTCCAGCAGTAGCTGCCCCACCCGTCCGGCCCGCTCAGCCAGCACCGGAACCTCAGTCTTCATAGCCTCCAACAGGGCCACCTGGTCACCAGCTTCCACCTCGTCACCGGCCTCTACCGTGTAGCGCAGAAGGGACCCATTCATAGGGGCCAGAAGCTCAGGGGCCAGCTCCTGCTGAACCGGGGCAGCACCCTGCACAGAACCCAAAGAAGATAGCAGGCTATCCGGCAAACCCACCTGGGCAGGAGCCCCATTAATCTCCACAGTAAAACGAGTCAGGCCCGTCCCCGGGAAAACCCTGGCCCCCACCGGCAGCAGAGGCTGCTGATAGGCCGGATCCGGCTCAGCCCCCTCAGCCAAAAACTCCTTCTCAATCCAGGTGGTATAAACCCCAAAATCCTGGTCCTGGGCGGTAAAAGCCGGGGCCTCCAGCACCTGCCGGGCAAAAGGAAGCACCGTCGCCAAACCCTGAATCTCCAACTGGGCCAAGGCAAAACGGGCCCGGCGCAGGGCCGTCTGCCGGTCAGGGCCAGAAACAATCAGCTTGGCCAGCAAAGAATCAAAATCCCCACTAATCACAGACCCCGGCCGAACCCCAGAATCCCAGCGGATGCCCGGGCCCGAAGGCACCGTAATAGACTCAATCCGGCCAGCTGACGGCAAGAAGCCCCTGGCCGGGTCCTCAGCATTAATACGGAACTCAAAAGCATGGCCCCGGGTCTCCACCGTCAGGTCCTCCGGCAGGGGGTCACCTGCCGCAATCGCCAGCTGCAAGGCCACCAAATCCAGGCCGGTTACCTCCTCCGTCACCGGATGCTCCACCTGAATCCGGGTATTAACCTCTAGGAAGGCAATAGTGCCGTCAGCGGCCACTATAAACTCAGCCGTGCCCACGCCCACATAACCGGCCGCCCGGAAAATCTGGGCCGAGGCATCCTCAATCTGCTGCCGCTGCTGATCAGTCAAGAAAGGCGCCGGGGCCTCCTCCACCAGCTTCTGGTGGCGACGCTGCAAGGAACAATCACGGGTACCTACCACCAGCACCCGTCCCTGAGCGTCAGCTACCACCTGGGCCTCCACATGGCGGGGCTTCTCCAAAAAACGCTCAATAAAACAGTCGCCCTGGCCAAAAGCAGCCACAGCCTCCCGGGAAGCCGACTCAAAAGCTGCCTCCACCTCGTCCAAGGAGCGAACAATTCGCATGCCCCGGCCACCGCCACCATGAGCAGCCTTAATAATGGAGGGCAGGCCGTGCTCCTGGGCAAAAGCCCGGGCCTCAGCCGCCGTCGATAGGGGGCCATCCGAGCCAGCCGCCAAGGGGGCACCCACCTGCTGGGCCAGCTGCCGGGCCGCCACCTTATCACCCAGGGTGCGGATGGTCTCAGGAGACGGGCCGACCCAGTTCATGCCAGCATCCAGCACAGCCTGAGCAAAATCAGCGTTCTCAGCCAAAAAACCGTAACCGGGGTGAACATCCGTCACCCCAGCAGTCCGGGCAACAGCCAGTACCTTGTCCACATTCAGGTAGGTCTCGGCCGGGCTAGAGCCCTCCAGGGCATAAGCCTCATCAGCCAGGGCCACATGCAAGGCATCCAAATCAGAATCAGCATAAATAGCGACAGAAGGAATACCCAGCTGGGCGCAGGTACCAATAATACGGACGGCAATCTCACCGCGATTAGCCACCAAAACCTTACGGGCGGTCATCATTAAGCTCCTTTGCTAGCGGGAAGGAAAAAGAATCAGAAAAAGAAGATAGGGAAAAGAGCAGGCGGGTAGCAGGCGGAGCCTGGGCCAGCAGACGAAGATCCTCAGGATGGACGGTTGCCACCACCGGGTAGCCGCCAGTCACCGGGTGATCCGCCAAGAAAACTACCGGCTCACCATTGGGCGGAACCTGCATGGCCCCAGCCACCATGCCCTCACTGGGCAGCTCCTGAGTCTGAGACCGAACCAACACCGGGCCCTCCACAGGGTCACCCTCAGGGCCCTGGGCCGGGCGCAGGCGAACACCAATCCGGTCGCTAGCCTCAGAAACCTCCCAGATAACCCGGGTCAGGGCCTGCAAAGACTCCGGGGTGAACCAGTCATCCCGGGGGCCAGCCAGCAGACGAAGAGACAGCACCTGATTCGGCTCTGGCAGGGGCAGAGGCTCAGCAGGCTGGGCAACAGCCCGTCCCACTAGGGCCGCCGGAGCCAGCAGGTCACCAGCAGCCAGGGGCTCAGGGCCCAAACCAGCCAGGGTATCCCGGGAGCTACTCTGGGCCTGGTCCGGGGCAGCAAAACCACCGCGCAGAGCCAGATAGGCCCGCAGGCCCCGCTCCACCCGTCCCAGGGTCAGCCGCTGGCCCTTCTTGAGGGCAAAAGGCCGATAAGCGGTCACAGCCAAATCCGGGGGAGTGGCCCCCTCAGCCTCAGAATCCTCAGCCTCAGCCGGGGCAGGCGAAGAAATCCTGGCCTCCACCTCAGCCCCCGTCAAAGCCAGCACACAATCCTCAGTCGCCTCCAGTACCAGGCCAGAAGCCAGACTCTCCAGCACCGTAGCACCCGCAGAATTACCCACCAGCCGGTTAGCCTCCCCAGCTGCCGCCGGGTCAGCAGCACCAGAAGGAGACAGACCCCAAGAGGCCAGATTCTGCCGGCCAGCATCCTGAAAAAGAGTCAAAAGACCCGGCGACACCACCCGCAGGCAAGGAGCCAAACCTGACCCCACCGGCGGGGCGGGCGCAGGCTCAGGCTGGGCAGGAAGATCAATAACCTCCCGCACCGCCTCAAACTGAACCTGCATACCCGGCTGCAAAAGAGCCGGAGGGTCCTGACCCAAATCCCATAGGGGCAGAGTTGTTCGCCCAATCAGCTGCCAGCCACCAGGCGAGGTCCGCGGATAAATACCCGAAAAATCACCGGCCAAACCCACCGACCCAGCAGGAACCGAAGTGCGTGGGCTAGCATGCCGGGGCGCATCCAGCACATTATCGTGCCGGTGCAAATAGAAGAAACCCGGCGCAAAACCCGCAAAAGCCACCGACCAGTGACCCGTCGTATGAGCATAAATCAGGGCCTGCTCACTCATACCCAAAGACTCAGCCAGCGGAGCCAAATCCTGGCCGTCATAAAGCACCGGAATAGTCACCGTCCGCCCATGCGATCGCACCTCACCCGACACCTGAGGCAGGGGAGGATTCGCCAAAAAACGGGCACTAGCCTCCCAAGAAGCAAAACGCAGCAACAGGGTGCGGGCCGCCGGAACCAACTCCACCAGGCCTAGCGGCGGGTGCTCCCGATAAAAATCATGGGCCTGCAAGGCATTCTCAAGGGTCAGAGTATCCAGCATGACCGCCCGGGCCCCAAAAGGACGCGGCCGGTAAATAGTCCGCCCGCCGGGCACATGCCCGTAGGGAAAATGATGGGATTGGGTCACAGCCCCTCCTTCCTAAACAAAAGCAGCCAGAGACACTCCAGCCTGCTCCAAGGCCGCCCGAACCTGCCCGGCCAGGGCTACCGCGCCCGGAGTATCCCCGTGGACGCAGATACTCTGCGCTCGCAGGCTGACCAGACTGCCGTCAATGGCCTCAACCTGCCCCTCAGTAGCCATGCGGACCACCCGGGCGGCCACCTGGGCGGGGTCATGGATGACCGCCCCAGCCTGGCTACGGGGAACCAGGGTGCCCTCCGGGGTGTAGGCCCGGTCAGCAAAGGCCTCATAGAAGACTGGCACGCCCAGTTTCTGGGCTTCCTGGGCGACAACAGAGCCAGGCAGGCAGAGCAGGGGCAGGTCACCCAGCTCATGCAGGGCGGTGGCCACGGCCCGGGCCTGGGGCTGGTGGTGGACAATAGCGTTGTAGAGGCCCCCGTGGGGCTTGCAGTAGGCCACCTGGGTCCCTTCAACCTGGGCCAGGGCTTGCAGGGCACCGGTCTGGTAGATGACGGCGTCGGTCAGCTCGCTGGGGGCTATGTCGATGAAGCGACGGCCAAAACCGGCCAGGTCGGGGTAGGCGACGTGGGCGCCCACGCGGACCCCCTGCTGGGTGGCGGCCCTCAGGGTGGCCCGGGCGACGGAGGGGTCGCCGGCGTGGAAGCCGCAGGCAATATTGGCTGAGGTGACGATGCCCATCATTGCGGCGTCGTCCCCCATGGTCCAGGAGCCGAAGGACTCACCGGAGTCGGAGTTCAAATCACAAGAGAAGCTAGTCATGGGCCACATTTTACCTGCTTATGGGACCTGAATCACGAAAGAAGGCCCCCGCCTACCAGAAGTAAGCAGGGGCCAGGGGCGTCCTAGAGCCTAAGACCAGATCTTGACCCGGTCCTGGGGCGCCAGGTAGAGCTTGTCGCCCGGCTGCACATCAAAAGCAGTGTAGAACTCGTCAATATTACGAACCACACCATTAACTCGGAACTCCTCAGGGGAGTGAGGATCAACAGTCAAGAGCATCTCGGCAGTCTGCGGGCGGGTCTTCATCCGCCAACCCTGAGCCCAAGCAATAAAGACCCGCTGGGTAGCGGTCAAGCCATCCAGCACCGGGGCAGTCTCCAGGGTCAGGCCCTGCCGCTCCAGGTAAATCTGGTAGGCCTTGAGAGCAATAGACAGGCCACCCAAATCGCCAATATTCTCGCCCAGGGTCAGCTGGCCGTTGACCGTGAACTTCTCAGGGTCCAAACCTGCAGGGGTGTAAGCATTGTACTGCTCTACCAGGGCGGCGGTGCGCTTCTGGAACTCCTGCAAGTCTGCCTCAGTCCACCAGTTATTGAGGGCACCAGTGCCGTCATACTTAGAACCCTGATCATCAAAACCATGACCGATCTCGTGGCCAATCACGGCACCAATAGCCCCGTAGTTGGCGGCCGCATCTGCCTGCGGATCAAAATAGGGGGCCTGCAAAATAGCCGCCGGGAACACAATCTCATTGGCCGGAGGCATGTAGTAGGCGTTAACGGTCTGCGGAGTCATGAGCCACTCAGACTTATCTACCGGCTGGTGGACGCGACCCAGCTGGAAGGCGTGCTCAAAGGCAGCAGACCGGCGCAAATTCTCAAAGAGGTCGTCGGTCATCTCCAGGGCAGAGTAGTCCCGCCACTTATCCGGGTAACCGATCTTGGTGACAAAGGCGTCCAGCTTGGCTAGGGCCTTAGTACGGGTTTCTTCGGTCATCCAGTCCAGAGACTCAATGGACTGGCGGTAGGCCTCTAGCAGGTCCTCCACCAGCTCCATCATCTGGGCCTTGTGGGCGGGCGGGAAGTGAATAGCCACATACTCCTTGCCCAGCTCTTCACCCAGGGAGGACTCAACTAGGGCCACGCCCCGCTTCCAGCGGTCCCGCAGCTGCTCAGAACCAGACAGGGTGCGACCGTAGAAGTCGAAGTTCTCATCCACCAGGGCCTGGGTTAGGTAGGGGGCCCGGGAGTGAGCCATCTGCCAGACATACCAGAGCTTCCAGATAAAGAGGGGGGAGTTCTGCCACATCTGGCCCAGTCCCTCAAAGTAGGAGGGCTGGTTGACCACCACAGTGCCGGCCTGCTCCAGGCTGATGCCCAGGCCGGTTAGCCAGCGCTGGTAGGGGAAACCCGGGAAGCTTGCATCCAGCTGCTTGGCCTCAACCGGGTTGTAGCGGGCGTCCGCGTCCCGGGTCTTGACAGCGTCCCAGTGGTGGGAGGCTAGTTCGGTTTCGTGGGCCAGGACGGCTGCGGCTGCGTCGGCGGGGGTCAGGCCAAAGTTCTCAGCCAGGCCGGTCAGTTCAAAGATGCGCTGCAGGTGGGCCTGGTAGGCGGTGCGCAGTTCGGCGTACTTGTCTTCCCGGTAGTAGGACTCGTCCGGCAGGCCCAGGCCGGTCTGGGTCAGGTAGATGACGTACTTTTCGGGGTTCTTAGCGTCAATGCTGGTGTACCAGCCCACCGGCCCGCCGTGGCCCTGGATGTCTAGGTCGGCCATAGCGTCCACCAGGTCATCGGCGGTGGAGGCCTCTAGGATGGGCTGGACCTCAGCCAGGAGGGGGGCCAGGCCGGCTGCTTCGATGGCCTCGGTATCCATGAAGGAGGAGTAGAGGGCACCAATACGGGAGCCTGGCTCTTGGCTGGCCAGGTTTTCGATAATCTCTCGTACATGTTCTTCGGCGGCGTCACGCAGGAAGTACATGCCGCCGTCGCGGGAGCGGTCGGCGGGGATGACGTGGGAGTCGTGCCAGCTGCCGTTGACGTAGCGGAAGAAGTCGTCGGCTGGCTTGGTGGCGGGGTCGAGGAAGCTGGTGTCAATGCCTGAGTTTGTCATGTCACCAGTCTAGGGCCCGGCCGGACGGATGTCAGCCCGGTCACCCCCTATTTGGCTGGCAGCGTGAGCTGGCTGTGGACGTCCCTTGAGGTGAGTGCTTCGCTACCTGTGCAGGGGTACCAGACTGGTCTGGTCCCTCGTCCACAGGTACCAGAAAAAGACGTTTTGTATCGGCACTGTTCGAGGAAAAACGTCTCAATCTGGTACCCCCGGGAAAGAAGAGCGCCATATACTTAAGCTATATACCTAGGAGGGGTGAAAATGACCAGCTCAACAGTTTTCATGAACAACCGAACCCAGGCCGTCCGCCTACCAGCAGACATGCGCTTTGAAAAGAACATCAAGAAAGTCACCGTCCGCAAGCAAGGCACTGACCGCATCATCAGCCCAGAAGGCGCCAGCTGGGACAGCTTCTTCCTGGGGGACGCCTCCGCTGTCAGCCAAGATTTCATGGAAGAACGAGACCCAGGCCAGCAGCCAGCCCGAGAGGACTTCTAATGCTGGCCTACATGCTAGACACCAATATCGTCATTTACGTCATGAAACGGCGTCCACCAGAGCTACTGCACATCTTTAACCAGAACTCAGGACGCCTCTGCGTCAGCAGTATTACCGCAGCTGAACTCTACTTCGGAGCTGCTAAAAGCGCCCGCCCCGAAGAGAATCTCAGGGCTGTTGAAGACTTCCTCTCCCGGTTGGTGGTGCTGCCCTACGAAATGGAAGCTGCCGCCCAGTTTGGTGATATCAAGGCAGACCTGCAAAGAAAAGGGACGATTATCGGAGAAAACGACCTCCACATTGCCGCCCACGCCCGAAGCCGGGGCCTGGTGCTGGTGACCAATAACCTGCGAGAGTTTCAGCGGGTAGAGGCCCTGCGCCTGGCCAACTGGCTCGAAGAGATCTAGCTAGGCGTCCTCATCCCGGGACAGGGGTACCAGACTGGTCTGGTACCCCGTCCACAGGTACCAGAAAAAGACGTTTTGTATCGGCACTGTTCGAGGAAAAACGTCTCAATCTGGTACCCCTGGGGGCAGGACGATTGTGAGCAAGCTAGCGCCCACAGTTGCTTACGAAGGAAAGCAAAAATTTACTAGCCTAGGTATCTGTGCCTGAAAAGGCCAAACTAACCAAAGGAAACACAGACCAGATGCCAGAAAACCAAAACCAGAAGACCAGACTAGACCGCCCCCAATTCCTGCTCCTAGCCGTCATGGTCGTAGCGGCCTTCGTCCTCATCCTCAACGAAACCCTCCTGGGCGTCGCCCTGCCCTACATCATGGAGGACCTGTCCATCAGCGCCTCCACCGCCCAGTGGGCCTCCACCGGCTTCATGCTGACCATGGCCGTAGTTACCCCCGCCGCCGGTTTCATCATCTCCCGCTACTCCATCCGCACCGTCTTCGTTGCGGCCATGACCTTCTTCTCCCTGGGTACCCTGGTAGCAGCCACCGCCCCCTCCTTCCCCTTCCTTCTGCTCGGACGCATCCTGCAGGCAGGCGGCACCGGCGTCATGATCCCCCTACTCATGACCACCATGATGCGTCTGGTTCCGCCCAGCCGCATCGGCCAGGCCATGGGCATTGTCGGCATGGTCATCTCAGCAGCCCCCGCCGCCGGCCCCACCGTCTCCGGTATCATCCTCAACCTGGCCTCCTGGCACTGGCTCTTCTGGCTGATCCTGCCTATCGGCCTGATTGCCCTGGCCCTGGGCATCAAACTGGCACCCGCCACCGCCCCCGCCGGTAGCGACCAGAAACTTGATCTTCTCTCTATCCTGCTCTCTACCCTGGGCTTTGGCGGCCTGGTGCTGGGCCTTTCATCTATGGGCGGGGACTCTTCCCACGGCGGCGCCCAACTGCCGGTCAGCCCCTGGGTCCTGGTTGTCATCTCAGCGGCTATTATTGCCCTCTTTGTTTGGCGGCAGATTCAGCTACAAGACCGCGGCCCCTTCATGGATATGCGGATCTTCCGCTCCTTCCCCTTCACCCTGACCGTCATTATGAGCGCTGTGGGTATGGGCGTCATGCTGGGTACCGCCACCATCATCCCCCTCTACACCTCTAAGGTCCTGGGTATGGATGCCCTGGCCACCGGCCTGCTGCTTCTGCCCGGTGGCGTCCTCATGGCTGTCCTTAGCCCCTTCGTCGGGCGGATGTCTGACAAGCTGGGTGCTCGCAAGCTGGTTATCCCTGGTGCCCTGCTCTTCTCTACCTCAATCTGGCTCATGAGTGCCTTTAATAGCAGTACTCAGGCCTGGCAGATTGCGGCTGCCTATATTCTCATGACCTTGGGCCTGCCCCTCATTAACACCCCCATGATGAGCCTGGGGCTAGGTTCCCTGGGCCAGGAGCTACAGGCCTTTGGTTCTTCGGCTATGACAACCTTCCAGCAGGTGGCAGGTGCTGCCGCTACCGCCCTCTTTGTGGCCCTGCTCAGCCTGGGCGCTGGCCAGGGGGAGGGGCAGAAGCCTACATGGCTGGTGTTCACCTGGCCTTCCTGGTGGCTGCTGGCCTGTCACTGGCTTCGGTGCTGGTCTCCTTCCTGGTGCCCAAGGGTAAGGCCGCTGCTGGCGGGGCACCTATGGCCCACTAGGCTCACGAAGGTAGGTGATGGTAGGCGCGAGTCTGCGAGCCTAGCCTGATGAATAAGGCTCTTAGAAGCCGGTAGCCTAGAGACATGACCATGATCTACCAGAACCTGGGCCGCAGCGGCCTGCTTGTCTCCCGTGTTGGCCTGGGCTGCAACAACCTGGGCCGCCCCCAGACCCCCACCCAGACCCTTGAGGGTAGCCGGCAGGTGGTGGTTGCTGCCCTAGAGGCCGGAATTACCACCTTTGATTTGGCTGATATTTACGGGGGTTACCCGGGCCAGTCAGAGGAAATTTTTGGGCAGATTCTTAAGGACCTGGCCGTCCGGCGAGAAGACATTGTCATTATCAGTAAGTTTGGCCTGCCCATGGGTGACACCAGTTCACCAGCCCATCAGGCCCGGGGCTCCCGCCGCTACCTGCGTCAGGCCCTGGAAGCATCCCTCAAACGGCTGGGCACCGACTACTTGGATCTTTACATCCACCACACACCGGATGCCTCTACCCCGGTCGAGGAGACCCTGACCGCCCTGGGTGAGCTGGTGGCTGCCGGTAAGGTTCGCTACCTGGCTAGTTCTAACTATGCTGGCTGGCAGATTGCCCAGGCCCACTACCTGGGTCAGCAACTGGGCAGCCGCTACATTGCGGCTGAGAACCACTACAACCTGCTAGACCGCCGGGCTGAGCTGGAGGTTATCCCTGCCTGCCAGAACCTGGGCCTGGGCCTGCTGCCCTATTTTCCCCTGGCCAACGGCCTGCTGACCGGTAAGTACCGGCAGGGCCAGCAAACCCCGGGACGCCTAACCAGCCTGAAACCCCAGATCCTCGAATCCGCCAACTGGGAGCAGTTGCAGGCCTTCTCTGACCTAGCCCAGCAGGTTGGGATGACTGAGCTTGAACTGGCCTTCTCCTGGCTGGCTGCCCAGGAGCCGGTGGGGTCCGTGATTGCTGGTGCCACCAGCCCCCAGCAGGTTGAGGCCAATGCTTCTGCCCTTAAAAAGCTGGGGGAAGACCTGCTAGCTGAACTAGACAGAATCTTCCCCGCGCCGGAGCCTATCGCCCTTTTCTAGAAGGGGCTAGGAGACCGGGTAGCTGGTAAAGGTCAGGTCGTCGTAGCTGTAACCCATATCGACGTCCAGGGAGAGGTTGGCCGGATCTGCCATAGAGAAGGCCACCTCTAAGCTGACCTCCTGGCCGGGCTGGATAGAACCCAGGTTCTGGCTACCGTTGATATTGTTTGCGTGATCGAGAATCTGGTCGACGGCCCGGCCACCAGAGTTGCCCATCAGGAACAGGGCGGGCCTGATCGCCTGATCAGAACCGTTGCGGACGGTCACGGTAACAACCCGGTGGTTGCTCAGGGCCGGGTCGTTACTGAGAGCAGCGGTATCGCTGGGGGCGTAGTCCCGCAGCTCAGAGACCGTCAGCTCAACCCCGTTGCTGTAGTGGGCGGTCTGGCCCAGGCGCAGGTCGTCCTCAGCTACCGTGAACTCTCCCCAATCGCTAGACATAGAGCTGTCGTAGCTGGGCAGGGGGTAGGTGGTGCTGTCATCGTAGTAGGTGTTGTAGCCGCCGAAGATAGAGAAACCGATAACAGCGGCCGCGATAAAGAAGAGGGCAAGAAAGAGGCCCTCCAGGATTGAGAGCACCAGGGCAACAATAGAGGTGACCTTCTCTTTACCCTTCTGGAAGAGGCCGACGATAGCAAGGATAAAGGCCGCCAGGGCAGGCAGGGCACCCCAGAAAGGATCAGTCAAGAAGAGCAGGCCGGAGGCGACAGCCAGCACCAGGGCAATAATACCCAGGATGTTAGTCCGGGAAGGCTGCTGGTCTAGCGGTAGTCCCGGCGGCGGGGGAGTAGGCTGCCCGTAGCCTACCTGGGGCTGGGCCTGAGGACGCTGGTAGGGGTCCTGGTAACTCTGCGCACCAGGGACCTGCTGGCCGGCAGGCTGCTGATAACCCTGATTGGCCTGCCCAGCCTGGGCATAAGGGTCAGCCTGCTGAGGATAGGGCTGGGTCGGGGCAGCATAGTTACCCTCGGTTGTCAGAGGCCGGGTCGGGGCGTCCTGGGAAAGAGGTTCCTTCTGGTTCTCGCTCATACCCAAAGTCTACTCGCCCCCCGCCCTCAAAAGAAGGAAATCCCCAGCTTGATAGTTTTCCCCGTCACAGGAACTAGGGCTAGAATGGTACAGGTCCAGACGAAGGAGAAAAGCATGAACCGTCAGCCCACCCGGGGCCACAGCAACCTGGCCACCTGGATCGTCTCTATCGGCGGCTTCCTCTTCGGCTACGACACCGGCATCATCAACGGGGCCCTGCCCTTCCTGCAAGAAGACTTCCAACTGACCCCCGCCCAGGAGGGCCTAGCCACCAGCGCCCTGACCCTGGGGGCCGCCCTGGGCGCCCTGACCGCCGGACGCACCATCGACCGCTTCGGCCGCCGTCGCCCCCTCTTTGCCCTGGCTATCATCTTTGCCGTCAGCTCCCTGGGACTAGCCACCGCCCCCAGCCTGAGCCTCTTCCTGCTCTTTAGGGTGCTAGTCGGACTAGCCGTCGGTGCAGCCTCAGCCCTGGTGCCCATCTACCTGGCAGAAATCGCCCCCACCCACCTGCGCGGCACCATCGTCACCCGCAACCAGTTCATGATCGTCTTCGGCCAGCTAGCCGCCTACGTGGTCAACGCCCTAATTGGTAATAGCCTGGCCGACCAGACCGACACCTGGCGGCTCATGTTCGCTATCTCGGCCGCCCCGGCCCTGGTGCTCTTTGCTGGCATGTTCCTGGTGCCCGAATCACCCAGCTACCGGCCCCAGGAGGGGCG
>DKXC01000147.1:31771-43034 GCA_002492045.1 Micrococcaceae bacterium UBA7136
AGGAGGGGCGCTCGCAGGAGGCTGGCCTGGGGAGGCTCTGGGCTGACCCCACCCTGCGTAGGCTTCTGCTCTTGGCCTGCTCTATTGGTGTTATCCAGCAGGCTACGGGCGTCAACGCCCTCATGTATTACGGAACCCAGGTGCTGCGGGAGGCCGGCTTCTCAACCAATGCGGCCCTGACCGCCAATATCTCTAATGGTCTGCTCTCGGTCATTGGTGCTGGAATCGGTCTCTGGTTTGTGGGACGCTTCCCGCGCAGGCTGGTACTGACCCTGGGCCTGGCGGGGACCACTGGCTCCCTGGCTGCTTTGGCGGTCAGCTCCCAGCTGCTGGGCCCGGACGCCCGCCCCTGGGCTACCCTGGCTATTTCTATTGTCTTCCTGATTTTCCAGCAGGGGGCGGTCTCCCCGGTGACTTGGCTGCTCATGAGCGAGCTCTTCCCCCGGGCTGTGCGGGGCTCCGGCATGGGGGCCGCTACCTTTGTTTCCTGGATGGCTAACTTCGCTGTCTCTCTGACCTTCCCCCAGCTACTGGCCTCCCTGGGCCTGGGCTGGACCTTCGCCCTCTTCGCCCTGATTGGCCTGGGCCTGATTGCCTACACCCGGGCGGCCGTCCCGGAGACCGCCGGGCAGAGCATGGACTAAAACTGGAAGAAAGCTGGGCGAGTCTGGCCTCTGGCTCAGGTCAGGCTCATACCAGGGGATGATTTCGGCTCTCACTAGCCCTTTTTAGGGTTCCATCAGCCCACAAAATCCGTAAAATTGAGGGAAACATATCCCCCTTCGACGGAGAAATCATGACAAGTAGCCCCTCCACCCGCCAGCGCCCCAAGAAGCGTAAGAAGCTCTCCACCCTGACCAAGGTCCTGATCGGTCTGGGAGTCTCCCTGCTGATTCTGATCTTTATCGCCAGCCAGGCCATCAACTCAGCCGCTAACCGGGCCTCCAGCGTCGGCATCCCCTCCACCGACTACATCCTGGTCACCGACAGCGAAGGCGTCAGCAACCGGGTACGAGTAGACGGCACCGTCCAGGCCGGCGAAACCCGGGCCGTCACCACCCACCTGACCGCCACCATCAGCTCCGTCGACGTTAAGGTAGGCGACCGGGTACGCCAGGGCCAGACCATGGCCACCATGGATACCTCCGCCCTGCAGAGCGAACTGGACTCCCAGCGCACCCAGCTAGGTACCCAGGTCTCTACCGCCCAGGCTGCCCTGACCACCGCCCAGAACAACTACAACCAGCTGCGGGACGGCATCAACAACAACACCAGCCCCGACATTCTGACTGCCCTCTCTACCCAGCGCACCGCCAACGAGCAGCTGACCGCAGCCAACAACGACCTGGCTGCCAAGCGCTCCCTGCGGGACGCAGCCGCTGCCGCCGGTGAAGACACCACCGCCCTCAATGCGGAGGTTACCGCTGCCGAGTCAGCCCAGCGTCTGGCCGCTGGCGCCAAGGCCGATGCCGACACCGGTGTCACCACCGCCCGCAATGCCGCCAACACCCAGCTGACCAGCCTCGAAGCTGAAGTTAACTCTGCCCGCACCAACCTGACCGCCGCCGAAACCGCCCGCGACCAGACCCTAACCAAGCTGCAGAACGACATCAACGCCGCCACCATCACCGCCCCCATCGACGGTGTAGTCACCAGCGTTGCTAAGCCCGGCGCCGCTGCTACCGGTCCCATCGTCACCATCGGCAACGACTCCAGCCTGACCATCAACAGCAGCGTCCGTGAATCTGATATTGCCAAGATTAAGGAAGGCAACAAGGTCACCTTCACCGCCGGTAGCGACTCAGCCAAGGAATACACCGGCACCGTCACCTCTGTTTCCTCTATCGCTGACTCCCTGCAGCAGGCCTCCAGCACCGGTGGCGACGCCGCCTCTGCCCTGGGCGCTGGCAGCAGCAACAGCAACCCCACCTTCAGCGTCCAGATCACTGTGGAGGGCGACCGTGAGGGCCTCTTCCTGGGCTCCAAGGTCAAGGCCAACATCATCACCGCTGAGGACTCCTCCTCCATCAGCCTGCCCCGCGACGCCGTCTACACCACCGACAGTGGCGCTAAGGCCGTCATCGTGGCTGTACCCGCTGAAGAAGGCCAGTACACCCTCGAAGAGCGGACCGTTGAAACCGGCCTGACCAACGACGTTGACACCGCCATCACCGGCGGCCAGCTACAGACCGGCGACATGGTCATCACCCAGGGCGAAGCCTACAAGAGCCGCATCGGCGAGCAGGTCACCCTGGACGCCGGCACCAGCATTGGCGGTTTCTAAACCATGACTAGCCAAAACCCCCAGGACTACCTGGACGAGCCCACCGACGTGCTGGCCCCCCAAACCCAGCCCGCCGGGGCCGGGCACCTGCTAGACATGCGGGGCATCGTCAAAACCTTCAACCAGGGAACCGAAAACGCCATCACCGTTCTGCCCGGTGTCAACTTCCATGTGGATGAGGGCGAGTTCGTGTCGGTAGTCGGCCAGTCTGGCTCCGGCAAAAGTACCCTCATGAACATCATCGGCATGCTGGACAAGGCCACGGCAGGCTCCTACACCTTCGCCGGTGAGGACGTCACAGCTATGGACGATGATGAGCAGGCCTTCTACCGCAGTCAGAACATTGGTTTCGTCTTCCAGAGCTTCAACCTGATTGGCCGCATTTCCTCTCTCAAGAACGTGGAAATGCCCCTCATGTACGCCGGGGTTCCCGTCAAGGAACGCCGCGAACGGGCCGAATACCTGCTAGAGCAGATGGGCATGGCCGACCGTATGGGCCACAACCCATCCCAGCTCTCTGGCGGCCAGAAGCAGCGTGTGGCTATCGCCCGCGCCCTGGCCAACGACCCGCCCCTGCTGCTGGCAGACGAACCGACCGGTGCCCTAGACAGCCAGACCGGCCGCATGGTCATGGACCTCTTCCACCAGCTCAACCGGGAGCAGGGCAAGACCATCGTCTTCATTACCCACAACCCTGAGCTAGCTGCCGAGACCACCCGGGTTGTGACCATGGTGGACGGCCGGATCCATGATGGGCAGGAGGCTGCCAGCCCCTACATGGCCCACCAGCCCCAGGCCGGCGTCCAGGCCCTGGACCCCACCCTGCCCATGACCCCCCTTCAAGGAGGACAGTAGCCGTGAATCTTCGTGAATCTCTGATACTGGCCCTGGGAAGCCTGCGCACTAACAAGATGCGCTCCTTCCTAACCCTGCTGGGCATCATCGTGGGTATTGCCTCGGTGATCGCTATTCTGACCCTGGGCCACGCCCTACAGGTGCAGACCAACCGGTCTATTGCCAGCTCGGGCGCTAACGACCTGACCGTCCAGGTTAAGGAACGGCCAGACCCGCAGGCCTCTGCTTCACCCTCTAACGACCCCTACGGTGGTCTACTGGGTGGAAGCGGCGCCAACCCCGACACTGACTCTAAGTTTGATGTGGACGACATCAACCTCATTAAGCAGGTCATGGGTGACTCCATCGCCGGTATTCCTATTGGCGACTCTGGCTACGGTGGCTCCTACATGCCCCTGACCGCGAACGGTAAGGAGGCTAGCGGTAACGCCAAGTTCGTGAACGAGGACGCCCTCAAGCTCAAGCCCCTTGAGATTGTGGCTGGCCGCAATATCACTGCTGAGGACATTAACACTTCCCGCAAGGTGGCCGTGATCTCGACTGAGACCGTGAACGCCCTCTACGATGGTGACCCGCAGAAGGCTGTCGGTAGTGAAATCACTATGGACGGCACGAGCGGCTCCATGACCGGCGTGGTCATTGGTGTCTACGCCCCCGATACCAGTGGCGGCATCTTCTCTTACACTGACACCAGCGCCTACTACATGCCCTACACGGTTGCCTCTGCGGTCAGCGACTACGAGACTACCGAGTGGTCTACTATTACGGTGCGTCCTTCTGAGAACGCAGACCTGGCGCAGACTAAGGCTAAGCTGCAGGCTGTCCTGACCCAGATGTACCGGTCTAACGATAATTTCCAGGCCGAAATTATGGACTTCTCAGCTTCGACTGCTTCCTTTAACCAGGTGCTGAACAACATCAGCATGGCTATTAGTGCTATTGCTGGTATTTCTCTGCTGGTGGGTGGTATTGGTGTCATGAACATTATGTTGGTGACGGTGACTGAGCGAACCCGCGAGATCGGTATCCGTAAGGCCCTGGGCGCTACCCGTAGCGCTATCCGCACTCAGTTCGTGGTGGAGGCCATGATGGTCTGCCTGGTGGGCGGCCTGCTGGGCGTCCTGCTGGGTGGGGCCCTGGGGATGTTGGGCTCTAACCTGATGGGGCTCATGGTTCTGCCGCCGCTTAATGCGGTGCTGACCTCCCTGGGTTTCTCTCTGGCGATTGGCCTCTTCTTTGGCTACTACCCGGCTAATAAGGCAGCCAAGCTGGATCCCATCGACGCCCTACGCTACGAGTAGGCTAGGGGTTTCTCAGGAGGCCTTGCCCATAAAAGTCACCCCCGGTTTTGAGTTGAACTCGAACCGGGGGTGACTTATACCTGGAATAGCCTCTAACTGAATGTGCCAGAAACCTTCAAATGTGGGAGGTTTACTGGCACATTCATCGATTTTCCGGCACATTCACGGTGGGTTACTTCTTGACCTGAGAACCCAGGGCAACGAAGTCAGTGACCTCCTGAACCCGGCCCTCATGCAGGTCACGCACAATCTTAGAACCCACAATCACACCATCCGAGACCCTATTGAAACGCTCAATATCCTCGGCGGTAGAAACACCAAAACCAGTCAAAACCGGAATATCAGCCAGCTGGGTCAAACGGGCCAGATGCTTATCCAGGTCATCCCGGTAGCTACCGGATTTACCCGTCACACCATTAATAGCAACCGCATAAACAAAACCCTCAGCCCCCTCCACCAGCAGCCGCTGCCGCTCCAGGCCGGTCGTCAAGCTCACCAGAGGCACCAGGGCAATATCACTATCAGCCAGATAAGCCTTGACCATATCCTGATGCTCATAGGGCAAATCAGGAATAATCAGGCCCTTAACCGAAGTGCCCGCCAAATCCTCAATCAAAGCCTCAATACCGTACTGGTAGACCGGGTTCATGTAGGTCATCATGACCAGGGGCAGGCCGGTCTGCTGCTCCTGCAGCTTCTCAACAATAGCCCTCAGGTTAACCCCGCGGGCCAGGCTACGCTGACCAGCCAACTCAATGACCGGGCCGTCCGCCACCGGATCAGACCAGGGGATGCCCACCTCAACCGCGGAGGCCCCAGCCCCCTCCATGAGGGCAATAGTCTCAAAAAGACCGTCCAGGCCCTGCTGGTGGTCACCGGCCATAATGTAGGGAACAAAAATGCCCCGGCCGCTCTCCTTAATAGCCTGCAGATGCTTGCTTAGACTCTTCAACACTAGGCCCCTTCCGCCTCAAAACGTTCCTTAACCTGCATGACGTCCTTATCCCCGCGTCCTGACAGGCACACAATCAGGCTCTGATCCGGGCTCATACCGGCCGCGACCTTCTGGCAAAGAGCAATAGCGTGGCTAGACTCCAGAGCCGGAATAATGCCCTCCAGGCGCGACAGCAGCTTGAAACCCTCCAGGGCCTCCTGGTCGGTAATAGAGTCGTAGGTGGCCCGGCCAATCTCATTGAAATGACAGTGCTCAGGGCCAACACCCGGATAATCCAGGCCCGCCGAAATAGAGAAAGCCTCCATAATCTGGCCGTGAGCATCCTGCAAAACATCCATGAGAGAACCGTGCAGAATACCCGGGCGTCCCTTAGCAAAGGTAGCCGCGTGCTGCTCAGTATCCAGGCCCAACCCGGCCGCCTCAGCACCGTACATGGCCACCGACTCGTCATTGACGAAGGGGTAGAACATGCCGATAGCGTTAGAGCCACCACCAATACAGGCCAGGACGGCATCGGGCAGCTTACCGCCCGAAATCTCAGCGAACTGGCGCTTAGCCTCGCTACCGATCACCGACTGGAAATCACGAACCATCTCGGGGAAGGGAGCCGGGCCCAGGGCTGAACCCATAATGTAGTGGGTGTCCTCAATACCGGCCACCCAGGCCCGCAGGGCCGCATTGACAGCATCCTTCAGGACGCGGGAGCCGTCCTTGACGCTAAAGACCTTAGCCCCCAGCAGCTCCATGCGGAAAACATTCAGGGCCTGCCGCTTGACGTCCTCTTCACCCATGTAAATGGTGCAGTCCATATCAAAAAGGGCGGCCGCGGTTGCCGTAGCCACCCCGTGCTGGCCGGCGCCGGTCTCGGCAATAATCTTCTTCTTACCCATCCGCTGGGCCAGTAGAACCTGACCCAGGGCATTATTAATCTTGTGGGCACCCGTATGGTTGAGATCTTCACGCTTAAGGTAAATCTGGGCGCCACCAATATGCTGGCTTAGCCGTTCAGCATAGTAGAGGGGGGTTTCCCGGCCCACATAGTTACGCAAAAGATCATTGAGTTGGGCCTGGAAGGCCGGGTCTGCCTTAGCCTCCCGGTAGGCCTGATCCAGTTCAAGGACGGCCGTCATCAGGGTCTCGGGAACAAACTGCCCCCCGAAACGTCCAAAGAAGCCCTGCGCGTCAGGTTTCTGGTAGGTCATGCCTTTGCCCTTTCTATAAATTTCTTAATTTTTGTGAGGTCCTTGGAGCCCTCTGTTTCTACCCCTGAAGAAACATCCACCGCGTAGGGGGTGAAGAGGTCTTTTGCTTCGGCCAGGTTATCTACCGTCAAGCCGCCGGCAATAAAGAAGGGCTTGCCGATAGATTTTTTCTCTAAAACCTGCCAGTCGAAGGTTTGGCCGCTGCCAGCTACCGGGGCGTCAAAGAGCAGGTAATCAGCCAGGGTCTCTAGGGGGCCATCTGCCCCCTGGGTCACCTGTAAGGCCCGAATAGTTGGCACCGGAATCTGCCCCAGCAGGCTCTCCTCAAAATCCCCGTGAATCTGCACCAAATCCAGGGGGACGGCCTTGATAGCCTCCTGCAGCTCAGCCAGGGAAGGGGAGACAAAAACCCCCACCGTCCGGGTAGGGCCCGACACCTGCCGGGCCAGGTCAGCAGCCTGCTCTAGGCTGACCTGCCGCCTGCTGGGGGCAAAAACAAAACCAATGTAGTCGGCACCGGCAGCCACCGCAGCCTCCACCGCCTCGGGGGTCGATAGGCCGCAAATCTTAACCCTTGTCAACCTGCAGCTCCTTGATGCGGCCCGCCACATCATCGGCAGTCATCAGGGCAGTACCCACCAGAATCCCGTCAAAGAAGGGAGCCAGCCGGGCAGCGTCCTGGCCACTAAAAATAGCCGACTCAGAGATATAAACCGGCTGATCCTCAAAATGCGGAGCCAAATCAAGACTGGTCTGAAGATCCACCTCAAAGGTGGTCAAATTGCGGTTATTTACCCCAATAATCTTGGCCCCAATCCGATGGGCAACCTCCAGCTCAGCCAGGTCATGGGTCTCCACCAGAACCTCCAGGCCCAGGCCGGTCGCAAAATTGTAGAGCTCCTTGAGCCTGGCCTCAGGCAGGGCAGCCACAATCAGCAGAATCACCGTCGCACCCGCATTCAGGCTACGAACAATCTGCTTCTCATCAATAATGAAATCCTTAGCCAGGGTAGGAACCTGCACCTGGGCGGAAATCTCCTGCAAATAAGAAATATGGCCCTTAAAGAAAACCTCATCGGTCAGCACAGAAATCATGGCAGCCCCATTAGCCTCATAGGTCTTAGCCTGAGCAATAATATCCACCCCCAGGTTGATATTGCCCAGACTAGGGCTAGCCTTCTTGACCTCCGCAATGACCTGTAGCTTCTGAGGGTTCTGCCGAAGAAAATCATAGAAACTATAGGTCTTTCGCAGGGGCCGGGCCTCCTCTAGCTCAAGACCAGCCACCTCCTGGGCCTTCTGCTCTAGAATCCGGGGAAGAAAAGCCTGACTCATACCTGTACCTCTCTCAGCTGCTCAAGTTTCCTAAAAGCCGAACCATCCGCCAGCAGGCCACGGGCCAAATCCACACCAGCCCCGATACTCTCCACCTTGCCATGAGCAAAAAAGCCCAGACCAGCATTAAGAACCGTCGTCTCAAGGTAGGGGCTGGCCTCATTCCGCAGGACACTGAGCAAAATCTCAGCATTCTCAGCCGCGTCACCGCCACTAATATCAGCCAGCTCAACCCTGGGCATGCCCAAATCTTCATGGGTGAACCGGTGCTGACTAATCCTGCCCCCATCTAGCAGGGTGTAGGTGTTAGTACCGTAGAGGGCCGCCTCATCCATATTGTCTGGCCCGGTAATAATCACCGCCCGCTGACGCCCCAGCCCCCTAAGAGCACGAGCCACCAGCTCCTGCAGCTCCACCCGGTAAAGACCCATCAGCTGGGTCTGCAAATTAACCGGGTTAGCCAGCGGCCCCACCAGGTTCATAACGGTAGGGATTCCCAAGGCCTGGCGGGCAGGCCCAATAAAACGCATAGCCGGGTGCACGGTCTGAGCAAAAATGAAGGCCAAACCAACCCGGTCAAGAGCCCGCGCCAGCACCTCAGGAGAAGCCGCCACATTAATGCCCAAGGCCTCCAGGACGTCCGCCGAACCAGACTTAGAGGAGATAGAACGATTACCGGCCTTAGCCATACAAATCCCGCCCGCAGCCAACAGGAAGCAGGCCGTAGTAGAAACATTAAAACTGTAGGACTGGTCGCCGCCGGTGCCACAGTTACACATGGCATCATCGAAAGTCTGAGGCAGAGCAACCGCATGGGTCTTAAGAGACTGGACGATGCCAGTTATCTCGTCCGCGGTTTCGCCCTTAGTCTTTAGGCCCAGCAGAAGAGCCGCAATCTGGCTTTCTGTCAGCTGGCCGTCCAAAATACGGTCAAAGATGTCTTTAACCTGGGCCTGGCCCAGATCTTCACCGTCGGAGATCTTTAAGAATATTTCCTTCACGCTCTTATCCTGTCTATCCCAAACTTTCAGACCGCTGGTTTTCAACCACCCTAATAAAGTTCTCAATCATGGTCAGGCCGTCCGGGCTGCCGATGCTCTCTGGGTGGTACTGAAGCCCGTAAATCGGCAGGGTCTTATGCTGGATCGCCATAATTTCCTGGTCATCGGTGGTGATGGCAGTGACCTCAAAATCCTGGGGCATATCAGTGACCACAATAGAGTGGTAGCGCATGATCGGAACCTGCGGGCTAATCCCAGCAAAAATAGGGGAGGGCTCCTTAAAAATAATGTCGCTCTGCTTGCCGTGCATGATGTTCTGGGCCAGCCCCAGCTGACCCCCAAAAGACTCCGCAATAGCCTGGTGGCCCAGACAGATACCCAGAATAGGCTTGCTGCTGGCAAAGTCCTTAATCATGGCCTCCATCTTTCCAGCGTCCGCAGGCCAACCCGGCCCCGGCGAGAAAACCAGACCATCAGCCTCCTGCGCCGCAGCGTAAAGATTCTCATCATCGTTACGCAAAACCTCAACCTCGGTGAAGGTACCCAGGTACTGGGCCAGGTTGTAGGTGAAAGAATCATAGTTATCGACAAGCAGAATCATAGGGCGTCTCCGATTCTTGTCATGGCCTTAGCCTTATTGATGGTTTCCTGAAACTCATTCTCGGGGACACTGTCATAAACAATCCCAGCCCCCGCCTGCACATAGGCCTTCTGGCCCTTAAGAATCATGGTACGAATAGCAATAGCAAAATCCATGTCGCCCGAAGCCGAAAGGTAGCCAATAGCACCGGCATAGATGCCGCGCTTCTCCTGCTCAAGCTCATAAATTCGCCGCATAGCCCGAATCTTAGGGGCACCAGAAACAGTACCGGCAGGCAGGGTGGACTTCAGGGCATCCAAGGGGCTGAGCTGCGGCAGCAACTGGCCGGTCACCACACTAGTCAGGTGCATGACATAGCGGAAATGCTCAACCTCCATGTAACTGGCCACCTTGACGCTGCCGTTCTGGGCGATCTTGCCAATATCGTTGCGGCCCAAATCAACCAGCATGCGATGCTCAGCCGTCTCCTTAATATCAGCCAGCAGCTCCTCAGCCAGGCGAGCGTCCTCCTCCGCATTGACCCCGCGGGGACGGGTGCCAGCAATGGGGTTAGTGGTCACCTCACCATGCTTAACCGACACCAGGCTCTCAGGGCTGGCACCAATCACCTGGTAGTCACCAAAGTCGTAGAAGTAGAGGTAGTTAGAGGGGTTAGTGACCCGCAGATTACGGTAGTAGTCCAGAGGGTCACCATAGAAATCAGCTGAGAAACGCTGGCTCAGGACGCACTGGAACATGTCACCCGAGCGAATAAGCTTCTTAGCCTTCTCGACCATACCGATAAAAGTATCCCGCTCAATATGGTTTGAGAACTTAAGGGCCTGCAAATCCTGCGGAGTGAACTCGTAAGGGGCCTGGGTCTGTAGCTCCTTCATGACGCGGGCCAGAGACTCACGCATGGCCTCGTCGCTGCGACCAGAGTAAATATTGTCCTCGACGACGTAAAGCTTCTCTTTTTTATTATCAAAAATCAGGTAGGACTCATAAATAAAAAAGTGCATATCTGGTGTATCGATAGTGCACTGCGGAATCTGGCCAATATTCTCGTAAAGGCTAATCATATCGTAGCCAATAAAACCAATAGCGCCACCAGCAAAAGGAAGATCAGACTGGGCACCCTTGTTGGTTACCTTGTGCAGGTAGTCCAGGGGGTCTTCCTCAACCGGCTGCCCGTCCCGGTAGAGGACGCCCTCCTTAAAGAGAATTTCAGCAACCGGATTGTAGGCAATAATAGAGAAGCGAGCATTTTCCTTTTCTCTAGGAATAGATTCAAGGATGACCTTTTTCTCTCCCTGGATACGCATGTAGGCCAAAATTGGGGTCAGGGTATCGGCAGGTAAAACTCTTCTCATCATGTCTCCTCTAGGTTGCATGTTTGACCCTTCTCACCAGGCTACCGCATCCACCCGGTGATAGAAAGTTTTTAAAGCTCGGTCTCAGCCCTTGGGCTGTCTCACTTTCAGCAAGGAAGAAGGGGTCCTTGTTAGGGTGGGGTAGGGTCTTCTGGGGCTGCCGTGAGGCTTATTCATAAGGGTAGGTGAAGGCAGACTTGCAGCGAAGCCGCTGGCGCGGGGGCTGGCCTGAATCGCCGAGTTTAGCGATGCGAGAGGGATGCGGCAAGCGCGAGTCTGCAAGCCTAACCAGATCTTATGGATAAGCCTCCCTCTGGACTTCTGAGGCTTATTCAAAAGTCTCCCCAGCCGCAAAAAACACCAACCCCCGCACCACC
>DKXC01000085.1 GCA_002492045.1 Micrococcaceae bacterium UBA7136
GCCAAGCCTAAGACTCTCTTTCTGGGGGCAGCTCAGCCTGACCTGCTAGAGACCGCCCAGATTGAGGGCAAGGATTTCTGCTGGCAGGTGGGGGCCTCTGGTTTCTGGCAGATTCACCGCTGGGCCCCGCAGACCCTGGGCCAAGCCCTTCTGCGGCTGGCCAAGATTGAACCGGGTGAGAGGGTCTATGACCTCTACGCTGGGGCTGGTTTCTTCACAGCTTTGGCTGCGGATGCTGTGGGTCCGGCCGGGCAGGTGCTCTCGCTAGAAGGCTCCCCGGTAACTAGCGCTAATGCGGCTAAGAATCTGGGCCCGGGGGGTATTTCTTTGACTTCTGCTTCTGCTCAGACGCCGGTGCGGGTTGAGCGGGGGGACGTTGCTAGCGTCCTGGATAAGTTACTGGTCGAGGTTGAGTCTGGGGCCTATCTGGGTCCTGACCTGGTGATTTGTGACCCTCCCCGGGAGGGATCTGGCCGTAGGGTCATGGAGCAGGTGACGGCTCTGGCCCCTGACCGCCTGGCCTATGTGGCCTGTGATCCGGCGGCCCTGGGACGGGATACCGGCTACCTGCGGGAGCTAGGATGGAAGCTGACCGCCCTAGAGGCCTTTGACATGTACCCCCATACCCATCACCTTGAGGCGCTTGCCATCTTTGAGCAGGCTTAGTCTCTTATTTTGTTCTTGTGAGAAAAATAAGGAAAACACCCCCATCATGCTTTACCTGCTGACCCTCTTGCTTCTGGCCGCCCTGGGTTTCTCTATCTGGCGTGAGCCTCGTAGCCTGCTAGCAATGTACTAGACTAGTGGGGCAGTATCTTCCCTTCAGACCAGGAGGCTCTTATGGCAGCAGAAACCTATACCGCCCGTAACCTCTCGGTGCTGGAGGGCTTGGAGGCTGTCCGCAAACGTCCTGGCATGTACATCGGCTCCACCGACTCCCGGGGCCTCATGCACTGTCTCTGGGAGATTATCGATAACTCGGTGGACGAGGCCCTAGCTGGTTATGGCCAGTCTATTCAGGTCATCCTCTATAAGGACGGCTCGGTAGAGGTCCAGGACGACGGCCGTGGCGTGCCCACCGACATTGAGCCTCGCACCGGCCTGTCCGGTGTTGAGGTGGTCTACACGAAACTGCACGCTGGCGGTAAGTTTGGTGGCGGCTCCTATAATGCTTCGGGTGGCCTGCACGGTGTGGGTGCCTCGGTGGTCAACGCCCTGTCCTCTCGCCTGGATGTGCAGGTGGACCGGGGCGGTAAGACCTACCAGATGAGCTTTAAGCACGGGGTTCCAGGTATTTTCTCTGACGGGTCTAAGCCCAGCCCTGATGCCCCCTTCCAGCCTTCTGATTCTGCCCTGCAGGTGGTGGGTAAGGCCAAGCGGGGGGTGACCGGTACCCGGGTGCGCTACTGGGCTGATCCCATGATTTTTACCCCGGATGCCCGCTTTAGCTATGAGAACCTGGCGGCCCGGGCCCGGCAGACTGCCTTCTTGATTCCTGGCCTGCGGATTGCGGTGCGGGACGAGCGTCGGTTAGAGGGTACACCTGGGGCTGAGGGGCCCCATGAGGAGGTTTTCCAGCATGACGGGGGTATCTCTGAGTTTGTGGACTACCTGGCCCATGACCAGGCTGTGACCGATATTTGGCGTTTTACTGGCAGCGATACTTTTACTGAGACAGTGCCGGTGCTGGATGCTGAGGGCCACTCTCAGCTGACTGAGGTGGAGCGCAGCTGCGAGGTGGATATTGCCCTGCGCTGGGGGAGTGGCTACGAGACGACCTTGCGGTCCTTTGTCAATATTATTGCTACCCCTAAGGGCGGTACCCACCAGGCTGGTTTTGAGCAGGGCCTGCTGCGGACCATGCGTAAGCACCTGGCTGATAATGCCCGCAAGTACAAGCTGGGTAAGGACAAGATTGAGAAGGACGATGTACTGGCTGGCTTGACTGCCGTGCTGACGGTCCGCCTGGCTGAGCCCCAGTTTGAGGGCCAGACCAAGGAGATTCTGGGTACCCCGGCTGTCCGGCAGATTGTGGCTAAGGTGGTCTCCCAGCAGCTGGCTGCCAAGCTGGCTTCGACTGCCCGGGTTGAGAAAGCCCAGGCTCACGCCCTCAGCGAGAAGGTTGTGGGCGAGATGAAGTCTCGTATTTCGGCCCGGGTGCATAAGGAGACCCAGCGGCGGAAGAACGCCCTAGAGACTTCCTCCATGCCGGCCAAGCTGGTGGATTGCCGCTCTAATGACCTGGAGACTTCTGAGCTTTTCATTGTGGAGGGTGATTCGGCCCTGGGCACGGCCCGGCTGGCTCGTTCTTCAACCTACCAGGCCCTGCTGCCCATTCGGGGCAAGATCCTGAATGTGCAGAAGGCTTCCTTGACGGACATGCTGGCTAATGCTGAGTGCGCCGCCATTATTCAGGTGATCGGGGCTGGTTCTGGCCGCACCTTCGATTTGGAGGCCCGCCGCTATAACAAGATTGTTATGATGACCGATGCGGACGTGGATGGGGCCCATATCCGTACCCTGCTGCTGACCCTTTTCTACCGCTATATGCGACCCCTGGTTGAGGCTGGCCATGTGTATGCGGCTGTTCCGCCCCTGCACCGGGTTGAGGTGGTGCAGCGGGGTAAGGCTAACCAGATGATTTACACCTATTCTGAGCGGGAGTTGCAGGAGCTACTGGCCCAGTTGCAGGCGGAGGGTAAGACCTATAAGGAGCCTATTCAGCGTTATAAGGGCCTGGGTGAGATGGATGCTGACCAGTTGGCGGAGACGACCATGGATCCTCGTCACCGGACCCTGCGTCGGGTGCGGGTGGCTGATGCTGAGGCGGCTGATCGGGCCTTTACCCTGCTGATGGGGTCTGAGGTTGCTCCCCGTAAGGATTTCATTATTCAGGGGGCTAGGCGCCTGGATCATACTGCCATTGATGCCTAGTTTTCTGGCCTGCTTCTTGGGCGTGCCTTGAGCTAAAAAACAGCAGGGAGAGTAATGTGGGTTACATGAACTCTGCAAAGAAGCACGCCGTCACTGTAACTGTCACCGGGGCCGCCGGCCAGATTGGCTACGCCAGCCTCTTCCGCATTGCCGCCGGAGAGATGCTGGGCCCCGATACTCCCATCCGCCTGCGTCTGCTGGAAATCCCAGCCGGTCTCCAGGCAGCTGAGGGGGTGGCCCTAGAACTAACCGATTGTGCCTTCCCCCTGCTGGAATCCATTGATATCAGTGATCAGGCTGAGACAGCCTTTGAGGGTGCTAACCTGGCCCTGCTGATTGGTTCCCGCCCCCGCACCAAGGGCATGGAGCGGGCCGACCTGCTAGAAGCTAACGGGGGGATTTTCTCTACCCAGGGTAGGGCCATTAACGAGAAGGCAGCCGACGATATCAAGGTCCTGGTGGTGGGCAACCCGGCTAACACGAATGCCCTGATTGCTGCCTCCCACGCCCCGGACGTCCCCAGCCGCCGTTTTACTGCCCTGACCCGCCTGGACCACCAGCGGGCCCTGGCCCAGCTAGCTGCCGCTACCGATAGTCGCCCCCAGGATATTGAGGGCCTGGCTATTTGGGGTAACCATTCGGCCAGCCAGTACCCTGACCTTTTCCAGGCCAGAATTGGCGGACGCCCGGCCCTGGACCTACTGGCTAAGCGGGGCCTGGGGCAGACCTGGATTGAGGAGACCTTTATTCCTACTGTTGCCCAGCGAGGGGCTGAGATTATTGCGGTGCGGGGGGCCTCCTCGGCTGCTTCGGCAGCTAACGCAGCTATCGCTCATATGCGGGACTGGGTGCTGGGAACCCAGGGGCGGATTACCTCTATGGCTGTACCTTCGGATGGCTCCTACGGGGTGCCTCAGGGCCTGATTTCTTCCTTCCCGGTAATCTGTGCAGACGGCGACTATCGGATTGTGCAGGGCCTGGAACATTCTGATTTTGCCCGAGCCCGTATTGAGGCTTCGGTGGCTGAACTGGCCGAGGAAGGGGAGGCCGTTGCTAACCTGGGACTTCTGGGTGCTTAGGGGCTCTAAACTAGCCTGAATCTTGAAGGGCGCGGGAGAGAATAGGAGAGATTTTTCTTTCCTACTTCTTCTGTGACAACGAGACCAGAATCTATGATTTTTTTCATAGTTTTCTGGCCTCTTTTGCTTTCCTGGAGGCTGGTGAGTCTAGTCTGAAAGCCTCCAGGAAACCCCCAGTTTTTCCTCTTATTTCCCTATCTTCTGGGGCTCTACCCCTCTCTGACTACCTGGATTATGACAGCGTGTCAGTAAATGGACACCCCAGCTTCCACAGGCTGGTCAAGGTAAGAAGCGGTCCGGTCCAGTAAGGTCAAGAAAATCTTCCCCAAATCTGCCCCTAACAAGGGCAGAAGGTCAAAATAACCATAAGTAAGAGGAGTCTAAAACCCGTTATCCTAAAGAGAAAACACACAGGCATCTTTACTGAGGGTTTACCTCGCACAAACCCCACAGATGCTCCACCAAAACTCTGAAGGATACCTATGGATCCCCTCGAAATAGCGCGGTGGCAATTCGGTATTACCACCGTCTACCACTTCATGATGGTGCCCCTAACCCTAGGCTTGGGCGCCGTCGTAGCAGGCCTTTACATCGCCTACATCCGCACCGGCAAGCACGAATACAAGCGCCTGACCAAGTTCTGGAGCAAGCTCTACCTGATTAACTTCATCATGGGCGTTGTTACCGGCCTGGTCCAGGAATTCCAGTTCGGCATGGCCTGGAGCGAATACTCCCGCTTCGTCGGCGACGTCTTTGGCGCCCCTCTGGCCATGGAAGGCCTGCTGGCCTTCTTCATTGAGTCCACCTTCCTGGGCCTCTTTATCTTCGGCTGGGACAAGCTCAAGCCCTCCCTCCACGCTGCCTGCCTGACCCTGGCCGTTGCCGCCTCCTGGCTCTCAGCCTTCTTCATCATCGTGGCCAACTCCTGGATGCAGCACCCCGTCGGCGTCGAAATGATCGACGGCCGCCCCGTCATGACCGACGTCGTCGCCGTCCTGACCAACAGCACCGCCATCGCCGCCTACACCCACGCCATCTTCGGCGCCCTACAGGTAGCCGGTGGCTTCATGGTCGGTATCGCCTGGTACAAGCTCTGGCGCCGCCGCCGCGACGGCATCGACACCATCGGCCAAGACGGTAAGGTCATCATCGGTGAACGGGCCGAAGGTGCCCAGGATAAGACCGACTTCAAGGTCTGGTTCACCTCCCTACGCCTGGGCGCTATCGTCGGCCTGGTCGCCTTCGTCGGCACCGCCTTCACCGGCCACCACCAGGCCCAGCTCATGATCGAGCAGCAGCCCATGAAGATGGCCGCCGCCGAAGCAGCCTGCCACGACGGCACCGCCTTCTCCCTGCTCTCCGTCGGCTCCCTGGGCGCCCAGGACTGCGACCAGCTGACCACCGTCGTTGAGATTCCCGGCCTGCTCTCCTTCCTGGCCTACAACAACTTCGACACCGACGTAGCCGGCATCAACTCCCTGATCCCCGTCTACGAGGAAACCTACGGCACCCACCTGCCCAACAACCCCGAACTCTACGGTGAGCGGGCCGGTCAGAAGATTGACTACCTGCCCCTGATGGAAGTCACCTACTACGGCTTCCGCGGCATGATTACCCTAGGCGGTATCAGTGCCCTCTCCTTCCTCTACGTCCTCTGGGTCACCCGGAAGAAGGGCGAAGGCACCGTCCCCGAAGCCAAGTGGATTTCCTACCTGGCCATTGCCGGTATCCTGGCTCCCTTCGGTGCCAACGCCACCGGCTGGATCTTCACCGAAATGGGTCGCCAGCCCTTCATCGTTGCCCCCAACCTGGAAGGCAACCCCGCCGTCATGATGTTCACCGCAGCCGCCGTATCCCCCGGGGTCTCCGGCTACGAAATCCTCTTCTCCCTCATCACCCTGGGCCTCATCTACGGTGCCCTCATGGTGGTTGAAATCTACCTGCTGGCTAAGTACGTCAAGGCCGGTGTGGTAGCAGCCATGCCCGAACTGGTAGAAGACGAACACGAATCAGACGACCAGAACAAGGGCAACGACGTTCTGGCCTTCGCCTACTAAGAAAGGAGCACAAAAGATGTTTGACCTTTTTGCTGATCAGCCTCTGCTGCAGACCATCTGGTTCCTGCTCCTGGGCGTCCTCTGGATTGGTTACCTGGTCCTGGACGGCTTCGATTTGGGCGTTGGTATGCTCATGAGCCGCTTCTTCGCCAAGAACGAGAAGGAACGCCGCGTCCTGCTCAACACCATTGGCCCGGTTTGGGACGGTAACGAGGTTTGGCTGATTACCGCAGGTGCCGCTACCTTCGCAGCCTTCCCCCTCTGGTATGCTTCCCTTTTCTCGGCCCTCTACATCCCCCTGACCCTGGCCCTGGTGGCCCTGATTTTCCGCGCCGTCTCCATTGAGTATCGGGGCAAGAAGAACAGCCCGGGCTGGATTGCCTTCTGGAACACGGCCCTCTCTCTGAGCTCCTTCCTAATTGCCTTCCTGGTCGGTGCCCTACTGGCCCTGACCGCCACCGGCCTGCCCCTCAATGAGAACGGCGACCGGGTAGGTGGCGCCTTTGCCTGGCTGACCCCGGCCGTCTTCATGGGTGGTCTCTCAATCGTTGGTCTCTCCCTGACCATGGGCCTGGCCTTCGTAGCCCTCAAGACCGACGGTCAGATTCGTCACCGGGCCCGCCAGCTACTGGTCAAGGCTTCCCCTCTCTTCCTGCTGCCTATCACCCTCTGGGTGCTTTACATGCAGGTCACCAGCGGGGTTGCGCTCACCTACCTCTTCACCGGCCTGGCCGTGGTTGCGGTAGCAGTAGCCTGGCTCTTTGCCTACCGGGGTAGCGAAGGTAAGGCTTTCACCGGCTTGGTCTTCTTTACCGCCTTTGGGGCCCTGGCCATCTTCCTGGCCCTTTACCCCAATGTTCTGCCCTCCACCCTGGATGAGGCCTACAACCTGACCATTACTAACGCATCCAGCTCTGACTACACCCTGCGGATTATGAACTGGGTTGCCCTCTTTGGTCTGCCCATTCTGCTGGTCTACCAGGGCTGGACCTACTGGGTCTTCCGTAAGCGTCTGACTACCTCTAGCATCCCTGAGGCTCATGACGTGGCAGACTTGACTACCCTGCCGACCAAGGCTGAGGCTCATAACGCCTAGCCGTAAGGACGGTAGCTGTCTGATCTGAGGCAAACTAGGGGAGGGGCACCGGGTTTTTAACCTAGTGCCCCTCTCGTCTATAGAAATGTGGGTACAGCCACGCCCTCAGGTCAGGTGACTGGTCCAAAGACCTGTCAGAAAGAACTAGAATAGCTTGGAAGACTAATCAAACGCGGGTAGCTAAGGAAATCTCCCCATGGCTCAAGAAGACAGCAAACGGCCACCTCTGGGCCCCCATGCGCGCAAGAATCTGACTGTTTTTGCCCTGCTGACACTGCTTAAAACAGCGGCCCTGATTGTCTTTTCTGCTGTTCTAGCTACCGGCATTACCCTGCTGGCCCGCATGACCTACGCCGCCCTGCACGAGGGCAAGGCCTACGAGAGTGAACAGGCTGAGCAGCTTGCCCTCTTTGCCGGTAACGGTCAGGCCCAGCTGGAGGGTATCTTCCTGGCCTCTCCTTTTGCCGACCTTAGCCTAACCTCTCTGCTGGTTACTGGTACTGTGGCCCTCCTGG
>DKXC01000016.1 GCA_002492045.1 Micrococcaceae bacterium UBA7136
CGATGACGATGCCGCCCTTGGCGGAGCCATCCAGCTTGGTCAGGACAATACCGGTAATCTGGACGACCTCAGAGAAGACCTTGGCCTGAATCATGCCGTTCTGGCCGGTGGTGGCGTCAATGACCAGCAGGACCTCGGTCACGGGGGCTTCCTTCTCAACCACCCGCTTAATCTTGCCCAGCTGATCCATGAGGCCGGCCTTGTTCTGCAGGCGTCCGGCGGTGTCAATCATGACGGTGTCAACCTGCTGGGCCTTGCCCTGACGGATAGCCTCGAAGGCAACAGAGGCCGGGTCTGCCCCGTCCTGGTCTGAACGGACGGTCTCGACCCCTACTCGGTCACCCCAGGTCTGGAGCTGGTCAGCAGCTGCGGCACGGAAGGTATCAGCAGCCCCCAGCAGGAGCTTCTTATCCTGGGCGACCATAACCCGAGCCAGCTTGCCAACAGTAGTGGTCTTACCTACCCCGTTGACGCCAACGACCAGGACCACCCCGGGGTTACCTTCCTGACCATCAAGCTTGAGGGAACGGTCAGTATCGGGGCCAATAATCTTCAGTAGTTCTTCCCGCAGCATGCGCTTGACCGCTGCCGGGTCGTCTGTTCCTTCTACCCGCACCCGAGTTTGAAGGGCCTCAACCAGACGGTTTGAGGCGTCAGCACCCAAATCGGCCAGCA
Source organism: Micrococcaceae bacterium UBA7136 (assembly GCA_002492045.1). Taxonomy (GTDB): domain Bacteria; phylum Actinomycetota; class Actinomycetes; order Actinomycetales; family Micrococcaceae; genus Rothia. The sequence goes on from DKXC01000016.1 coordinate 676, forward strand.
GCAGGGTCTCTTCAATCTCATCCCAGACCTCCTGGTCCATACGGTCCCGAGAGAGGAGAGCCAGCAGGCCCTGGCCCAGTGCCGAGTTGGAGCGAGCCAGGCGGGAGCGTAGACGCTGGAGACGGCCAGCGACCGGGGCCGGGGTCTCTAGGCTGGGGCTGCTCCCTTCGTCATCCTGGGAGGGCGGAAGGTCATCGGCCTCTCGGGTCTGGGCGTAGCCACCCTTGGGGGCCTTGGGTTTACGCAGGAAGAAGGCGGTCAGGCCCAGCAGAAGCAGCAGGCCTGCGCCAATCAGCAGGATCAGTAAGAGAGAATCGTTCACATCCTCTAGCTTGCCACAGAAAGACCTGCTAGCCCCAGCAGGAGGGGGAGAAAAAGTCTATCCCAGCACATTCGATGCCAGAGCTCGCCCAGAAGGTTTATGGTTAGAGTTTGACCCTGACCAGCTGTGATTGAGGAAGGTAAAGATATGACCCAGCGCCACCTACAAAGCCACTCCCCCGATACCGGCCTGGTTCCTATCGTCCCCTCTCCACCCCCAGAAGCCCACCCTGTACCCGGGGGCAAGGTTACCGTCCCCCTACAGCTCAAGGTCCTCATCTTTGCTTCTTTCTTGATTGCCCTGGGCTACGGTCTGGTCGCCCCGGTACTACCGGCCTTTGCCCGCAGCTTCGATGTGGGCGCTAGCGCTGCCACCCTGGTGGTTTCTATCTTTGCCTTCTCCCGCCTACTCTTTGCCCCGGTCACCGGACGCCTACTAACCCGGGTGGGTGAGCGCTCTATCTATTCTGCCGGCCTGCTGATTGTGGCCCTGGGGTCGGTGGGCGCCGGCCTGGCTACCTCCTACCCGGCCCTGCTGGCGGCCAGGGCCTTAGGCGGTATCGGCTCAGTCATGTTCACGGTGGCCGCTATGGGGATTCTGATCCGTAACGCCCCGCCTTCAATCCGCGGACGCATTTCGGGCTACTATGCCACCTCCTTCTTGCTGGGCAATATTCTGGGGCCGGTACTGGGTGCCCTGCTCTCAGGTTGGGGTATGCGATTGCCTTTCTTCCTCTACGCCGGGATGCTCCTGCTCGCTAGCCTGGTGGTGCTGATTATGCTGGGCAGGGTAGACCGTCAGCAGGCTCAGGGGCAGGCAAGAGCCGGGGGTAGCCAGCAGCAGAAGCCTGCCTTGACCCTGAAGCAGGCCTGGGACTTTAGCAACTATCGGGCGGCTCTGGCTACGAACTTTGCTATGGGTTGGTCTATTTTTGGGGTGCAGAGCAGCCTGATTCCGCTAGCTGCGGTAGCCCTGCTCACCCAGCTGCATGCCGGGGAGGCTGGTTTTGACCCCCTGGCCGCCGGTGCCCAACTCTCAGGTATTACCCTGGCTACCTATGCTGCCGGTAATGCCCTTATGCAGATTTATTCGGGTAAGCTCAGCGACCGTTACGGACGCCGTCCTCTGGTCTTTGCTGGTCTGCTCTGGGCTGGGACGGTCACCATCCTGCTGGGCTGGGTGACCACGCCACCCTTCTTTGTGGGCACGGCCCTGCTGCTGGGTGTGGGGGCTGCCCTCATGGGCCCCTCCTTGCAGGCCTCGGTCTCGGATGTGATCGGTAGTCAGCGTTCAGGCGGCCAGCCCCTGGCGATCTACCAGATGGCTAACGATATTGGCATGATTGTGGGCCCCCTGCTGGCTGGCCTCATTATTGACCAGGCTGGTTTTAGGGAGGCTTTGGGCCTCTGCGGGGCCCTGCTTCTGCTGGCTTCCCTGACCTGGCTGCCCTGGCGTCAGCCCCGCTTCCCCCAGGATCTGGCGGATAGGGGCTATAGCGGCCGCTAGAGCTTCTG
>DKXC01000069.1:0-803 GCA_002492045.1 Micrococcaceae bacterium UBA7136
CATTGATTAAGAGTCAATTGCTCTGCCAATTGAGCTAGAGGCGCTTATTTGATTCTTACCAGGTTACCCTGGCAACGAATAAATACTTTACAGACCAGCAGGGTGCAACGCAAGCCCAGGAGGGCTTTTGTGACCACAATAACTTTTACCGAGCCTCTGGGTCTCAACCGAGGGCGGCGGTAGACTAGTAGCTGACCCAAGAGCAGAAACCAAGCAGTGAGGTAAGGCATGGCCCGGCGCAGCCCAGTGACCCAGGACGACTACCCCCGCGACATCCAAGAAAAAATCCTGGATATCGACGTCTCCCAAGAGATGGAATCCAGCTTCCTGGAATACTCCTACTCGGTCATCTACTCCCGCGCCCTGCCCGACGCCCGCGACGGCCTCAAACCCGTCCAGCGCCGTATCCTCTACATGATGCGAAACATGGGGCTCACCCCAGACAAGGGTCACGTCAAAAGTGCCCGCGTCATCGGCGAAGTCATGGGTAAACTCCACCCCCACGGCGACGCCGCCATCTACGACGCCATGGTCCGCCTGGCCCAGCCCTTCTCCCTCCGCCTGCCCCTGGTCGACGGCCACGGCAACTTCGGCTCCCTGGACGACGGCCCAGCAGCCTCCCGCTACACCGAAGCCCGCCTGGCCCCCGCCGCCCTGGCCATGACCGAAAATTTGGACGAAGACGTCGTCGACTTCGTCCCCAACTACGACAACCAGTTCACCCAGCCGGCCGTCCTGCCCTCGGCCTACCCCAACCTGCTGGTCAACGGCTCCTCCGGTATTGCCGTGGGCATGGCCACCAA
>DKXC01000069.1:1107-2262 GCA_002492045.1 Micrococcaceae bacterium UBA7136
CGTGGGCATGGCCACCAACATGGCCCCCCACAACCTGGGCGAGGTCATTGCTGCTGCCCGCTACCTAATCGACAACCCCCAGGCCAGCCTGCGGGAGATCATGAAGTTTATCCCCGGCCCCGACCTACCCTCTGGCGGTAGCATCCTGGGAACCTCCGGCATCAAGGAAGCCTACGAGAAGGGCCGGGGTATCTTCAAGATGCGGGCCAAGGTCTCCATTGAGCAGGTGACCGCCCGCAAGCAGGGCATCGTGGTGACTGAGTTGCCCTACCTGGTGGGCCCCGAAAAGGTCATCGAAAAGATTAAGGACGGGGTCAATAAGAAGAAACTGCAGGGCATCTCGGATGTCCTGGATTTGACCGACCGTAAGAATGGCCTGCGCATGGTCATCGAAATTAAGAACGGCTTCAACCCCCAGGCGGTACTGGCGGCCCTCTACAAGCACACCCCCCTGGAGGAGTCTTTCGGCATTAACAACGTGGCCCTGGTGGACGGCCAGCCCCAGACCCTGGGCCTGCTAGAGCTCCTACAGGTCTATGTCGATCACCGGCTTCAGGTTGTCTCCCGCCGTACCCGCCACCGGCTGGGCAAACGGCAAAAGCGCCTGCACCTGGTGCAGGGCCTACTGGTGGCCGTCCTCAACATTGATGAGGTTATCCAGATTATTCGTTCCTCTGACGAGACCGCCCAGGCCAGGGCTCGACTCATGGAAATCTTTGACCTGACCGAGGCTCAGGCCAACCACATTCTTGAGTTGCGCCTACGGCAGCTGACCAAGTATTCCCGGCTTGAGCTAGAGCAGGAGGAAGAGCAGCTACTGGCAGAGATTCGGGAGCTAGAAGAGATTCTGGCCTCTGACGCTAAGCTCCGTCAGCTGGTCTCAAGCGAGCTGCAGGCTGTGGCCGACCTCTACGGAGATAAGCGGCGCAGCAAGATCCTGGCCAAGGACGACTTGGCCGATGCCCTAGCAGCCCTCTCTGCCTCGGCCTCTAAGGCTAAGAAGGAGGCAGGCCTAAGCCTGGAAATCTCCGATGACCCTTGCTGGGTTCTACTGACCACCTCTGGCCAGATTGGCCGGACGGCCGGGGTCAAGGGTCAGCGTCCTGCCCTGGTTGATCCGGGCAAGAGGGTTAAGCACGATGCTTATCTGTCCCT
>DKXC01000069.1:2546-6213 GCA_002492045.1 Micrococcaceae bacterium UBA7136
AAGCACGATGCTTATCTGTCCCTGGTTCCTGCCACTGCCCGGGGCCAGGTGGGGGCGGTAACCTCCACCGGACGTATGCTGCGGGTCTCTGTTATGGAGCTACCCCAGCTTGAAGAAGTTCAGGGCAGCCCCCAACCTGCTAGCGGGGTTAAGGCCACCGAGGTCATCTCTCTGGCCCGGGGCGAGAAGCTGGTGGGCCTGGCACCCCTGGATTCAGTGCTGGCTCTGGCCACCGAGCAGGGCGTGGTCAAACGGGTCAACCCCGACTACCCGGCTTCTGCCCAGGATTTCGAGATTATTAAGCTCAAGCCCAAGGACGCTCTGCTGGCGGTAGCTGTCAGCGATTCGGCCAGTGACCAGCTGACCTTCATCAGCCAGCAGGCCAAGCTCCTGACCTTTAGCGCCGATAAGGTCCGCCCCCAGGGCAGGACCGGTGGTGGCATGGCCGGTATCAAGCTGGCTGAAGGAGACCGGCTCCTGGCCTTTGGGGTCACTGCTGCCGGCAGCCAGGCCCAGGTGGTGACAGTAGCCGAGGGCAGCGCCGAGGGGCCCAGTGTCAAGGTCACCCCCTTATCTGACTTCCCCAGCAAGGGACGGGCGACAGCCGGTGTGCGGGCCCACCGCTTCCTCAAGGGTGAAGAGGAGCTGGCCCTGGCCTGGGTTGGTTTGGGCCCGGCTAAGGCTGTCTCTGCCGCTGGTGTGGCCCGCTCCCTACCTACAGAGTTTGGCCCCCGCGATGGTTCTGGTGTGCCGGTGGCCCAGAAGATTGAGGCCCTGGGGCCCAACTATCAGGCCCTGACTTCTCCGGCGCTTCCTCAGAGTCCAGTGGGAGAAAGCGAGGTAGAAGATTCTTCTGACCCCCAGCCTGCTCAGGAGCTTCCACTTTCTGATTCTGACCAGGCAACAGAAGCCCTCTTCTAGACAAGGAATAAAGGGGCCTTTAGCTCCTAGAGCTTAAGGCCCCTCTAGTTCTTTTAGATGGCTTAGGGCAGGCGGGGCTTGAGGGCTGCGAGCACCTGATCTGGCTTTTGAACTGAGGCCAGGATCGTTTTTCCGCTGGTCAGAGTCAGACTGATGGAGGGGCCACCGGTCAGGTAGCCAGTAACTCCTCCTCCCAGCAGACGCAAACCGGCGCCCTCTTTGAGACCGGTAACCGGCCCTACCTGGGCTGAGGCAATCTCCGCATAGTCAATTTCAGTGGAGAAAAGGCACATGGTTCTGATTCTGATGGAGTCTTCCAGCAGGTCTATGCGGGTGCTGGTCAGAAAAAGGGGAAGAAGAGTCAGGCAGAGAAGCGCCCCCACTGCCAGGGAAATGAGCAGGCCCTGATCTTGCCCCTGGTTAAAGAAAATGAGGGGCAGGATGACTCCTCCCAGGGCAAGGGCCAGGATAAAGCCCAGAAAAATCTTAAAGTTGTTGGTCAGAGGTGCCCTAAAGCTACTTGCCTGGCTCGTCTGCACGGGGTAGAGTCCTTCCCATAGGCAATAATGTTATCTAAATCATAACATTTGCCCCCCTTGTCTAGACTCAGCCCCAAGGAGATTCCATAAGGAAGAGAAGAAAAGAAGGTCTTCCTAGGCTCCTCAAAAGCTTAAGGGGCTGGTCTCAAGAGCAGTCCCCAGCTTATCTAGATACAGCTCAGGTAGACCTAGCGCAGGCTAACTACCGTATCGCAGGCGGCAATATCCTCGGCCCGGTGCGAAACCAGCACCACAGCCGGAGCCCTATTCTTCCCCTTACCCTGCTTAGTACCACGAGCCACCTCATCAATCAGGGCAACCGCAGCCGGAGCATCCAGGTGAGCAGTCGGCTCATCCATCAGCAGCAGGGGTGAATCAACCAGTAGGGTACGGGCAATGGCAATCCGCTGACGCTGACCACCAGACACATAGGAGCCACCAGCGCCCACCGGAGTCTGCAAGCCCTGAGGAAGAGAACGCACAAAGTCCCCCAGGCCCACCCGATCTAGCACCTGTAGCATCTCCTCGTCACTAGGACGCTCCTCAGCACTGCGAGAAATAGCCAGGTTATTGGCAATCGTAGACTCAAAAATATAGGCCGACTGGGGGCACCAGGCCGCATAACCGCGCAGGGCCTGAGCGTCAAAGGGCTTACCGTTGACCTTAATGGAACCCTCTTCAAGGGGCAGGAAGCCCAGCAGGGTTGCTAGGGCTGTGGTCTTACCCGAACCAGAAGGACCGGTAATGCCCAGCCACTGGCCAGACTTAACCGAAGCCGACAGGCCCCTAAAGACCGGGGCCTCCATATCAGGCCAGCGGGTAGCCACAGAATCCAGGGTCAGCTTAATGCTGCCTTCCTCCCGGTTCTTCAGGCCGGTGGCAGGCTCAGCAAAAATATCCTCCATCTGATTCTGCTCCTGGGGAGCCTCCACCACCTGGCCCAGGTGGGCGTCAGTCCGCTGAACCAGGGCAGCAAAGGCAGGCCAGCCCCGTAGCGCCTCAAGGTGGGCAGCTGAACTCTCAAAGAGGCTGGTCAGCATCAGCAGAACCAGGGCCGCGGTAGGAGCAGTCACCTGACCGGCCTCAACAGCAGGCCAAACAGCAGCCAAGGATGCCAGGGCAGTACCCCACCAGATCAGCACCAGCAGACCCTGGCCCAGGCCCTGGGCCCAGGCAGACCGCAGCTGAGACTGGCCAGCAGCCCCATCTCGGCGGGAAACAGCCAGGGCTACCGTCTGGTCAAGACCATTATTGTGTAGGTCAGTTGCCGCGTCCAAGGCAGAAACACCCAGGCGCAGCATGGCAGCGGTCTCTTGCCGGGCCAGCCGGTCAGCCCGGGCGTCCGAGCGCAAGACCAGGGCAGGAAGCAGGAAGGTCACCAAAACCACGGCCAAGGTCACCGGCCCCAGGGCCTGAGGAGTAGCCCAGGCGGTCAAGCCCAGAGCCAGGCCCATCACAATCAGGTGGGATGCCACCGGTAGCAGGACCCGGGGAATAGCGTCCCGCAACTCGTCAATGTCGCCCACCAGACGGTCGAGAATCTTATCGCCCCGCAGGAGGGAGCGAACCGACAGCACGGTACGGCCAGCAGCGTCCCAGGCCCGCACCCGCAGGGTATTAGCGGCCTTAAGAACTAGGTCATGGGTACGTAGCCGTTCAGCATAGCGGGCGCTAGCCCGGCCCAGGCCAAAGAAACGGACACCGGTCACCGCCACCAGCAGGTACATCATGGCAGGTTGCTCAGCAGAACGAACAATCAACCAACCAGACAGGGCAGTCAGGCTGACTGCAAAAACAACGGTCAGCACCGAAAGGAAGATCGGTAGCAGGGCCTGGCGCAGGCCAATAGAGGTCAGGCGAGAAACAGTCTTGAGGGTCTTGAGGAGGCCGGGCCGCTTGGGCTTGCTGGTCTCAGGCTGGGCAGGTGCAGCAGGCTGAGGGGCTGAATCCTCTAACTGGCCGCTCTCGACCGCCTGGGCCAAAGAAGCCAGGGCATAGGCCCCCAGGCTGTCGGTAGTCTGGGCCTGAAGATCCCAGCTGACCCCGTGGGGGCGGACGCTAGCCTCTAGCTTATTGTTGGTGGCCTCCGCCAGCTGAGTGTCGTGGGTGACGATTAGCAGGGTAGCACCGGTCTCTTGAAGAGCTGCCAGGGCCACATTAACCTTGGCAGCTGAGACGGGGTCCAGGTGGGCGGTAGGCTCGTCAAT
>DKXC01000010.1:0-8862 GCA_002492045.1 Micrococcaceae bacterium UBA7136
ATCAGCACCATCGAAAAAGCACTCACCCAGGTTCTCAAACCACTGAACAGACCCTTGCAAGAGGGGCTAAAAGCATCAGGTTCCCTCGTGATTGACGGAACCCTTATTCCCACCTGGAACTGGCGTTCACAAGGGAAAAGAAACTTCTCTGGTAAGCATAAACGAGCAGGATTTAATCACCAGGTCATCTGCACCCTCGATGGCAGGCTCCTGGCTATCACTGACCCGTTGCCTGGTGCTAGACATGATGCTCATGCTTTCAGAGCCCATAGTCTAGATCAACTACTTGATTCTTCGACTTTGGCTGATAAGGGCTACGTGGGTCTGGGGTTAGTCACCCCGGCAAAGCGTAAGCCTGGGCAGAAGCTCACCAAGGAGCAGAAGCGAAATAATCGGGTGCTGAATCGGCTACGGTCGGTGGTGGAGAGGGTCATCGCACGCATCAAGACCTGGCGGATTCTTCATACGGGGTTCAGGCGGCCGTTGGGGTTGTATGGGCGGGTGTTTTCGGTGGTGCGGGGTCTGGTGTTTTTGGCTGCTGGTTACCCCTTATGAATAAGCCTCAAAGAGTCTCAGAAAAGTAAAGGGGGAGCCCCGTCCACAATCAGCGGATGGGGCTCCCCTTCCTAATATCAGGAGTCAGGCCCAGTAGCTAGGCGCCCTGCTGGGCCGAATCCTGGTCGCTGCCTTCTTCTAGGGCTTCAGGGTGGCGGACCAGATTGAGAATCGTTAGGCCAAGACCGCCCCAGAGCAGAAGCATAGAAATGACCAGCATAGTAATAGCTTGAGCAGACATTAGCTGTCACCTTTCAGAAGTTGGTTAGCGGCAGGATCCTGGTAATCGCCCTGTACCTTGCCCCCAGAGATGGGCGGGGCAGGCGGGGTGAGAGCTGCCCGGGAACGGGTAGACCAGGGCAGGAAGGAAACCACGATAGCGGCGAGGAGAACCAGGGCCACCATACCCCAACCAAAGATATTGAGTAGCTGGTCAGGGTATCCCTCGTAGGGTTCCTGAAGCAGGCTGATCAGGGTGTTAATGAGGGAGTAACCCAGGATAAGGGGAGTGATAACTGCCAGCAGGACCATCCAAATGCGGCCCAGCTTGAGGGAGGAACGCTCATTGACGTGGTCAGCCAGAATAGGCAGACCCCGCAGCAGGTAGGCCACAACAATAATGGATAGCAGACCAACGGTCAGGATACCAAACTGGTTGATGAAGTTATCCAGAATGTCCAGGACGAAAATACCAGAGGTGGTGGACATAAAAAGGACTGAGAGGGTGGCAATGGGCAGGATAACCAGCCAGGTAGAGCGAACCCGGCCCAGGCTGAACTTGTCTTCAATACCGGCAACCATAACCTCAATGACCGAGATGATGGAGGTGAAGCCTGCGAAGAGGAGGGAGCCGAAGAAGAGGAAACCGATAATAGCGCCGCCGGGGGCCTGGGAAATGATGGTGGGGAAGGCAATGAAGGCCAGGCCCAGGCCAGAGGTAGCTACCTCTGATACTTCAGTGCCAGCAGCAGAGGCCATGAAGCCCAGGGCCGCGAAAACACCGATACCGGCTAGCAGCTCGAAGGAGGAGTTGGCGAAACCAACGACGGCACCGGTGCCGCTCAGGTCGCTCTTCTGCTTGAGGTAGGAAGCGTAGGTAACCATGATGCCGAAGCCGACGGAGAGGGAGAAGAAGATCTGACCGTAGGCGGCTACCCAGACCTCGGGCTTGGTCAGGGCTGACCAGTCGGGGGTAAAGAGGGCGTCCAAGCCTGCTGAGGCACCGGGCAGGGTCAGGGAGTAGAGCACCAGGAGCAGGAACATGATGAGCAAGACGGGGATAAAGACGACGTTGGCCTGACCAACGCCCTTCTGAACGCCCAGGGACATCACGATGGCCAGCAGGACCCAGATCAGCAGGATGGGGAAGAGAATGCCGGGCACAAAGTCAAAGGTCAGGGCCGGGGTGTCGGGAATCTGCAGGAACTCCTTGAAGAAGAAGCCCTGGGGGTCATCACCCCAGGCCTGGTTGAAGGAGAAGAAGGTGTAGCGGGCTGCCCAGGCGATAATGGCCGCATAGTAGATGGCGATGATGAAGTTGACGCCCATGTGCCACCAGCCGATAAATTCGGTCTTGCGGTTGAGGCGGCGGAAGGCCAGGGGGGAGGATGCCCGGGCCCGGTGGCCGATGGCGTAGTCAAAGAAGAGGATGGGTAGGCCTGCGGTCAGGAGGGCTACCAGGTAGGGGATGAGGAAGGCGCCGCCGCCGTTGTCGTAGGCTACGTAGGGGAAGCGCCAGATGTTGCCTAGGCCAACGGCGGAGCCGATGGCGGCAAAGATAAAGACGCGGCGGCTGGAGAAGCCTTCGCGCTGGGTTCGGGTGGGTGTCTTACTCACGTTCTGCGTCCTTGTGGGAAGTCATCTGCGGAAGCTGCTCCTGACTCGGGGCAGTCTTCTAGTATCGGCTTCTCAGTATGCTTTCTCCCGCGATTCCGAACTAGAAAATCTCAGATAGTGGGACGCTTGTGGGTTTTTTATGGGTTGGCTCATATTTGAGGTAGGTAGGGGGTCAAGCTACCTACCTCAGCTGGGCCGGAAGGGGCATTAAGCCTGGCGGTGAACCACAGCCTGGGCAAAGGACTTGAGGGCTTCCTTCACCACAGAATCTTGCAGTGGCTCCAGGGCGGCGATGGCATCATCAGCCCACTGGTAGGCAATTTCCCAGGCCTGCTGGGTGACCGGGTGGGCTGAGAGGGCCTCTACGGCCTGGGCCAGGGCCTGGTCGCTGCTGAGGTCACCGGCAATCATGGCCTGAATTCTCTGGGCCTCAAGATCACCGGCGGCAGCGGCCTGGTCGAGCAGGATCGTGGGCAGAGTGGGGACGCCCTCCCGCAGGTCGGTACCGGGGGTCTTGCCACTGGTCTTGCCTGAGCTGGTCACGTCGATGACGTCGTCAGCCAGCTGGAAGGCTACGCCTACTAGCTCACCGTAGCGGGCTAGTAGCTGGGTAGTTGCTTCGGGGGCGCCAGAGAGCAGGCCGCCAAAGGCGCCACAGGCGGCAATCAGGGAGCCGGTCTTACCCTCAATCACCCGGATGTAGTGGTCTAGTAGGTTATCGCCAGCCTGGGGGCCGGTGGTTTCGTAGAGCTGCCCCAGGACCAGGCGCTCGAAGGTTTGGGCCTGGATGGTCAGGGCCCGGTCGCCCAGGCCCGAGACAATGAGGGAGGCCCGGGAGAAGATAAGGTCGCCGGTTAGGATGGCAACCGAGTTGCCCCAGATCTGCTGGGCGGTGTCGACACCTCGGCGCTTGGGGGCGTCGTCCATGACGTCGTCGTGGTAGAGGGTGGCCAGGTGGGTTAGTTCAACCACGACGGCTGCGTCGATGACCCGGTCGTTGATGCCACCACCGGCAGCTGCGGCCAGCAGGGTCAGCAGGGGGCGTACCCGCTTGCCGCCAGCAGACAGGAGGTGGCGGGAGGCGACGTCGGCCAGCTGGTTGGTTTGGGCCACGGCCTTGGCGAGGCGGTCTTCTACTTCGGTGAGGGCCTGGAGAATCTGGGGGCCGAATTCAGCGTCCTCGGCAATGAGTTCAAAGCCCTTGGGCAGGGCGAAGTCGGCGCCGGCGAGGAAATCCTGGGCGCTGGGGGAGGACTTGCTGGATTCTGTCACGGTTTCGCTTCTCACTTCTTGGTTTGGACGGTGCTGTGGGCACCTTCTGCCTAGTTTACCTGGTCGCTGCTGGGCTTGTAGGCCCGGTGGAGGGCCACTATGCCGCCGCTTAGGTTGCGGTACTGAACCTGCTGCCAGCCGGCCTGTCGCATGCTGGCGGCTAGCTCTTCTTGGTTGGGCCAGGCCAGGATGGATTCGGCCAGGTACTCGTAGCTTTCGGGGTTGGAGGAAAGGGCTCGGGCTACCGGGGGGATGGCCCGCATGATGTAGTTACGGTAGACCTGGCGGAAGGGGCCGAAGGTGGGGGTGGAGAATTCGTTGATGACGATGCGTCCGCCTGGTTTGGTGACCCGGTAGAGTTCCCGCAGGGCGGTGGGGTAGTCGGCGACGTTGCGTAGGCCGTAGGACATGGTGACGGCGTCAAATTCTTGGTCGGCGAAGGGGAGGGCGGTGACGTCGGCCTGGACGAAGGTGATGTCGGGTCGACGCTTACGACCGACGGCTAGCATGCCTTCGGAGAGGTCGGCGGCGATGACTTCCACTCCGGCGTCGGCGAAGGGTTCGGAGGAGGTGCCGGTGCCTGCTGCTACGTCTAGGACCTTTTGGCCGGGTTTGGCGTCGACGGCGGCTACGGTTTGCTTGCGCCAGTAGATGTGCTGGCCTAGGGACATGATTCCGTTCATGAGGTCGTAGCGCTGGGCGACCTGGTCGAACATGGAGGAGATGTCGCTGGTTTTTTTGTTGAGGTCTGCTCGGTTCACCCTAGTTATTCTGTCATGTTTGCGGGTAAAGCTCACCCTGTGGGGTGAGAAAAATCTATGAATACTTATTTACCAGTTTGCATTTTTATGCAAACCTCTGCATACTGGTACTCATCATCCACAAAAGACCTACCCGCAAGGAGCAAACCATGAAGAAGACCCTAGCCCTCACCGCCGCCAGCGCCCTCACCCTGACCCTGGCCGCCTGCGGATCTGGCGCCAGCAAGGACGAATCCGGCCTCACCCTGACCCAAGCCGGCAAACTCACCGTCTGCACCAACTCCCCCTACGCCCCCTTCGAATACGAAGAAAACGGCAAAATCGTCGGCCTCGACGCCGACATCGCCTCAGCCATCGCCAAAGAACTTGGCCTCGAAGCCAGCATGCTCTCCGTCTCCTTCGAAGGCATCGAATCCGGCGTCGCCCTCTCCTCCGGCCAGTGCGATATCGCCCTGGCCGGCATCAGCGTCACCCCCGAACGGTCCAGCGTCATGACCTTCAGCGAGGTCTACTTCAAAGACAACCTAGCCATCCTGGTTCCCGCAGGCTCAAACATCAAGAGCCCAGAAGACCTAGCCGGTAAGAAGGTCGGCGTCCAGCAGGCCACCAGCGGCGAAGACTACGCCCAGAAGGCCGGTGCCGAAGTCATCCAGTACGAAGACTACGGACTCATCCAGCAGGCCATCCAAACCGGCCAAATTGAAGCTGTCGTCGGCAACCTCTCCGTCCTCTCCCAGATGCTGACCAGCGACTCCAGCCTCAGCGTAGCCGCCGAAATTGAAAGCGGCGAAGAAATCGCAGCTGCCGTCGCCCAAGACCAGACCCAAATCCTAGAAGCCGCCAACAAGACCATCAAGGCCATGCAAGAAGACGGTCGGATGACCCAGCTGCAAGAAAAGTACATCGGCGCAGCCCAGCAGAAGCAGTAAGCAAGAGCCCCCAGACCCAGAAGGAAAACACCCACCATGGCTCTGACCGTCCGGCAGAAGCAGACCTACTTCCGCTACACCCAGTACGCCCTCCTGGCCGCCCTGGCCCTGGCCCTGATCCTGCTAGCAGACTGGCCCACCCTCATCGACAAGGCCTTCAACCCCCAGATCATCGCCCAGCAGTTCCCCCAGATCATCACGGTAGCCCTCAAAAACACCCTGATCTACACTGCCCTGGGCTTCATCCTGGGTCTGAGCGCCGGCACCCTGCTGGCCCTCATGAAAATCTCCTCCATCGCCCCCTACCGCTGGCTTGCCACCGCCTACATTGAGCTCTTCCGCGGCCTGCCTGCCCTCCTGGTCTTCCTGGCCTTTGGTTACGGCCTGCCCCTAGCCTTCGGCCTGCGCCTAGACAACTACCTGACCGTCATGCTGGCCCTCGGCATGGTCTCAGCCGCCTACATCGGCGAAGTGCTCCGGGCCGGGTTAGAAGCTGTTCCACACGGTCAATACGAGGCTGCCCGCTGCCTGGGCATGAGCCACAGTCGGGCCATGATCAGCATCATCATTCCCCAAGCCTTCAAAATCGTCCTACCGGCCCTAACCAACGAGGTTATCCTCCTGACCAAGGACTCCTCTCTGGTCTACCTGCTGGGCATGAGCCTAGCCCAGTACGAGCTGACCAAGTTCGGACGGGAAGGCATCACCACCACCGGGGCAGGGCTAACCCCCCTGGTTTTGGCCGGTGCCTGCTACCTGATCATCACCATTCCCCTGGGAATCCTGGCCCGCCGAATCGAAAAGAAGGCCAAGGCCTAGCCGGCTGATACCCGTCCCCGAACTTTTTGAAGTGAAAGAAAAACCCATGACCAGCACCCCAGCCGTCACCATCAAAAACCTGCACAAATCCTACGGCTCCAACCCCGTCCTCAAGGGCATCGACCTGACCGTCGACAGTGGCCAGGTCCTCTGCCTGATCGGGCCCTCAGGCTCCGGCAAATCCACTCTGCTCCGCTGCATCAACCTGCTTGAAACCCCAGACTCCGGTTCTATCCAGGCCCTGGGCCAGGAAATGACTAGCCCTGATATCGACTTAGACGCAGCCCGCCGCCAGATGGGCATGGTCTTCCAGCACTTCAACCTCTTCCCCCACCTGACCGTCCTCGAAAACTGCACCCTGGCCCAGCGCAAGGTCCTAGGACGCTCCGCCCAAGAAGCCCAGAAAATTGCCCTAGACAACCTAGCCAAGGTGGGGCTGGCCGACTACGCCCAGCGTAAGCCCAGCCAGCTCTCGGGCGGACAGGCCCAGCGGGTAGCCATCGCCCGGGCCCTGTCCATGAACCCCAGCCTCATGCTCTTTGACGAGCCCACCAGCGCCCTAGACCCCGAAACCGTCGGTGACGTCCTGGACATCATGCGGCAGCTGGCCGCCGAAGGCATGACCATGATCCTGGTAACCCACGAAATCTCCTTCGCCCAGCAGGTGGCCGACCGGGTGGTCTTCATGGCTGACGGGCAGATTGTGGAAGAAGGTAGCGCCCAGCAGGTCATTGGCAACCCCCAGCATGAGCGGACCAAGACCTTCCTCTCCCGCCTGCTCCACCAGGTCAACTAGGGCAAAGGAGGCGACTAGTTCTCGGCTTTCTTCCCCCGGCTAGGAAGTCGAGGATTAGCCCGCAGAGCATCCAAGACAAAGAAGAAAGCAGCCAACCAGACCAGGACAAAACCAGCCCAGCGTCCGGCCGACAGCTGCTCCTGGGTGACCCACAAGGCTAGAAAAAACTGGACCGTCGGCCCAATGTACTGGACGATACCCAGCAGGGATAGGGGCACCCGGGAAGCCGCCCCAGCAAAGAGCAGAAGGGGAATAGCCGTCACCACACCGCTGGCTGCCAGCAAGAAGAAATGGGAGGCTCCCTCAGAGACAAGGGTCAGCTGACCAGAGACCGCGAAATAGGAGAGCAAAAGGGCTGCCAAGGGCGTCAGCAAGAGGGTTTCGATAGTCAAAGACAAAAGAGCTGGGACCGGGCCAATAGACTTCTTGACCAGGCCATAGAAGCCAAAAGAGAAAGCCAGACCCAAGCCCAACCAGGGCACAGTCCCGTAGAAAAATATCATGACCAGCACCGCCAGACCGGCTAGGGCAACCCCAACCCACTGGAGCCTGCGCAGGCGCTCGCCCAAGAAAACCACGCCTAGGGCTACCGACACAATAGGGTTGATGTAGTAGCCCAGGGAGGCCTCCATCACCATACTCTGGGTAGTGGCCAAGACATTAGAGCAACCAGTTAACAAAAATCAGCAGACTAGCCAAGAGCGAGAGCCCTAGCTGACGGCGATCTTTCAGGTAGAGTCCCAGGCTCCTGAGCTGACCGGTCAGCAGCAGTAGTAGCAGGCAGAAAACCAGCGAGAAGACAACCCGCTCAGCCACAATTTCCAGGGGGCTGGCCGGGGCCGTAAGCAGAAAATAGAGGGGAAAGAGCCCCCAGCAGAGGTAGCAGAAAATGGCGTAAATCAGGCCGGTGGTCTGACTATTCTTCTGAAGCATCCTTCTTTCTTCCTTACCGTCTAGGCCCGGGGTGGTGAGATGGAGACGCATAAGGGCCACCTGCCTCCCGGGAGAGAGACAGGTGGCCCTAGCACTTTATTGAGAACCCGGCCTCAAATAAATTTTTAGAGACCGAAGAAGCGGCTGAAGAAGCCCTTCTTCTCTTCCTTGGGCTTGGCCTGCTGGGCGGCCTCTGCCTGCTGACGCTCGGCCTCCAGGTTGGGGGCCTGACCAGCCAGACGGATATCGTCGCTGACTACCTCGTAGCCGGCGGGGGCAACCGGAGCCTCAGCCACCTCAGTAGCCTGCTGGGCAAGAGGCTCCTCAGCAGCGACTTCCTTGCGGGTAGCTTCCTGGGTCTGGGGCTCTTCTGATTCCTGAACCAGGTCTTCCTGGGCCAGGGCACTGGTGGTCACCCGGCCGGGACGGGCATCGGAGGCAGGCTCCTGGTTGTAGGGCTCTTCCACATTGGGGTAGACCTTATCGGTGGTGGTGGTGCCCTCCACCTCTTCGGCTTCGGCCTCAGCAGCAGCCTGAGCTTCAGCAGCCCGGGCGGCAGCCTCGCGGGCAGCAGTTTCACGAGCTTCCAGGGCCCGGGCCTCAGCCTCAGCCAGACGGGCAGCCTCGTCAGCTGCGGCCTGAGCCGCCTCAGCCTCAGCGGCAGCCTGAGCGGCGGCAGCTTCACGGGCAGAACGCTGCTGGTCGGCTTCGCTAGCAGCCAGACGCTCAATAGCCTGCCGGTCAGCAGCTAGCTTCTGCTGATGGTCAGCAGCTTCAGCAGCCAGGCGCTCCAGCTCACTAGCTCCTACCTGAGGCTCAGCAGGCTCAATGCCAGAAATCTTGCCATTATCGAACCAGAGACGCAGGGCACCGTCGCTGGCGGTGATGACGGCGGTTGCTTCGGTGTCCCAGGCAATGTGGGCGCCACGCAGCTTGGCGTAGGAATCAACAGCTCGCAGGT
>DKXC01000010.1:9166-13744 GCA_002492045.1 Micrococcaceae bacterium UBA7136
TCAACAGCTCGCAGGTGATTGACGGCTGTGCCAGTCTGCAGGGCCTGGGCCATGACCTGGCCCATGCGCTGGACGGTGGGGGCACCCAGTTCTAGCTGGGGGCCAGAGAGCAGAATCCAGGCTCGCACACCGGCACCAGCAGTGACCGGGTAGTGGGCGTAGATGCCGGTCAGGGCCTTGGAGGCCAGGGTCAGCTTGCGGGCCAGGCCCTCGTCCAGGGGTAGCTCGTCGGTGCTTAGTTCAGCGATGGACTCTCGGGCGCCGCCTTCACGGGCCTGGATTGCTGCCGCAACAACCCCGTCCGGGAAGTGGCCTAGCTCCTGCCAGGACCAGATCCAAGACCCGCGCTTCTCAGACTCAGTACCCAGCAGGTAGGGGGTTAGAGTCGTAGAGGCGTCAGTTTGGAGGGTGAATGACGGTGCAGAGAAATCCACCGCCCACTCTGCGCCGCCGCTGATTTCAGCAAGGCGGGCCTGGTATTCGGTAGAGATGAAGATTGAATCGTCAATCAGATCCTGCAGTGTTGTAGTCATAGCACCAAGGCTAGCAATTCTTGGGCCACCAACGCACCTTTTTGCCCCTAGATAAGAGGAAAAACAGCTAGGCGTGACCCATAAGACCTATTTAATCTTCCAAGCTTCAAGTAAAAGCCCGCCCTCTCTTGCTTTAATGGGTGGATAGGTTTTTAGGGCCCCTCTTCTTTCTCTCTGCTGAGTCTGAAATTTTAGGGGCCTGCCCTCTGTAAGGAACCAGGAAGGTCTTATGTCAGCTGCTGCTTCTCGATTTACTGCTATTGAGCGCCCTGCCGTCATGCAGCAGGCCCTCAATAATATCGGTAGCTGGATGCTGAGCACGGTCAAGGTTGAGCCAGGCTGGAGCGAGCTGGTGCTAGACATTAAGCCCCTGAGCGGCACTGTTTTTGTGCGTATTACTGAGGTTCGTGAAGACCAGGATTACCCTGGCAGCGTGGGGCCCATCAAACAGGACAGCCCGGTCTTAGACGAGATCCATAACCTGCAGGCTGCCTGCTATGTGGAGGGTCAGGGTAGCTGGTTGACGGCCTCTGTGGTGGTCACCGCCCAGGGCTGGCCTGAGCCTTCCTACCAGATTGGGGCCTCCTACGATCGGGCTAATGAGCCCCAAGACTGGCAGGGCGAAGGACGCATGAGCGCCCGAGATCTGCGTGAGCACCTTGAGAACTTCCCCCGCGAAGACCAGTACCTACCGGCCTGGGCTGCCAACCGTCTAGCGGGCCGGATGGTGTCCGAGAACCAGCTGGGGGCCCAGGATTTAGCTGCGGCCAGCCCTACCCCTTCTAACCCCTACCTGCTGCAGGCTCTGGACTCCTTCGCCCAGGACAAGACAGAGCAGGCCCTGGCCAACGTGGTTCGCTCCTGCCTGGGGGGCAAGCTGGTCATGGATATTTCACAGTCCGCTCAGAACGAGCAGGGCCAGGAGGTCATTAACTACCAGGTGCTACGGCTCAGCAACGGCATGCGGGCTCTCACGGCCTATTCTTCTGCTGCCTACGCCCAGGCTGCCAGCCAGCAGCTACTGGGCCAGGGCCAGGGTCGCCTACAGATTGACGAGGCCATGAAGGTCCTCTTGCAGGTTGTTCAGGACCCCAGCCTGGATGTGCTGGTCCTTAACCCCACCAGTAACCAGGAATGCTTCATCGAAAAGGCCCAGCTGCAGTGGGTGCTAGGTAGCCCCCATAACGCGGCAGCCGCCCGGGCCCTGGTTGAGGGAAACATGCAGAACCTTTTGCTCTCCCTCACCGCCCCTTCCTCCATGCTCCTGCTGGGTATTAGCCCCCAGGACGGGCAGGGCCGTCCCCTGGTACTTAAGGGAGAAGAAGGCCAGAACACGGCCCTGGTCTTTACCTCTGCGGCCGAGATCGCTGCCCTAGACCCCACTTTAGAGGTTCGGAGTGCCCCAGCCTTAGAGGTTCTGCGTCTGCTGGCTGCTGGTGAGAGCCAGGCCGTGCGGATTAATGCCTTGGCCCCCCACGCTACTTTGCCCATAGAGCAGGTCAGGGAACTGCTGGCAGTAGTAGAATCTCAGTAAGTTTTTTCGACTCAGTGCACCTTTTCAGGAGTTCTTCCATGTCATCTGCTCTCGGCAGAATCGGTTTATTGGCAGCCCAGAAGGCCCGCCTGACCCTGGGGGTCTGGCTGGTCCTGCTGGTTCTTGCCCTACTAGGTGCCCTGACCCTGGCCCGGGGGGCTACCGCCACCTACACTCTGCCTGGCGCCCAGTTTGAGAGCGTCCGGGCTGAGCTTCAGCAGAAGATCCCCAGCCAGGGCACCTCTAGCGCCTATGTGGTCATCCAGTCGGCTGATGGTTTTGACGCGGCCGAGCAGGAAGCCCTGGCCGGCGTCCTGTCCCAGGTTGAGCAGAAGGATGAAGTTGTCTCAGCCCAGAACCCCTTCAGCGCCCAGGCCTCCCTGGAGGCTGCCCGCCAGCAACTAGAAGAGGGACGGGCCCAGCTGACTGCCGGTGAAGAGCAGATGAGCCAGGGGCAGGCTGCCCTAGATGCAGCTAAGGAAGTCCTAGCCGGTGCCCCCCTACCAGCCGAGCTAGCAGCCAAGGAGGCAGAGCTAGCCCAGGCCCGCTCTAGCCTGCGGGCCCAGCGGGGCGAAATTGCTGATGCTCAGCGGCAGCTAGAGGCCGCTGGTAGCTCCGCTAGCCTGGTCAGCCAGGACGGTACTGTTGCCCTGGTTCCGCTTTCCTTTGCTGAGGATATTTTCTCCCTCAAGAGCCAGGTTCGGCAGGATATTTTCAAGAGCTTTGATGCCCTAGAAGACCAGGGCATGACCGTAGATTACAGCTACGAACTAGACCAGGACGTCAGCCAGGTCATGGGTGCCTCTGAAGTCTTGGGTATGGCTCTGGCCTTCCTGGTTCTGCTGGTGACCCTGGGAACCGTCTTGGCTGCCGGCCTGCCCCTGGTCCTGGCCCTGATTGGGGCCGGAACCGCCCTGGGCCTGATCTACGCCTCTACCGCCATCTTTGGCATGACCGCCACCGACCCGGTGCTGGCCCTCATGCTGGGGCTGGGCGTAGGTATTGACTACGCTCTGCTCATTCTCTACCGCTTCCGGGAAGAACTGGTTGAAGGAGCCTCAGTCCCTGAGGCTGTTAGCCGGGCCAATGCTACCGCCGGCCACTCGGTCTTCTTCGCGGGCATGACCAACATTATTGCCCTCTCAGCCCTGACCCTAACCGGCCTGCCCTTCCTGACCGTCATGGGCCTGGCAGCATCCTTGGCTCTGGTACTGGTACTGGCCTCCTCCCTGACCCTGGTTCCGGCCGTCCTCTCCCTTCTGGGCACCCGCCTACTGACCAAGGACCAGAAAGAAGAAAGGGCTGAAAACCAGCGGGCCCGCACCGCCGAAATCAGCCTACCCAAGAACCGCAAGGAAGCCATCGAGCAGCTAGAACAGGCCCGGAGCGGTTGGGGAGGCTTCGTCACCCGCCACCCCATCACCACGATCCTGGCAACCCTGGCAGTTCTGCTAGCCGCTATTATCCCCACCAGCTCCCTGCGCCTGGGGCTACCGGACGGCTCCTACCAGAGCCCCGACTCCACCTCCTATCGGGCCTACCAGACCATCAGTCAGAAGTTCGGTGAGGGCAGCAACGGCCCCATCTACGCCTCGGTAACCCTCAACGTCCCCGGTAACTCTCACCGACTACGGGACGTAACCCTGGACGTAGCTGACCGGCTGAAGAACAAGGATATCCAGAACGTAGTTATCCTGGCCCATAGTGAGGATAACTCCACCGCCCTGCTGGCCTTCTACCCGGCTGAGGGACCCTCTGCCCAGAGCACCATCGAGGCCGTCCACTATATGAAGGAACGGATTGCCTCCACCGAGAGTGCAACCTCCACCAAGGTGGGCCTGACCGGCCAGACCGTCGCCAACATTGAGGTCTCTGAACGGATTTCTGAATCTATCCCGGTCTACCTGTCGGTAGTCCTGATTCTCTGCCTTATCCTCATGGGCCTGGTCTTCCGCTCCATCCTGGTGCCCCTCATGGCTACCGTAGGCTTCCTACTCTCTACCCTGGCCGCCTTCGGGGCCGTAGTGGCCGTCTACCAGTGGGGTTGGGCAGCCGACCTCTTTGGGGTCACCCAGCCCGGGCCTATCCTGGCCTTCCTGCCCATTCTGCTGATCGGTATTCTCTTTGGACTCTCAGCCGACTACCAGATCTTCATTGTCTCTGGCATGCGGGACGCCTACAGGTCTGGCCACACGGCCAAGGAAGCTGTTCTGCTGGGCTATAAGCAGGGCTCAACCGTAGTAACCGCCTGCGGCATTATTATGGTGGCAGTCTTCGCCAGCTTCGCCTTCTCCCACCTGACAGTGGTTCGGCCTATCGGCTTCGCCCTGGCCCTGGGTGTAGCCCTGGACGCCTTCCTAATCCGCACCACCTTCATCCCGGCAGCCATGTACCTGCTGGATAAGGCAGCCTGGTGGTGGCCCTTCGAGCAGGGCGACCAGAAGGAAGAAACTCGTCCCCGTCACATGACTGACTAAGTCCTCCAGCAGACAAAAAGGGGCCCGGCCAGGA
>DKXC01000010.1:14052-18212 GCA_002492045.1 Micrococcaceae bacterium UBA7136
GGGCCCGGCCAGGAAAATCCTGACCGGGCCCTTACTCTACCCCAGCGCTAGGACGCAGAACCCTAGCGGGGGAGAGGCCAAAGACCGCGACTACTTAGCAGCAGCAACAGCCTCACGAACACGGGCACCCAGCTCTTCGTGGACGGAGTCCCAGTACTTGAAGGCACGCTCACGGATCTCGTCAGAGACAACCGCACCAACGTGGCCAGCAATGTTAGAGACCAGGCGAGCCTTCTCAGCATCGTCCATGACGTCGGCGTAGAGGGCACGAGCCTGACCGAAGTCGTCGTCCTCAGCGTGCAGGGTGGCAGCAGCCCGAACCAGGGCGCCGTCAGCTTCCCAGGAGCCCTCACCGGCGCGGGCAGCGTCAGCGTGGGGGCCACCGAAGGTGTTGGGAGCGTAGACGGGGCTCTCAGGGCTCTTGAAGGTGTAGCGCATGGAGCCGTCCTGGCTGTAGTTGTTCACCTCAGCGTTCTTGGCGTAGTTGACCGGCAGGTCAGCAAAGTTGGTGCCAATACGGTAGCGGTGAGCATCGGGGTAGGAGAAGATACGGCCCAGCAGCATCTTGTCGGGGGAGGCGCCAATACCCGGAACAAAGTTGGAGGGGGAGAAGGCAGCCTGCTCAACCTGAGCGAAGAAGTTCTGGGGGTTCTGGTTCAGGGTCATCTTACCCACCTTGATCAGGGGGTAGTCAGCGTGAGGCCAGACCTTGGTCAGGTCGAAGGGGTTGAAGCGGTAGGTCTTGGCGTCTTCGTAGGGCATAACCTGAACGTAGAGGGTCCAGGAGGGGAAGTCGCCACGCTCAATAGCCTCGTAGAGGTCCTGACGGTGGTAGTCAGCGTTCTGGCCAGCCAGACGGTCAGCTTCTTCCTGGGTCAGGAAGTCGTTGCCCTGGTCGGTCTTGAAGTGGTACTTGACCCAGAAACGCTCACCTTCAGCGTTGATCCACTGGTAGGTGTGGGAGCCGAAGCCGTCCATGTGGCGCAGGGTTGCGGGGATGCCGCGGTCGCCCATGAGCCAGGTAACCTGGTGGGCAGACTCGGTGCGCAGGGACCAGAAGTCCCACTGCATGTCGTTGTTGCGCAGGCCGTTGCCGGGCAGACGCTTCTGGGAGTGGATGAAGTCCGGGAACTTGATGGCGTCGCGGATGAAGAAGATGGGGGTGTTGTTACCTACGATGTCGTAGTTACCCTCGGTGGTGTAGAACTTGACGGCAAAACCGCGGGGGTCGCGCCAGGTATCGGGGGAACCCTGCTCACCGGCAACGGTGGAGAAGCGGATGACCAGATCGGTGGAGACACCGGGCTGGAAGAGGGCTGCACGGGTGTACTTGGAGACGTCCTCGGTGGTCTCGAAGACACCGAAGGCGCCGGTGCCCTTGGCGTGAACAACACGCTCGGGGACGCGCTCGCGGTTGAACTGGGCCAGCTTCTCTACGGTGTAGGCATCGTGCAGGACGATGGGGCCGTCGTTACCTACGGTCAGGGAGTTGTTGTCGGAGGCAACGGGGGCACCCTGAGCGGTGGTGGTGAATGAACCGGGCTTGATGGGGTTATTCATTGTTCTTCTTTCTCGAGATGGGTCCGTCCAAAGGACAGCCGCTGGGCTGGCCTTGAACGGGTAGCTAGCTGGCAAGGGCCGCTTGGGCGGCTACTTGCTGTGCTTGGGCTACTTCTTTTTCCTCGGCTTTTTGGCAGTCGGTGCAGATTCCGCGGTAGAGCACGTCTGCGCTGATGATTGCCATGCCGTGAAAGTTTTGGGGGGTCAGGCAGGGGGCGGCTCCGACGGTGCAGTCCACGTCTTGAACCTTGCCGCAGCGGATGCAGACGGCATGGTGGTGGTTGTCGCCGGTGCGGGTCTCGTAGAGACTGGCTGACCCGGGTGGTTCAAATTTTTGGATGAGGTTGATGTCGGTGAGGTCGGCCAGGATGACGTAGACCGACTGGACGGTGATGCCTGCTAGCTCCTGGCGGACAGCCTGAATGATTTGGTCGGCTGTTGCGTGGGGGTTAGCCTGGACTGCTTCGAGGACGGCCAGGCGCTGCTTGGTGACGCGGCGTCCTTTGGCTCGTAGCTGGGCGGTCCAGCTTTCCTTCAGGGCTTGGGGGCTCATCTGACCTCCTGCGGGGAGGTGCTGGCAGCCGCCAACCTGAGGGGCGCTACTTGTTGACATCATGTCACCATCCTACATCTTATTTTGAGTCTTTCATAATAAGGCTGACCTTACTGGGGTGGCGAAAAAATTTTTTAAAGTTTTTTCGATTTTCGCGTCATGAACCAGCCCCAAGTCCCTCTTTACCTATGACAGCGCAAAACTGTCAGGTTCATTGGCCCTCCCTCTGGGGCGCGGCTGGTGGATTTCCTTCCGTGGATGTTTATGGGAAGCAAACGCGGCTCAAGGGGAAAGATAGGGACGCTAAGGATCGTGGGGATCTGGTTGCGACCCGGTGCCTGAGACTGAATTAGGGAAAGTGCGGTCTCAGATGCTGCAACACTGCGATGTGTTATCGCCAAGGCCTACGGGGCCACCACTGCTGGATTTGAGTGGCCCCGTAGCCTGGCAACCCAAACACCTTCCTGATGCAGGGCCGTTCGCGGGTTCTGCGCAGGGAACATCGCTCACTTTCCAAGAACCACATAAGACCTAAACCTCCCGACTGGGTTCCCCCCCTAAAGAGGGGACAAGTCGGGCGCCAGGGGGGAAGGTTGCCAGCTGACTGGGTGCAGGGAAGCCCGGGCTCAGCAACTGCCCCTGGCAGATGACAAGGGAAAAGGGTAGGGACCTTGAAGAGTCCCTGCCCTTTTTTAACCTGTCTAGCTTTGGTCTAGATTTGTCTGTTTCCTCTTTGGGGAAGTCTGAAGGCCCCTCCGGAAGAGCTAAAATGAGAATTTGAAGTAAAAGGCTAGTAGCGTCTGTTCGGCTACATCCACCGGGTCTGAGGGAGACATGCAAACACAAAATTCTGCTCACGCGGCTACCAGCGGGCCTGCTGACGAGTTTTTGCTTTCCGAAGTTCGAGGCGGCAACCTCGAGTCCTTTGGCCTGCTCTACGAGCGCTACATCAACATGGCACGGGCAGTTGCCTACCAGCACACCCAAGACAAAACTCAAGCAGAAGACCTAGCAGCTGAAGCCTTTGTGCGCATCCTTCAGGCCCTTAAGCGGGGCAAGGGGCCCCGCTCCTTTATGGGTGGCTACCTGGCTACCACCCTTGCCCACCTGGCTCAAGAAAATGGTCTGATTGCTCGCCGTGAGATTCCCAGCGAACAGCAGGACCTAGAATCTATGTCTTCGCTGGACGAAACCGTCCTTAAGCTACACGAGTCAGACGAGGTTGTCCGGGCCTTTACTGACCTGCCGGAGCGCTGGCAGGCCGTCCTCTGGATGACCGAAGTTGAAAACAAGAAGCCGCGTGAAGTTGCCCAAACCATGAGCATCTCAGCCAATGCGGTTTCTGCCCTGGCTACCCGGGCCAGGGAAGGGCTGCGTGAGGGTTTTCTGCGGGCTCACCAGAATGCACCCAAGACTCCCGAATGCGCCCAGTATGCTTCCCATCTGAGCACCATGGTGCGGGGTTCTCTGTCTAAGAAACGTAGCGACGCCCTGCTAAGCCATCTCTCTGTTTGCTCCTACTGCACCTCTGAGTACCTGAACCTAGCCGGCATCAATAAGGCCATGCGGGTATGGGTTTTCCCTGTTCTGGCCGGCTTATTGCCCTTACTGACTGATGGCTCTAAGATTCTTCTGCCCTTCCTGACTGGTGGCGCTGCAGCCGGTGCTGCTGCTGGTGCCCAATCAACAGCTGGTTTTGCCCAGGGCGGTGGAGGTGCCCGCTGGAACTCCGGTAACCAGATGCTAGCTGGTGCCGCTGCCCTGACAGCTATCGGTGCTGTTGCCGGTGGCATGGCTCTGGTTAATGCCCCAGTCAAGGAATCCAGCATTATTAGCGCTGACTCTCAGATTCAGCCTGCCCCAGCCCGTAGCTCTGAGGCTGTGCAGGGGCCTCAGGATCTTTTGGTCAACGAGCCGCAGGAGATTTCTAGTGGCCTGCCTTTGGAGGCATTCCGGGAGGTGGCTCGGGATGATTCAGCTACTGAGGCTCGTCAGGAGGCGTCTGCGCCCGCTCAGCCGCCTGCTCCTGAAGATCTGCCTGTGGCAT
>DKXC01000010.1:18521-18847 GCA_002492045.1 Micrococcaceae bacterium UBA7136
GATCTGCCTGTGGCAGCAGCCCCTGCTCCGCTTGCTCCTGCAGCAGCCCAGCCTGCATCCCCAGAAGTAAGAGCTCAGCCTAGCCCGGCCCTGTCTCCTACCCCTGCCCAGGCTGATAGCCCGGTACAGGCGGTTTCGGCTCCTGCCTTGGAAGAGCCTGCTACTCCTACCCAGCCTCTTCAGCCCCTCACTTCAGCTCAGCCTGCCCCTCTCCAGCCAGCTCCTTCTCCTGCACCAGTGCAGGCGGTTCAGCCTAGGCAGGTTACTCCTCCTTCTCCTGTGACACAGCCGGTAGTTCCTGTGGCTCCGGTTAAGCCTTCTGAGCC
>DKXC01000010.1:19166-19364 GCA_002492045.1 Micrococcaceae bacterium UBA7136
GGCTCCGGTTAAGCCTTCTGAGCCGGTGAATCCTGTAGCTCCTGAGCAGCCTGAAACCCCTAAAGATCCCGGGCCTATCAGCGATCGCGATATGAACGAGGATGATCCTGATCTACCGGTTATTCCCTTGGAACCTGAGACTCCTCTTGAGCCTTCTGAGCCAGTAGTTCCTGCTGAACCCAGTGAGCCGACTGAGCC
>DKXC01000010.1:19725-27237 GCA_002492045.1 Micrococcaceae bacterium UBA7136
TTGAGTCTGAGACTCCGGTTGAACCTGTTGAGCCGGTGGTTCCTGTCGAACCGTCTGAACCTGTTGAGTCGGTTGAGCCTTCTGAGCCGGTGGTTCCTGTTGAACCGTCTGAACCTGTTGAGCCGGTAACTCCTGTTGAACCCAGTGAGCCTAGTGAGCCTGAGACTCCGTCTGAGCCTGTTGAGTCGGTAACTCCTGCTGAACCCAGCGAACCTATTGAGTCTGAGACTCCGGTTGAACCTAGCGAATCGGTTGAGCCAGTAGCTCCTGTTGAGCCTTCTGAGCCGGCTGAGCCTAGCGAGCCGGTGGATCCTTTGCCTCCTTTGGCTGAGCATGAGGACGAGATTGTTATTGAGGATGAAAATAACAATCCTGCTGAGCCTGTTGAACCCAGTGAGCCGACTGAGCCATCCGAGCCTCTTGAGCCTGAGACTCCGTCTGAACCTCTTGAGCCAGTAGCTCCTGCTGAGCCTAGCGAGCCGGTGGATCCTTTGCCTCCTTTGGCTGAGCATGAGGATGAGATTGTTATTGAGGATGAAAATAACAATCCTGCTGAGCCTGTTGAACCCAGTGAGCCGTCCGAGCCTGTATCTGATGTCGTCAATGATTCAGAAGAGCACGAGGTCGTCCTGGAGGAAGAAGAAGACCCTTCTCCCCAGCCTGGTAGCCGGGCTTCAGCCGCCCAGCCGGTGAGCTTCCAGAACTGGGTGGGTAGCCCTAGCTACTATCAGGCCCTGCAGTCTATCCCCTGGGATGCTATTGGCAAGGAGGCTCCCGATAATCTGCTCAGCCTGGTTGAGACCCTGGACCAGAATCAGCAGGCTTCTTCCTTCGTCACCTACCTGCCTAAGGTTATTCTGCAGTCGCCCTATGTTCTTGAGCTGCTTGAGGCTCACTACCAGGGTAGTAAGGTTCTGAAGGTGAGCAGCCTCTAAAGACTCTTGAGGTGAGAAGGTCCTTCCCCGCTAGCTGGGGGAGGACCTTTCTGCCTGCAAAACAGAATCAGGCCCTCAGCAAACATTGAGGAGCTCTTCAGAAGATTAGGCTAGGCTAGGAGGCAGAATTCCCTGACCTATGAAAGAGCACAATGCACAGTCACAATAACGGCCTCAAAACAGTCCTTTTGCTGGGCTCTATGGTTGGTTTCCTCCTGCTCATTGGTGCGGGTTTGGCAGCCTTCACCCGTAGCTCCATCTGGATTTTCCTCTTTGGCCTGATTGGTGTGGCTACTGTCGCCTACACCTACTGGAACTCCGATAAGCTGGCCCTTAAATCTATGAATGCCTACCCGGTGACGCGGGAGCAGGTACCGGTGCTCTACGCCATGGTTGAGGAGCTCTCTGCTAAGGCCGGCCAGCCTATGCCCCGCCTCTATGTTGCCCCCACCATGACCCCTAACGCCTTTGCCACCGGCCGTAACCCCCAGAATGCAGCGGTCTGCTGCACTGAGGGTATCTTGCAGCTGCTGGATGAGCGGGAGATGCGGGGAGTGCTGGGGCACGAACTCATGCACGTTTACAACCGGGATATTCTGACAGGCTCCATTGCGGCCGCTATTTCTTCGGTGATTGGCACTATTGCTAATGCCATGAGCTTCGGCATGATGTTTGGCGGCAACCGCGAGAACAACAACAATGGTGGCATGCTCTTTAGCCTGGTGGTGGCCTTCCTGGCCCCGCTGGCTACTGCTGCCATGCAGATGGCTATTAGCCGTACCCGCGAATATGATGCGGACGAGGACGGCGCCAAGCTGACCGGCGATCCTCTGGCCCTGGCTTCTGCCCTGCACAAGCTTGAGAACGGGGTTTCTCGCTACCCCATGAACCCTGCTAACCGGCAGACTGAGGGGGCTGCAGCCATGATGATTGCTAACCCCTTTAGGGGCGGGGCCAAGAACCTGATGGCCACCCACCCGCCCATGGCAGACCGGATTGCCCGGCTAGAAAATATGGCCCGGCAGATGGGCCACCTCTAAAAACCTAGAAGAAAGCCCCCGCCACTTGTCACCTGTTTGGGTAACCTGCTGGCGGGGGCTTCTTGCTGGTTCTTGGGCTTCTAGCGGTAGTTGACGAACTGCAAGTCAACTTCTAGGTCAGCACCCTTGAGCAGGGCGATGACGCTTTGCAGGTCGTCCCGGGACTTAGAGGAGACCCGTAGCTCGTCGCCCTGGATGGTGGCCTTGACGCCTTTGGGGCCTTCGTCCCGAATGAGCTTAGAGATTTTCTTGGCCTGATCCTGGGCGATGCCTTCCTTGATGGAGGCCTCGATCCGGTATTCCTTGCCGGAGGCGTAGGGTTCACCGGCGTCCAGGGACTTGAGGGAGATACCGCGCTTAACCAGCTTGGACTGGAAAACGTCCAGGACGGCTAGGGCGCGTTCCTGGGAGTTGGCTTTGATCAGGATTTTTTCGCCGGAGAAGGCGATGTCTGCGCCGACGCCGCGGAAGTCGTAGCGCTGGGAGACTTCCTTCTGAGCCTGGTTGAGGGCGTTGGAGACTTCTTGCTTGTCTACCTTGGAGACAACGTCGAATGATGAATCGCTGGCCATGGGGCTCCTCTTTCTTTTGGGCTGGGTCCTGCGGTGGGCAGGTGTTTAGTCTAACCGTACCTGCTGACCGAGGCCTAGCTGGCCTAATCGTTATGAAAATGTGATAGGTTTTTCAGCTGGAGTTCATCTTGGTGGGTCAGAATGGGGGTATGACAAGGAAGTTAGGCGATAGCCTCAAGGATCCGGAGCTGATAGCCCGCTTTGAGGGAGTGCGAGAGAATCTGCAGCGAGAGATTCGTGGCGGCATGTGCACAGAAGACCAGGCGGACGCCTACCTGGACAACCTCGAGATTTCCCTCCTCTTAGAGCAGGAGGCCCAGCCCATGGCAGCTTAAAAGGTGAGCTTGCCAACAAAGTCT
Source organism: Micrococcaceae bacterium UBA7136 (assembly GCA_002492045.1). Lineage (GTDB taxonomy): Bacteria > Actinomycetota > Actinomycetes > Actinomycetales > Micrococcaceae > Rothia. The sequence goes on from DKXC01000010.1 coordinate 22,632, forward strand.
AGTTTGGGTTTGCCAAGCCCTCCTGTCTGCCTGTAGAGTAATCTACTGTTCGCCACGGCGAGCCATTCAAGAAATTGAATAGGGCAGATTACCCGAGCGGCCAAAGGGGGCTGACTGTAAATCAGCTGGCATTGCCTACGGGGGTTCAAATCCCTCATCTGCCACCAGAGAAACCCGAGCTTCGGCTCGGGTTTTTTCGTACCCAGATTTCTTGGTCAGTGAACGCGCCAGCAGGCTTTTAGACATGAGCACCTAAAGGGAGTAGCGTGTTCTGCATGGCAACCATTGAAATTACTCAGGAAAACCTGACCCAGACCGTCGAATCCGCCGACATCCTCTTCCTCGACTTTTGGGCCGACTGGTGCGGCCCCTGCAAGCAGTTTGCCCCTATCTTTGAAGCTGCCTCCGAGAAGTACCCCGAAATCACCTTCGGCAAGGTAGACACCGAAGACCAGCAGCAGCTGGCTGCCGCCGCCGGTATCACCTCTATCCCCACCATCATGGCCTTCCGGGAAGGCATCCTGGTCTTCTCTCAGCCTGGCGCCCTCAACGGCAGCCAGCTGGACCAGATTGTTGAGGCCGTCAAGGGCCTGGACATGGAGGAGGTCCGTAAGCAGGTTGCTGAGGCCGAGTAGGACTCAGCCCAGTAGTCATCAGGCTTCCCTGACTAGAGAACTTTTGAGCCGCCTACCTCCTTGGGGAGGGCAGGCGGCTCTTCTATACTCGTAAACATGGCCCAGGCAAGCCTAGGAAAGGACAAAAGACTCATGACCCGCCCAGCTTCTCCTGCGCCCCTGACTGGCCCCCGCTGGCCAGCTGCCCTACTAGCCCTAGCTGTTATGGGTCTCTACAGCTTCTATTCTTTCCTCCAGTGGCGGCACTTTGTTATTCCCTCCTGGGATCTAGGTATTTTCTCCCAGCTGGCCAAGGCCTACTCGCAAGGGCAGGTACCGATTGTGCCCATCAAGGGGGAGGGCTTTAATCTGCTGGGCGACCACTTCCACCCCCTAACCCTTCTGCTGGGGCCCTTCTACTGGCTTTGGCCTACGCCTGCAACCCTGCTCTACGTGCAGAACGGCCTGCTAGCCCTGTCGGTTTATCTGCTGGTTCGCTACGCCCAACAGCTTTTGGGGGTCTTCTCTGCCCTGGCTCTGGCGGGGGCCTATGCCTTGAGTTTTGGGGTGCAGCAGGCGGTGGCGGTCCAGTTTCATGAGGTGGCCTTTGCCCTGCCCCTGCTGGTGGGGTCCTTGGGTAACCTGGCTCTGGCTCGTTCCCAGGCCTCCTCTGGATGGCTAGCCCGGTCTGTCTACTGGGCTGTCCCCCTGGTCTTTGTCAAAGAGGATATGGGGGTGACAGTCTTTGTGCTGGGCCTGGTTATTCTGGGGGCTACTGGCTTCTACGCCCGGGCCTGGAAGCTACTGAGGGTGCCGCAGAAAGCCGGGCAGGCAAGGATCAGGGGCCTGGTGGAGCTCTGGTTCTCAACCCCCCAGGCCGTGGCCGCTAGCCTGCTGGCCCTCTGGGGCTTGGCCCTCTCAGCCCTGGCTGTGGGAGTCATCCTGCCCTTCTTCAACACCGGCGGGGTCTTCGATTACTCCGACAAGCTGGACCTAGCAGCGCTTGTAAGCAACCCCCTAGCTGCCCTGGGGCAGCTCTTCTACCCCTGGGTTAAGACCCAGACCCTGCTACTTCTGCTGGTCACCGGGGCCCTGGCCTGGGTGGCTAGCCCCCTGGCCCTAGTAGCTGCCCCTACCCTCATCTGGCGTTTCCTCTCACCCCAGGAGGGCTACTGGGAACCAACCTGGCACTATAGTCTGGTGCTCATGCCTGTGGTCTTTTGTGCCCTGCTGGACGCTCTTGCCAGCTGGCGAGCTAGGGGAGTGGACCTTAGCCTGGGAGACTTCAGTCTCCTCAAAACCCTGCCTGCCCTCAGCCTGCTTCTAGCCCTGCTCCTTCTACCCAGCCAGCCCCTCAAGAACTTGACCAAGCCGGCCTTCACCAGCCTGACCCTCAGCCAGCAGGACCAGGACAAAACCGCCGCCCTGGCAGCTATCCCTCAGGGCAGCAGGGTAGCTGCTGACCTTTCCATCCTGACCTACCTGGTGCCCCAGCATACGGCCTACTGGATTGGGCACGCCGGGGAGCCAGCCCCCGACTATGTTGTTCTTGACCTGCTAGGGACAGCCTGGGGTGGCAACCCGCCCTCCTCGGCCGTGGATTATGCCAATAGCCGCTACCCGGCCAGCTACCAGCCCTACCGCTCCTTCGGGTCTATCCAGATTGCCGTCCGCCAAGATTAGCCTGTACCCTCTGTCACCTCAGGCCCGCAAAGGCAGGCGCATAGGGTAGAGTGGAACCTTGTGCATAGGGGGAGACCCCCATTTATCTCTTAGCGTCAAGCCCTCAAGAAGAGAACCGAGAAACGGTTGCCCGCCCCCAGTGGTGGATGAAGAAACAGGTACATAGGGCCCCTGGCGAGACTAGCCCCTGGGATACCCCTTTCGCAGACCGACTGCGCCTGCACCCCATCCATTGAGGACAAAATGACTGAAGAAAAAGCACCCCTAACTAGCCCTGACCAAAAGAGCCAAGAAAATACCCAAACCCCCGAAGAGGGCATCCGCTTCACTGACCTGGGCCTGGACGGCCGGGTCCTAGCAGCCCTTGAAAAGGTGGGCTACGAGAAGCCCTCGCCCATTCAGGAACAGACCATTCCCCTTCTGCTCGAAGGCAAGGACGTCGTGGGCCTGGCCCAGACCGGTACCGGCAAGACCGCAGCCTTTGCCCTGCCTGCCCTCTCTACCCTGGCTGAGCTGGCCGATATCAACGGTGTTTCTAAGGAAACCCAGGTACTGGTGCTAGCCCCCACCCGTGAACTGGCCCTGCAGGTTGCAGAAGCCTTCTCCTCCTACGCCAGCGATATGGAAGACTTCACTGTGCTTCCGGTCTACGGTGGTTCCCCCTACGGCCCCCAGTTGGCCGGTCTCAAGCGGGGCGCCCAGGTGGTAGTAGGCACCCCCGGCCGCGTCATTGACCACCTCAAGAAGGGGTCCTTGGACCTTTCTAACCTTCAGTACCTGGTACTGGACGAGGCTGATGAGATGCTGCGCATGGGCTTTGCTGAGGACGTTGAAGAGATCCTAGCCCAGACTCCCGACTCTAAGCAGGTGGCCCTCTTTAGCGCCACCATGCCCAAGACTATCCGCAAGATCGCCGAGAACTACCTCAAGGATCCGGTGGAGGTGCGGGTCAAGTCTAAGACCACCACCAGTGCCAACATCCGCCAGCGCTACATGCAGGTTAAGCACTCCCACAAGCTGGAGGCCATGACCCGTCTGCTGGAGGTTGAGGACTACGACGGTGTAATTGCCTTCGTCCGCACCAAGAAGGAAACCGAGGAGGTGGCCGACAAGCTTAAGGCCCGTGGCTTCCAGGCAGCCGCCATTAACGGTGATATTCCCCAGAATCTGCGTGAGCGTACGGTGGAGTCCCTGCGCGACGGCCGAATCGACATTCTGGTGGCTACTGACGTGGCTGCCCGCGGCCTGGACGTAGAACGAATCTCCCTGGTGGTCAACTTCGACATCCCTCACGACACTGAGTCCTATGTGCACCGGATTGGCCGTACCGGCCGGGCCGGACGTCAGGGCGAGGCCGTGCTCTTCATGACCCCCCGCGAGAAGTACATGCTACGGCAGATTGAGAAGGCTACCCGCCAGCAGGTGGAGGCCATGCACATGCCCAGCGTGGACGACGTCAACAGCACCCGTAAGCAGAAGTTTGCCCAGCAGATTACTGACACTATCGAGAGCCAGGATTTGTCCTTCTTCCGTCAGCTCATTGATGCTTACGCCAGTGAGCATGATGTTGAGGGCGAAGAAATTGCTGCTGCCCTGGCTGTTATTGCCCAGCAGGGACGTCCCTTCCTGGCTGAGGAGATGCTGGAGCCTGAGCGTCCCAAGCGGCGGGAGCGGGACTTTGAGGGGGATAAGCCCCGCGGTGGCCGTCGCCGCTCTGAAGAGGGCATGGTGGATTACAAGCTGAACGTGGGCCGGTCTTCTCGGGTCTCTCCGGCAGCTATTGTGGGTGCCCTGACCAATGAGGGTGGCCTGACCGGTAGCCAGGTGGGTTCTATTGATATCCGCCAGCATTTCACCATTGTGGCTCTGCCTGAGGCTGAGCTGCCTGCTGACTTCTTTGAGCGACTTGAGGACACCCAGGTGGCTGGTGAGTTCATTAATATCAAGCGGGACCGGGGCCCTAAGGGCGGTGGACGAAAGTTTGACCGCCAGGAGGGTGACTTCGGCAAGAAGGACTTTGGCGGTAAGAAGAAGTTCAAGCGCCAGGACCGAGACTTTGCCGACCGTGACTTCGGCAAGAAGAAGCTCAAGGGTAAGAAGTTTGACCGGGACGACCGCTTTGGTAAGAAGGACTTTGGCGGTAAGAAGAAGGGCAAGAAGAAGTTCTAAGCCTGAGCTGGCCTGCGGCCCCTCCTTGGGCGGGGGAGGGGCGGTGTGGGTGAGGACACGGAGTTCTGATTTGCCTTCTGCTGGGGTTCTCCAGTAGAGTATTATCTGTTGCCCCGATAGCTCAGTGGTAGAGCGCCATC
>DKXC01000010.1:27577-40998 GCA_002492045.1 Micrococcaceae bacterium UBA7136
GAGGTCCCGGGATCGATTCCCGGTCGGGGCTCTGGTATGAGCCTTAGGGCTTGTACTTGCGGCGGTGTAGCTCAGCTGGTTAGAGCGCACGACTCATAATCGTGAGGTCGCGGGATCGAGTCCCGCCACCGCTACGCCCCAATAGCTCAGTGGTAGAGCGCCATCTTGGTAAGATGGAGGTCCCGGGATCGATTCCCGGTTGGGGCTCAGATAACCTGTCAAGCAGTAGCTTGGCAGGTTTTTTCGTTTCTAGAGATGAAAAAGGTAAGTCCATGCAGACCAGAGCCCAGAAACTATCCAGGCAAGAGGTTAAAACCTGGTATCGGGCGGTGCTGGGGCTTTTCTTTGCCAGCGGACTGGTGGTCTCTGCCCTGCTGACCCGCCTACCTGATCTAGCCCAGGGGCTAGGGCTGACCTCCGGTCCCTTAGGCCTGCTATTGCTGGGCATGACAGTAGGATCCTTCTGCGCAGTTAGCTTCTCGGGGACTATCGTGGCTCGATTGGGGGCCATCCGCTCCATTGCTGCTGCCTACACCGTGACAGTCAGCGGTATGTTATTGATTGGGGTAGGCGTCCAGCAGGCTAGCCTGATGCTGACCCTGCTGGGTCTGATCTTACAGGGGCTGGGTAGTGCCATCTCTAACGTTGCCTCCAACGTACAGGGGGCCGCTAACGAGCGGGCCCTGGGCCGCTACGTCACCCCTATCATGCACGGCTTCTTCTCTATCGGAACCGTGGTAGGGGCTGCCGCTGGTACCCTGGACGCCCACCTGGGTCTACCCTTCTGGCTACACATGACCTATCTGGCCCTCATCGTAGCCCTGCTAGTTATCTTCTCCCTCCGCCTCTGCCAGGACGAAAACTACGGCCAGACCACAGTAGAAAGCAAGAGCCAGCAGGCCAGCTACCGGGTGCGGGACGCCTGGCGCGATAAGCAGACCATCCTCATTGGTCTCTTCGTGCTGGGTATGGCCCTGGCTGAAGGCTCAGCCAACGACTGGGTAGCCCTGGCCCTGGTCCAGGACTATGGTGCCGATGGAAGCCTGGCCTCCCTGGGCTACTTCACCTTTGTACTGGCCATGACCCTAGGACGCTTCGGCGGCACAGCCCTGCTCAACCGTTTTGGGCGGGTGCCGGTTCTGCGGTTTACCTCTAGTCTGGCCCTGATTGGTTTAGCCCTCTTTATTCTGGCGCCCACCCTGCCCCTGGGTTTTGTGGGTCTGGTGCTTTGGGGCCTGGGGGCTTCCCTGGGTTTTCCCACCGGCATGTCAGCTGCCTCAGATGACCCAGCCAAGGCGGCGGTGCGGGTATCGGTGGTCTCAACTATCGGTTATGCGGCCTTCCTGGGTGGGCCACCCCTACTTGGTCTGCTGGGGGAGCATTTTGGGGTGCGCAATGGTCTTGCGGCAGTCCTGCTTTTTCTGCTTCTTTCCCTGCTACTGACCGGTCAGTTAGAACCTAAAGAAGCCAAGCGTCCGCTGAAAAGCCAGAGGCTCTAAGCTCCCGGCAAAGGGTCAGGAGGCTCCCAGGGCCAGCCTGTAAACTGGTGGCATGACTGAGATGCTTTTGAGCCAGCTAACCACTGCTGCCGTCGGCGGCCCGGCCCGCCACTTTGTAGAGGCCCGCAGCGAGCAGGAAATAATTGATGCCGTCACCGCTGCCGATCAGGCAGGAGAGAAAGTCCTCATTATTGGTGGCGGCTCTAACCTGTTGGTCGCCGATCAGGGTTTTGAAGGAACCGTGGTCCTGGTGGCCTCCCAGGGTATTGAGACCCTGAGCGACTACGCCTGTGGTGGTACCAGCCTGCGGGTGCAGGCCGGCCATAACTGGGATGAGCTGGTGGCCTACACAGTAGAGCAGGAGCTCTCTGGCCTCGAAGCCCTCTCAGGTATTCCCGGAACTGTGGGCGCAACCCCCGTCCAGAACGTAGGCGCCTACGGGGCGGATGTTGCCCAGACCATTGCCTCGGTACGCACCTGGGACCGTCAGACCAGCTCCTACAAGACTTTCGCTAACGCTGACCTCAAGTTTGGCTACCGGGATTCTCTACTCAAGCAGACGACCCAGGACGGTTCCCCCCGCTACCTGGTACTGACTGTTGATTTTCAGCTGCCCCAGGGGTCCCAGTCTGCCCCTATCCGCTACGCTGAGCTGGCCCGCCAGCTGGGTGTTGAGGTAGGCCAGCGGGCTGACTCCCGCCTGGTTCGGCAGACCGTCCTGGGTCTACGGGCCTCTAAGGGAATGGTGCTTGACCCTCAGGATAGAGACACCTACTCCACCGGCTCCTTCTTCACCAACCCCATTGTGGATCAGGCCCTGGCTGACGCCCTGCCTGAGAAGGCCCCCCGCTACCCGGCCAGTACCGCCTCCGGCCAGCCCCTGGAAGGCAAGGTTAAACTGTCGGCTGCCTGGCTGATTCAGCATGCCGGTTTTGAGAAGGGCTTTGGCCTGGAAGGCGACTCCCAGCAGATTGCCGGTGGACGGGCCTCGCTCTCAACCAAGCACACCCTGGCGATTAGCAACCGGGGTGGGGCCTCTACCGCAGATATCGCAGCTATTGCCCGGGCCGTGCGTCAGGGGGTTGAGCAGGCCTACGGTATCCGCTTGGAAGCTGAACCTGTGGTGGTTGGCTTTGAGCTCTAAAGAGCAGAAGCAGGCCCGCAGCCTTGAAGAAGAGATTCAGGCTGGAGAAGAGGGCCGCCTACACCAGTTTATGGAGCGCTTCCGCCAGAAGATGGAAGCCCACCCGGTCCTCTTGCTGGTTTACCGTTGCCTAGTTATTGGTTTGGGCGGGCTCTGCCTGCTTGCGGGCCTGATTATGCTGGTGACCCCCGGCCCCGGCTGGCTTTTTATCTTCATGGGCTTGGGTCTCTGGGGTACCGAGTTTCATTGGGCCCACCGGCTGAATATCTGGGCTAAGGCCAAGGTGCTGGGGGCCTGGCGGTCCTTCCAGGACTGGCGGGCTCAGCGCCAGGCAGCTAAAAAGTAAGGGGTTGTTTAGCTCTTCTCTTGCTGGGCCAGGCCCTGCTGAACCTGGGCTAGAATCTGCTCGGGCTCGAAACCTAGCAGGATCATTTGGGTCAGGTAGCGGTCGGTGGCTTCCTGCGCCTGTCGGGCTGAATCGTCCAAGGCCCTAATGAAAGAGCCTGCCCTGCCCCTGGTTTCAAGGGCACCAGCGGCTTCTAGCTCCTTATAGGCTCTGGCCACCGTATTAGTGGCCAAGCCCAAATGGGCTGCTAGCTGCCGTACCGGGGGTAGACGAAAGCCTGCAGGGAGTTCGCCCCTAGCCCGGGCTGCTACCAGGGCCCTCCGCAGCTGCGAGTAGGGCGGGACATCTGATTCCTTATCAACCTGGAAATCCAGAGGCCAAAAGCCCCCCACCTGCTCCGAGGTAGGGGAGCTGGCAGGGGGCATTTGCTGATCGGTCATCTTTCTAGCCTAGAGGGTGCCGGTCGCAATCTTGAGCATGCGACGCACCGGCTCGGCTGCGCCCCAGAGTAGCTGGTCGCCGACGGTAAAGGCAGAAATGTACTGGGGGCCCATGTTGAGCTTGCGGATGCGTCCCACCGGAATATCCAGAGTGCCAGAGGCTGCCACCGGGGTCAGGCCCTCCATAGTGGCTTCCTTAGTATTGGGGATAACCTTGGACCACTCGTTATCCTCATCAATGATCCGCTCAATCTCCTCAACGGTCAGGTCGTCCTTGAGCTTGAGGGTCAGTGCCTGAGAGTGGGAGCGCATGGTAGCGATACGGACGCAGAGGCCGTCCAGGACCACCCGGTCCTCTCCTTCAAGGCCCAGGATCTTGTTGGACTCCGCCTCAGCCTTCCACTCCTCCCGGGACTGACCATTGCCCAGGTCAGAATCAATCCAGGGAATCAGGGAGCCAGCCAGAGGCACGCCGAACTGGCTGGTATCCAGCTGGCCAGAGCGCTGGAGCTCCAGAACCTTACGGTCAATCTCAAGGATGGCAGAGGCCGGGTCGTCCAGCTCGCTGGCTACATGACCATTGATATCGCCAAACTGCTTGAGAACCTCGCGCATGTGGCGGGCACCGCCACCGGAAGCTGCCTGGTAGGTCATGGAGGTTCCCCATTCCACCAGGCCCTGCTTCCAGAGGCCGCCCAGGCCCATGAGCAGGCAGGAGACGGTGCAGTTGCCGCCCACAAAATCCTTGATACCGGAGTCTAGGCCCCGGTCGATGACCTCCCTGTTGACGGGGTCGAGGACGATGACAGCGTCCTGGTTCATGCGCAGGGTAGAGGCAGCATCAATCCAGATGCCCTGCCAGCCGCGCTCCCGCAGGGAGGAATGAACAGCCTTGGTGTAGTCCCCGCCCTGGGTGGTCACGATAATGGGGAGCTTAGCTAGCTTGTCCAGGTCGTGGGCGTCCTCAAGGATGCTCTCAGGCAGGGCCCCATCAAAGGTGGGGGCGGGCTGCCCAGCCTGGGAGGTAGAGAAGAAGACCGGGGTGATACCCTCAAAGTCGCCCTCCTGCAGCATGCGCTTCATGAGGACGGAGCCTACCATGCCTCGGTAACCAACAAAGCCTACGGAATCACCAGCAGTAAAAGTCATGCTTTTAGTCTAGCCCTCCCTGGGGGAGGTGGGCCATATCTTTCCGCTTTCTGAAACGGCCTGCCGAAAGCTGGGTGGAGTCACCGTTCGGTTACTTTGGGTGAAGTAACCGAACAGTGACAGCAAAGAAGCAAGGTGAAAAGGGGAGAGACTAGCCCCTGCGCAGGGACTGGAAGCGCATGGTCAGGGGTAGGCGCTGGCCCTCCGTCCCCAGGCCGTAGCCCCGCTCAGAGACCAGGGGCTGGCTCTCAGAGACAAGTGCCCAGTCGTCTCCCAGCTGAGGGGCCACCGTATCGCCTGCCAGCTCTAGATCAAAAAGAGTCCGCTCAACCCGGCTCAGCCGTCCGCCAGCCACCTGCGGAAGAGCCTTCGCCTCCAGGGCCTGAGCATAGAGGGAGCCACCCCCAATGACCCAGACCGTCTGAGCCTGGGGGGCTTGTTGGGCAGCTAAATCCAAGGCCCTCTCAAGGCTGGGCACCCACCAGGCCCCCTGCTCAAAAGAAGGGCTAGTCACAGAAGACGTCAAAACAATATTGAGCCTACCCGGCAGGGGACGAAAAGCAGCCGGGAAAGACTCCCAGGTCACCCGGCCCATCACCACCGGGGCCCCCAGAGTCAGCCTCTTAAAATGGGCCAAATCCTCAGGGGCATACCAGGGCATATCACCCTCACGGCCAATCACGCCACCACGGGTCTGGGCCCAAATCGCCGCCAGCTCCGGCAAGGCCCCCCGGTCAGCTAGCTGCTCACCCACACCAGCCATAGCCTAGACCGCCACCGGGGCAGAAATAGCCGGATGATGCTGATAACCCACCAGCTCAAAATCCTCAAACTCATAGTCAAAGATCGAAGCCTTAGGATTCTTAATCCGCAACTGGGGGTAAGGGAAGGGCTGACGGCTCAACTGTTCAGTGACCTGCTCAAAATGGTTGGAATAAATATGGCAGTCACCACCGGTCCAAACGAACTCACCCGGCAGCATACCCACCTCATGAGCAATCAGATAGGTCAGCAGGGCATAAGAAGCAATATTGAAAGGAACACCCAAGAACATATCAGCCGACCGCTGATAGAGCTGGCAAGAAAGCTCCTTCTGGCCGTCGGGCCGGGTCTTGACATAGAACTGAAAGAGAGCATGGCAGGGAGGAAGAGCCATCTGATCAACCTCAGCCGGGTTCCAAGCCGTCACAATATGCCGGCGAGAATCAGGATTATTCTTGAGAGAGTCGATCACCTGGGCAATCTGATCCACCGATCCCTGATCACCAGCAGGCCAAGACCGCCACTGCACCCCGTAAACCGGGCCCAGGTTGCCCTCCTCATCTGCCCACTCGTCCCAGATCGTCACGCCCCGCTCCTGCAACCAGCGGACGTTAGAATCCCCCCGCAGGAACCAGAGCAACTCCACCACAATAGACTTAAAATGAACCCGCTTGGTGGTAATCAGGGGGAAAGACTCCGACAGGTCAAAGCGTAGCTGGCGGCCAAAGACACTCTTAGTGCCGGTACCGGTGCGGTCCTCCTTGAAATCGCCGGTCTGCATAATCTCACGCAGCAAATCTTCATAGGGGGTAGCAATAGTCATGGGAGGGCCTTCTTCATTTAGTGTTTTCTCTATTGAGAAATTATAAATCTTCAAACAAGGGGAGCCCCCAGCTAATCCTCAAAGGGCTTGACCTGTTCCAGCGAAACCAGCCGCCCCTGCAAGAGCGAAACCTGGGCCACCAGTAGCTCACCGGGCTTCAGGAAAGGATCCTGCTGGGGTAGGGCCTGCCGCAGAGCCTTAGGGGACCGGGCCTCCAAGGCTGCAAGGACGGCAGGCAGCACCGGCCGGTGGGTACAGAGCAAGGCTGAACGGTCCCCCCGGTCACAGAAAGCTTCAGCCACCTTCAAAGACTTCTGAGCATCTCGCCGGTAAGAGTCCTCAGTCAGAGCCCGCTTCTCTTTAATAGAAAGCCCCTGAGCCTGGGCGTAAGGGTAGACAGTCTGCATGCAACGGGCCCACGGCGAAGACAAGAGACGGTCTGGCTGCCAGGCCGTCAAAAGGCGGCTCAGGGCATGGGCCTGACGCTTACCGGTAGCCGCCAGGATGCGCTCGCCCTCTGCCCCAGCCCAGCTAGAACGAGGCTTAGCCTTAGCATGGCGCACCAGAACCAGGCTGCGGGTAGCCAAATCACCAGCCTTAGCCAAATGCACCAGGGCCTGTAGGGGCTCCCGGTCAGTAGCATTAGTTAGCAGGGCCTTGGCCTGCTTAGGGGTCACCCAGCGCAACTGATCTACCTCGCCCTCGTCCGCCCGGGCCTTGGCCCCGGCCGGTAGCTGAGCTGCCCAGTAGTAGACCTCCTTGCTTTTGTCCTTGACCTTATAGGAGGTCACCGCCAGGGGCGCACCCAGGGTAATCTTGAGCCCAACCTCTTCCCTGATTTCTCTCACGGCGGTCTCGGGTAGGGTCTCGCCCGGATCCTGCTTGCCCTTGGGCCAGGACCAGTCATCGTAGCGGGGACGGTGAATAATCAGCACCTCAAGCTGATTCTGCTTAAGCCGCCAAATGAGGGCACCAGCAGCGTTGATAGAAGCCTGGTTCTGGGAACTACGGCTGATATTGAGGGCCCCGCTGGCGCTAGAGGCGCTATAGAAGGGGTCAGCGGAAGTATGGGACATGATTAAACTCCAAAAGAAGAGAGGGCTTAGAATCAACCCTGAGTTAACCTTCCGTTAACCCATAGTCATTCTAAGCCCTCCAGGCCAGGTGAGCCAGCAGGCTAGGCCAAAAGCCCCCTACTAGCCCCGACCAGTTCCCTAAGACCGCTTAGACCGCCGCTTAGCCCGGCTCTCCAGGTAGTAGGTCTGAACATCCCGCAGGGGACGGCCCTCAGCATCCAGATGATGACGGCTCCAACGGCCATCAGCCCCCAAATGCCAGTTGCTGGTCTTCTCAGACAGGTAGTGGGTGAACATATCCAGCAGGTAGCGGATATGCGTCTCATCCTTGACATGCACCAGGGCCTCCACCCGGCGATCCAGGTTACGGTGCATCATATCTGCAGACCCAATATAGGCCTTAGGCTCACCCGCATTCTCAAAGGTAAAGACCCGCGAATGCTCCAAGAAACGGCCCAGCACCGACCGCACCTTAATGTTCTCAGACAGGCCAGGAACCCCAGGACGCAAGGAGCAGATACCCCGCACCACCACATTGACCTCAACCCCGGCCTGAGAAGCCCGGTAGAGAGAATCAATAATGGCCTCATCCACCATGGAATTACACTTAATCTGAATCTTGGCCTTACGCCCGGCCCGACGGTGCTCAATCTCCTTATTGATATTGTCAATCAGGCCCGACCGCAAAGACCGGGGAGCCACCAGCAGCTGCCGATAGGTGGTCTTAGGGGCATAACCAGACAGCTGGTTAAAGAGTCGGGAGACGTCCTCACCAATCTGCGGATCACAGGTAATCAGGCCCAAATCCTCATAGAAACGAGCCGTCGAAGGGTGGTAGTTACCGGTACCAATATGGCAGTAACGACGCAGGCCATCGGCCTCCTTACGGACCACCATAGACAGCTTACAGTGGGTCTTGAGCCCCACAATGCCGTAGACCACATGCACACCGGCCCGCTCCAGCTTACGGGCCCACTCAATATTGGCCTGCTCATCAAAACGGGCCTTAATCTCAACCAGAGCCAGCACCTGCTTACCGGCCTCAGCTGCCTCAATCAAGGCATCCACAATGGGAGAATCCCCAGAGGTCCGGTAGAGGGTCTGTTTAATGGCCTGAACCGCCGGATCAGCGGCAGCCTGAGCCAAGAAAGCCTGAACACTGGTCGCAAAGGAATCATAGGGGTGGTGCAGCAGAACATCATGCTCCCGGGCGGCAGCAAAAACATCGGCCGCCTTAGAAGTCTCCTGGGCGTTGAGCCAGCGAGAAGTATGGGCAACATGCTTGGGGTAGTGCAGGGCCGGACGGTTAGTCTTGGCAATATCAGACAGGCCCCGCAAGTCCAGGGGAGCAGGCAACTGGTAGACCTCATGCTCCTCAATACCCAGCTCAGAGACCAGCAGCTCCAAAATATTGGGGTTAATGCTGTCCTCAACCTCCAGGCGCACCGGGGGGCCAAAACGACGGCGCAGCAGCTCCTTCTCTAGGGCCTTGAGCAGGTTCTCAGCGTCATCTTCCTCCACCTCCAGGTCCTCATTACGGGTCACCCTAAAGGCGTGATGCTCCACGACCTCCATACCGGGGAAGAGCATATCCAGGTGCTCAGCAATAATAACCTCAAGGGGAATAAAGCGCACCTCACCGCTAGAGGAGCGAACCGCCCGCTTACCATCCACCGCAATCATCCGGTCGATAGTCTCGGGCACCTTGAGCCGGGCAAAGAGCTCCTTGCCAGTCTGGGGGTTGCGCACAATAACAGCCAGGTTGAGGGAGAGTCCAGAAATGTAGGGGAAGGGGTGGGCAGGGTCAACGGCCAGAGGAGTCAGAACGGGGAAGAGCTCAGAGCGGAAGAAGGCCGAGAGGCGCTCGCGGGCCTCGGGGTCAAGTTCCTTCCAGCCCACAATCTTGATGTTGGCCTTTTCGAGCTCGGGGTAGACCTGTTCGTGGAAGACCTTGGCCTGGCGTTCCTGCAGGGCGTGGGCGGCTTCGGCGATCTGGTCCATCTGCTCTTCAGGCGAAAGACCGGCCGGGGAGGGTACGGCGATGCCGGTGGCAATGCGACGCTTGAGCCCGGCCACGCGAACCATGAAGAACTCGTCCAGGTTGCTGGTGACGATGGAGAGGAAATTGAGCCGTTCTAGCAGGTAGAGGTTGGGGTCTTCGGCTAGTTCCAGGACGCGGGTGTTGAACTCTAGCCAGCTGATTTCGCGGTCCAGGAAGCGGTCGCTGCCGAAGTCGCCTTCGAGGCTGGGCTGCTTGATTTTTTCACCGATGTCGATGCGGTCTACCCGGGTTTCGGCTCGTTCAATTTTGGTGATGTCACCGCCGATGTGGGGGTGGCTGGTGGTGATGGGGGCTGGCTCGGCCATAGTTTCCTTTCTGGGTGCAGGTCTTATCTGAAGTTTTAGACTTGGCTGCTGGCTGGGAGGTACTGGGTGTCAGTAGCCAGGGGCCTGAAGCCTAGGGAACGGTAGAGGGCCAGGGCCGGGGCGTTACTACCGTCGACGTAGAGGATGATTTGTTCTAGGGGCTGGCCTTCTTCGGTTTTTGCCTGGACCAGGTGGGCCAGCCCAGCCAGGGTCAGAGTCTTTCCTAGTCCTCTGCCCTGCTGGGAGGGGTCAACACCCACCACATAAATCTCACCGCTGGGCTGGTCGGCCTGCCGACGGGGGACCTTGGTCCAGACGAAGCCGGCTAGGCCGTCAGCTGGGCTTTCTGCCAGGATGAGGCCCTCGGAGCGGAACCAGTCGCTGCTTGCCCGCTGGTCAAAGTCGGCTAGGGTCAGGCGTCCCTGCTCGGGGTGGTCGGCGAAGGCGGCTGCGTTGGTGGCTACCCAGGCTGGGCCGTCCCCCTCCTGGTAGCTGCGTAGGGATAGGCCTGCTGGCAGGGGACGCTGCTGGGCCTGATCTTGCAGCTGCTGGCGGGTCTGGTCGCTGAGGGGCAGGGCTAGCTGGTGGAGTTCTCTGACCGGGGTGAGGCCCAGCTGCTGGGCTAGGTGCCGGGCAGCCTGCAGGCCTGGGGCCTGGAGGTTGGCACCGGCATGGATCCAGACCCGTAGCTGGTTGGGGTCTACGAGCTGCATGGCCTGGGTGAGCAGGGTTCGGCCGATACCCTGATTGCGGGCTGAGGGCAGGACGGCAGCTTCTAAGACCCAGGAGTCGCCTTCGCCTAGAAGCAGGGCCAATCCCAGGGTCTGCTGGCTGCTGGTCTCTAGGGCTTGCAGGATTTTGAGCTCCTGCTGGGGGTTGGTCAGGGCCAGTAGGGCCTGTTCTGAGAAGGCCGAGAAGGAGTCATGCTGGGTGCTACTTTCTGCTACTTCTCTCAGGTCCTGGGCCAGCTGGGGGCTGGAATCAGGCTGGCGGTAGTCTACCTGCATGCTGTCTCCTTTGGCTGATTTGTTTTCCCTACCTCTTAACCTTAGTCGGCCGGGGAGCTAGTGGGTAGGGAATTTCGCTCAAAGTTCAAGAATCCCCGGTTTTCTAGGGGCGGCTGCTGAAAGAGTAGCCCACATTGCGGACGGTAGAGATCAGCTGTTCGTGGTCGGCCCCTAGCTTGGAGCGGAGCCGACGGATATGAACATCGACGGTGCGGGTGCCGCCGTAGTAGTCGTAGCCCCAGACCTGGGCTAGGAGCTGGGCCCGGGTGAAGACCCTGCCGGGGTGCTGCATGAGGAATTTGAGAAGCTCAAATTCCTTGTAGGTCAGGTTAAGGGGGCTGCCCTGGAGCCTGGCCGAGTAGGAGGCCTCGTCCAGGGTTAGGTCGCCAGCCCGTAAAAGTAGGGGGTTGTTTTCTTCTGCTGGTCTGCCGTCAATGAGCAGACGCAGGCGGGCTTGGGCTTCTGCTGGGCTGGCGCTATCGAGGATGATATCGTCCACCTGCCAGTCGGGGCTGATGGCTGCCAAGCCACCTTCGGTCAGGACCATGAGCAGGGGTAGCTCTAGCCCCTGGCCTTTGAGGACTTGGGCGCTGTTGCGGGCGGCTAGGAGGTCTTGCCGGGCGTCCAGAACTAGGACTTGGGGTTGCCGGGCGCGAATCTGGAACAGGCTGGCTGAGAACTTTAGGTACTCAAGTTGGTAGGGGAGGAGTTCTAGGATGGGTAGGGGCTGGGCAGGCGTCTGAGGGCTGAGAATAAGAAGCCGCATGCGCCCCTCCTGCCTAAGTCCTGAATCTTTGCTCTGTCTCTAAGTATAGGTTGCTACTTCTCACCGGCCCGGGTCTGCCTTGATAAAGGCAGGGTACTAGGTCAAGATGGAAGACAGACTAGGACTCCAACCAGACCCTGAGGGAAGGCCGCCGCTGTGACACACAAAGAAGCCTCTAGCTACCGTCTGCGTACTTTCCTGCCTGAGCTGGAACGGATGCGAAGGGTGAAACAGAAGGCTGTCTATCAGGGCCCCCTGGGGCGGTTGGGGCAGACACCTTCCTCGCGTTACCGGCTCCTGCTAGTTTCTGGTACCTTGACTCTTCTTTCTTTGCTGCTGGCTGCCTCTTTTTCACCTCTGCTGACGGCCCTGCTGGTGCTGGTGCTGGTGGCAGTTATGGCCCTGGGCTGGCCTGCGGCAACTGGCATTGCCGAGTTGCGGGGCCAGAGCCGGATTGATTCTCATGCCCTGATTGTTTTTTTGACTGGTTCTCTGTCGATTCTGCTGGCGGTCCTGTTTTCCCAGCGTGCTCCTTTGGAATATCTGCCTGCCGTAGCTGCGGTTGGGGTAGTAGCTTCCTTTATGGTGGAGTTGGCTCGGGGCGAGGGAGCAGTGGGGCGCCTGGAGTCGGTCATTAGCTGTATGAGTGGTATGTTGGCTGCGGTTTCGGTGGCTGGCTGGGTGGGGCTGGCTCAGCTGGCTCAGCAGACCCAGACCCGCACCCCGGTGGTTTTGATTGGGCTCTTGATTGCCCTGGTGCTGGCTCTTTTTGCTGGACGCCTGATTTCGGCCGGCCCCCAGTCGGGGCCGCGACGGGGTGCTGTGACCCTGGGGGTTACTCCGGTGGCTTTTGTAGGCGCCATTAGCTATATTTCTGCGACTTTGCTCACCTACATGATAGGCTAGGGGTTATGAGTATTCTTGCACTTGAGATTTTCTTCCTCTGCCTGCTGGCTGTAGCGGGCCTGGCTATCTTTACCTGCATTGGTTTCGTCCTGACCGGTCTTTTTAGGGGCCAGAAGTAGTTTCTCGTCCGCTCAGGGCTTGAGCCCTGGGCTTGGTCTTAGCCTGCCCCTAAGATAGTGGTATGGCTATTGAGATTCCTTCCAACTTGACCCCCGAATTGGTTCCCTTCTCCTGGCTGCTTGGCACCTGGGAGGGTACTGGCACCCTCTGGTACGAGGGTGGCGATCAGACCCCCTTCGGGCAGATTATTACCTTCTCTCAGGATGGTCTGCCCTTTATTGAGTACCGAGCCGAGAGCTTCCTCCTGGACGATCAGGGGCAGAAGCTCCGTCCTCTGAGCGTGGAGACCGGTTTCTGGCAGATGGACCGCCCCCAGACCGACGGCGATGTTGGCCCCGGCCTGGTTCCGGCCGATGTGGTGCCGGTTCACCCTGACGCTGATTCGGTTGAGACCCTGCGTAATGCTGATGACGGCTTTAACATCCTGGCCACTATCTCTCACCCTGGCGGTATCACCGAGAACTATGTGGGCATGATTAAGGGCCCGGTAGTGCGGATGCAGACCGGCAACATGCTCAAGGACGAGGTCAGCAAGGACTATGCTGGTTCCGTCCGGCTCTGGGGCCTGGTCAACGGCAACCTCATGTGGGACTGGGAGATGGCTAACCCTGAGACCCGCAAGCTTGAGAAGCATGCTTCTGCTGAGCTACGCAAGACTTCTTCTATGAGCGGCGAAGATTTGGGCACCACCATGTTCGGTGGCGAGGATCTGGCTGGCGGTCAGGCTGAGGACTCAGCCGGTGAGTAGCTACTCGAGCCCCCTGCTGCGGCGTCCTGGCGCTGTTGAGGCTAAGGGCCTGGACGCAGGTGTAGCCGCCCACTATGGTAACCCCAGCGCCGAGCAACGGGCCTTGGATAGGCGGGCATCCCTGGTAGTGGTTGACCGCTCTAACCTGGGCCTGGTGACCGTCAGCGGCCCGGACAGGCTGAGCTGGTTGACCACCCTCTCTAGCCAGGTTCTGACCGGGCTAGCTCCTGGCCAGAGCAGCGAGCTTCTCTTACTGACCCCCCAGGGG
>DKXC01000010.1:41297-41443 GCA_002492045.1 Micrococcaceae bacterium UBA7136
TCTTACTGACCCCCCAGGGGCGGATTGATTTTGCGGCCTTTGCCCTGGACGACGGTGAGAGCCTCTGGCTGATCACCGAGGCCGACCAGGCCCAGGGACTGGCCGACTACCTGGAGTCCATGAAGTTCATGTTGCAGGTTGAGGTG
>DKXC01000010.1:41788-42377 GCA_002492045.1 Micrococcaceae bacterium UBA7136
GTAACCGCTCTGCCTCCTACGCGGTTCTGGAGTCTAGCCTGGATCCCCGCGAGCGGCAGGAAGCCCCCCAGGTGCTGGCCCAGGGCCTTGTCTGGCAGGACCCCTGGGGCGCCGGTGTTGCTGAGGGCGGCACCAGCTACAGCAAGCTACCTGCCGACCAGCACCCCTCGGCTGACTATGCCCGCTATCTGACCATTGTGCCCTCCCACCGTCTACTGGATGCGGTGGAGGGCCTGAAACTGGCTGGGGCTTGGGCTGCTGAGGCCCTGCGGATTGAGGCCTGGCGTCCCCGGGTGGGCCAGGATAGCGACGAGCGGGCCATCCCTCACGAGTTGGATTTGTTGCGGACGGCCGTCCACCTGGCTAAGGGCTGCTATAAGGGGCAGGAAACCATCGCCCGAGTTCATAATTTGGGGCATCCGCCCCGCCGCCTGGTCTTCTTGGATTTGGACGGCTCTGAGCATACCCTGCCTGCTGAGGGCAGCCCCCTGCTCTGGGAGGGCCGCCAGGTGGGTAGGCTGACTTCGGTGGCCCTGCACCACGAGGCTGGCCCTATTGGCCTGGCCCTGCTCAAGCGGTCGGTGGATCC
>DKXC01000010.1:42672-43451 GCA_002492045.1 Micrococcaceae bacterium UBA7136
GCCGCTACCCTGCTGGTGGTGGACGAGGGTGATAGGGATGCGGACGGTAACCCAGTGACCAGTCGCTATGCGGCGGCCCAAACCGTCATCGTTGACCCGGATGCTGGCCAGGTGGCTGGCCGTCATTCCCGTCAGGATTTCTTCCGCGGCTAGGCCCTGGCCTAGTCAGATAGGTAGACTCATATTGAGTGTGGGCCTACCTCTTGCCTATAGGTGAAGACGAAGGAGAGCAAGATGGCTGTCTATACAGATTCTAGCTGGGGAGTTCTTTCTTCCCCGCGCTGGCAGCACTTCAAGCTGCTAGCTAGCCTGGCCTTTCTATTGGGTCTTTCTGCCTTCACCTATGGTGCCCTTGCAGTCAGCCAAATCTGGCTCCTGGCCCCCTTGCTGGGTTTCACCTTTCTACTACTCAGTATCCCGGCCAGAACCTGGGGCTGGATGCTTGCCTTCGGCCTGCTCATCATGCTCTTTCCAGTGGTCATCCTGCTCCAGGGCATCTAAAAATAGGCATAGAGAAAGCGGCTGCCTTCACTCTCAACTTGAGAGAAGGCAGCCGCTTCTTCTATCTTTTAGGCCTGGTGGCTAAAAGCCTGGCTTCTAGCGTCCGAAAAGAACCTTGGCCTCTTCATAGCGGTGCAGGGGAACAGTCTTGAGACCGTTCAGGGCCTCGGCAAAATCAACCCGCTTGATTTCGGTGCCCTGCATGGCAACCATCTTGCCCCACTCCTTGTCGTGAATCATGTCGACAACCTGGATGCCCAGGCGGGTGGAGAGCACCC
>DKXC01000010.1:43834-44262 GCA_002492045.1 Micrococcaceae bacterium UBA7136
CGGGTTTCAATGCCGGTGATGCGCTCAATCTCCTGGGCAACCCAGTCACCAATACCGCCCAGGCGGGGACGACCGTCCTTCTCTTGGCCCTTACCAGCCATCACATCGTCAAAGCCTTCGGGGATGAAGCCCTCAGCCACAACAATCAGGGGGGAGCGGCCGCGGTCGTGAACTTCCTTGACCCAGCCCGAGACCTCTTCCATAGAGACCTTAACCTCGGGGATCAGGATAGCGTGGGCACCGCCGGACATGCCGGAGTGCAGGGCGATCCAGCCGACGTGACGGCCCATGACCTCAGCCACCATGGCCCGGTGGTGGGATTCGCCGGTGGTGCGCAGGCGGTCGAGGGCGTCGGTGGCGATGGAAACAGCGGTGTCGAAGCCGAAGGTGTAGTCGGTGGCCTGTAGGTCGTTGTCGATGGTCTTGGG
>DKXC01000021.1 GCA_002492045.1 Micrococcaceae bacterium UBA7136
CCATCGCCAATCTCCGCAAGGCCGGGGCAGGGGACTGCGAACAGCCCACCTTGCTCTAACCCGCTAGAGGGCAGGAAAGAACCTAGCCTCCTGACCCAGCGCACCATAGAAGTAGGGGGAGGCCACAAAAATCTGCCTCCCCCTACCTGTACCTAGCAAAAGAAACTAGTTTTGAGCAGCAGCCCGGCGCTCATGCTCAGAGGGATGGCCAGCCGCCCAAAGGGCAGCCCCCACAATACCGGCGTTATTGCGCAAGGTAGCCATAACCATGGGGGTGCGAATCTGATCCTCAAAGTAGGGCATGAACTTCTCGGGGTTCTTCGAAATACCGCCACCAATCACAAAGAGGTCAGGGGAGAAGAGGAACTCCACATGAGAGAAGTAGCGGTGCAGACGCTTACCGTACTTCTTCCAGGACAGCTCATGAATCTCACGGGCCCGGGCAGAGGCCCGAGACTCAGCATTGTGGCCGTCAATCTCAAGGTGACCCAGCTCGGTGTTAGGAATCAGCTGGCCGTTCATGATCAGGGCAGAACCAATACCGGTACCCAGGGTAATCACCGCAATCAGGCCCTCCCTGCCCTTGCCCTGACCGTAGGTAGCCTCAGCCAGGCCAGCGGCGTCAGCATCGTTGAGGGCGTAGACTGTGCGGCCACCCAAAGCCTGGCTCATGATACCTTCCAGGTCTGCACCAACCCAGGACTCGTCCACGTTAGCAGCCGAGAGAGTAACACCGTTCTTGACGATAGCGGGGAAGTCAATACCCACAGCAGAATCGGGCAGAGGAGCCAGTTCACGGCCCTGTAGCTCCTCCACGATCTGGACGACCACCTCGGCGCAGGCCTCGGGGGTGGCAGGCTTGGGGGTGGGGATGCGGAAGCGCTCGCCTACTAGCTCGCCGGTGCGG
This sequence comes from Micrococcaceae bacterium UBA7136, assembly GCA_002492045.1. Lineage (GTDB taxonomy): Bacteria > Actinomycetota > Actinomycetes > Actinomycetales > Micrococcaceae > Rothia. The sequence goes on from DKXC01000021.1 coordinate 908, forward strand.
ATATCAACGATGCCGCCCTTCATGCCGGTGCCACCAATGTCGATGCCGATGACCAGGTCGGCCGGGGTGGGGGAGGGCAGGTTGGGGTTTACTTCAGTCATGGTGTTTTCCTTTCCGTAAAAATCCTTGGTACTGGACGTTCTGAGGGGCCGGGCTAGGGCAGGGTCAGGATGTCTACGCCGTCGGCGGTGACCAGCATGGTGTGCTCAAACTGGGCGGTCCGCTTGCGGTCGCGGGTGACCACGGTCCAGTCGTCTTCCCAGAGGTCCCATTCGATGCCGCCCAGGGTCAGCATGGGTTCGATAGTGAAGATCATGCCTTCTTCGATGACGGTGTTGTAGGCGGGTGCCGCGTCGTAGTGGGGGATGATCAGGCCGGAGTGGAATTCGCGGCCGACCCCGTGGCCGGTGAAGTCGCGGACAACCCCGTAGCCGAAGCGGGCGGCGTACTTTTCAATGACTCGGCCGATAACGTTGATTTCGCGGCCGGGGCGCACAGCCTTCATGGCCCGGTTGAGGGCTTCTTCGGTACGTTCTACTAGCAGGCGGGACTCTTCGTCTACTTCACCGATCAGCAAGGTCTTGTTGGTGTCGCCGTGCATGCCGTCCAGGTAGGCGGTGACGTCCAGGTTGAGGATGTCGCCGTCTTCGATGACGGTGGAGTCGGGGATGCCGTGGCAGATAACTTCGTTGAGGGAGGTGCAGACGCTCTTGGTGAAGCCACGGTAGTCGACGGTGGAGGGGTAGGCTCCGTGGTCGCAAATGTATTCGTGGACGAGTACGTCAATGTCGTTGGTGGTGCTTCCGGGGACCGAAATTTTTTGGGCTTCGACGATGGCACCGGCTGCGATTTTGCCGGCGGCCCGGACGCGTTCGACTTCTTCGGGGGTGTAGAAGTTGGAGCCTTGGCCTTCGTTGGCTTCGGCCTTGCCTACGTATTCGGGCCGTTCAATCTGGGCGGGGACGGGCCGCATGGGGCTGACGTAGCCGGGGGTTAGGCGTCCGATGGGGGCCTTGCCTGGCTCGGCGGGGAGGTTGTGGCTTTGTGTCGACATGCTTCTAGCTTACCGGGGGCGACCGACCTGCCGCTGGGGCTGGTGGTGTCAGAAGCTGTATCTTTTTTCGTCTGATAGTAGGATTGGGCTATGGAAGTAAGCAGTCGTACTCGTGAACTCCGGCAGAAGCTGGATGACTACTGCGATGAGATTCAAATAATCGTAGGACGCTATGGTGGCAGGAACCTACGTTTATTTGGGTCAGTTGCTGATGGTACAGCCGGTGAGAGAAGCGACATTGATTTGTTGGTTGACCTCGATGAGCGACCTGGAAGTAAGTTGCTGAGACTGGCTGGTATCACTCAAGAGTTGGTTGATTTACTGGGTGAAGACGTAGATGTGGTAGCTCTTCCTCTCCTAAGAAAGCCGGTTGCCGAAACTGCGCTTGCTGGAGCGGTGACGCTATGAGTAGGCCTCCTCAAGCCCGCATAGCAGACATTCTTGACGCGATTCACTGGTGCAAGGCTCATCGTAGTTTTCTGGCCGATCCAGCCACTGAGCGGTTAGCAAATGACGCGATTCAGAAGAATTTGTCAGTAATCGGTGAGGCTATTAACCATCTACCTGAAGAGCTTTTATCTTCTTATCCAGAGATTCCTTGGCGAGCTATAGTGGGGCTTCGGAACCTGCTTGTGCACCAGTATTTTGGTGTGTCTGTCGAAGAAATAAATGAAATTCTTGATAGCGATCTACCAAAACTAGAAGCTGCTATGGAAAGTCTCAAGAAACAACTTGAAACCTGAAAACTGTTTCTACAGCATCCTCAGACTGTAGATCTCATGAAAAGGAGGCCCTTGTGGCTCTGAAGGATATTACTCCCGGCCCCCATCCGGTTCAGTTCTGGTACAACCTGCGTACCGGCCAGGTTGAGGAGGGGCAGCAGTCTAAGATTACTGAGCTTTGGGGCCCTTTCGAGACCCGGGCTGAGGCTGAGGCTGCTATGGATAAGGCCCGCCAACGTAACGAAGAGTGGGAGGCTGAGTCTGAGGGCTTCTAACCAAGCAGGTTTGGCCCTTAGTGAACAGGTACCAGATTGAGACGTTTTTCCTCGAACAGTACCGGTACAAAGCGTCTTTTTCTGGTACCTGTGGACGGGTACCAGACCAGTTTGGTACCCCTGCCCTGCCCGACTCACCAAACGCCGGACGCCAGCTAGCCCCTAGTCATCAAAGCGGTGCTCAGGGGCGGGGTAGGCCCCCGAGCGGACGTCCGCCCGGAAGTCAGCTGCCCCGGCCAGCAGGGTATCAGCCAGCTGGGCGTACTGCTTAACAAAGCGGGCCATCCTGCCCTGTCGCAGGCCAAAGGCGTCCTGCCAGACCAGCACCTGGCCAGAGACCTGGTCACCAGCCCCGATCCCAATGACCGGGATTGAAACAGTCTCATCCACCAGGTTAGCCACCTGGGTCTTAGTCATCTCCAGCAGCAGGCTAAAAGCCCCCGCCGCCTCCAAATCTCGGGCTAAGTCCACTAGGGCCTCAGCCCCGCCCCGGCCCTGCACCCGGTAGCCACCCAGGGCATGCTCAGACTGGGGAGTAAAACCAATATGGGCCATGACCGGAATCCCAGCCCCAGCCAGAGCCGCCACCAGAGGAACCTGGGCAGGCGAAGCCACCTCCATTTTGACGGCCTCAGCCCCGCCCTCCTTCATAAAACGCACCGCCGTCTCAATAGCCTGGGCATGGCCCTGAGCATAGGACCCAAAAGGCAGATCAGCCACCACCAGGGCCCGGCGGGCCGCCGAAGAAACCGCCCGCACCATCGGGACCATCTGGTCAACCGTAATCTCCAGGGTAGAAGCCTGACCCAGCACATTAGTCGAGGCAGAATCACCCACCAGCAGCAAATCCACCCCGGCAGCATCAAAAAGTCCAGCCGTCAGGGCATCGTAGCTGGTCAGCATGGCGAACTTCTCCCCAGCCTCCTTAGCGGCCTGCAGGTGGACGGTCCGCACCTTTCTCACATCCAGCACACTGGCCTGGCCCTGGCTGGCAGAAGGAGCAGTAGGGGCAGGGTGAGGGGCAGAACCGTAGGGGGGAGTCTCTTCAGAAAGCATGCCCTTAACTCTAGCGGTTATAAGATGGTAGAGACAGCTAGATGAATCACAGGGGGAGGGCCCATGGACCGTCAACAAGAATTTGTTCTACGCACCATCGAAGAACGCAACGTCCGCTTTGTCCGGCTCTGGTTTACCGACGTGGTGGGCCAGCTCAAATCTGTGGCTATCGCCCCGGCCGAGGTGGAAAGCGCCTTCGAGGAAGGCATCGGCTTTGACGGTTCCTCCATTGAGGGCCTCTCCCGTATCTACGAGTCCGACATGCTGCTGCAACCGGACCCCTCCACCTTCCAGATTCTGCCCTGGCGGGGCGAAGAAGAACCCACCGCCCGCATGTTCTGCGACATCCTGACCCCTGATGGCCAGCCTTCTGCGGCCGACAGCCGCGGCGTCCTCAAGAAGGTTCTCTCTAAGGCTGCCTCCATGGGCTTCACCTGCTACACCTCACCCGAGATTGAGTTCTACCTGCTCAAATCTAAGGAGCTAGGGGCCAACGGCTTCCCCGAACCCGTAGATTTTGAGAGCTACTTCGACCATACCCCCGGCGGTGTCGTCCAGGACTTCCGCCCCCGGGCCGTTGACATGCTCGAAGAAATCGGTATCTCGGTGGAGTTCTCCCACCACGAGACCGGCCCCGGCCAGAACGAAATCGACCTGCGCCACGCTGACGCCCTGCAAACCGCCGACAACATCATGAGCTTCCGCACCGTTATTAAGGAAGTAGCCCTCTCCCAGGGCATCTACGCCACCTTCATGCCCAAGCCCTTCACCCAGTACGCCGGATCCGGTATGCACACCCACTTCTCCCTCTTCGAGGGCGACACCAATGCCTTCTTCGAGGCCGGGGCCGAGTACCAGCTCTCCCGCACGGCCCGCCACTTTATTGCTGGCGTCCTCCACCATGCCCCGGAGTTCAGCTCGGTCACCAACCAGTTCATTAACTCCTATAAGCGGCTCTGGGGCGGGGGAGAGGCACCAGCCTACGTCTCCTGGGGCCACAATAACCGCTCAGCTTTGGTGCGGGTTCCCCTCTACAAACCCAACAAGATGCAGTCGGCCCGCATGGAATACCGGGGTATCGACTCAGCCGCCAACCCCTACCTGGCCTACGCGGTCATCCTGGCCGCTGGTCTCAAGGGCATTGAGGGCGAATACCCCCTGCCCTTTGACGCGGTCACTGAGGATATCGCCGCTATGACCCCGGCTGAGCGGCGGGCCATGGGCTACCAAGCTTTGCCCTCTTCCCTCTACGACGCCATTGTGCGCACTGAAGAATCAGAGTTCATGGCCCAGACCCTGGGCGAGCAGGTCTTTGAACAGTTCCTGCGTAATAAGCGACAGGACTGGGACGCCTTCCGGGCCGAGGTGACCCCCTACGAGCTCAAGACCAACCTAGGGATCCTCTAAGCGTGCCAGCCTTTGCCCCCCACCTGCCCCACCACGGACGTCCTCAGAAGCCGGCCCCTCGTCCTGCCCGTCCCCTGGGCACCCCCGCGACGGGGGCAGGCTCAGGGGCGGCTCAGAGCAGGGCCAGTAAACCTGATCTGGCCCCAGCAGAAGCCAAACTGCAGGGCGAACTAGCAGCCTTAGGTTTCGAGGATGCCGCCAGTGGGGCCCGCTGGTTAGGCGCTCGCGAACTGACCGGAATTGACCGCAGCGCTCTCTTTGCTGGCCTGCGTCTGGCCCCCTCACCCGACCTTGCCCTGCCTGCCTTAGTTCGCCTGCTGGAGCGGGCCCCCCGCCTGGCCTCCCTAGCAGCTCAGGGGGATCAGGCTCCTGCCCTCTACCGACTGCTGGGCGGGTCAGCTGCCCTGGCTGACTTTCTAATTCGGCGGCCACACCTAGCCCAGAGCCTCCTAACCCAGGGCCACTACCCCCTAGAAGCCTGCCCGCCAGAGACCAACCCCTACAAGGGGCCCCTGCTGGCTGCCTTGGGTAGTAGTGACCATGATGAGAACCCAAGCTCACAGCTGACCGGTAAGGAGGCCTATAAGGCCCTCCGCCAGGCCTACCGCCAGCAACTCACCCACATTGCCTTGGCTGATTTGACCGCCCCAGACCCCCTAGACCTCCTACCAGTGGTCAGCCAGCACCTGGCCGATCTGGCTGCCGCCGCCCTAGAAGGGGCCCTGGCCATTGCCCGGGCTGAAGTAGCAGCCGTCCACGGGGCCGAGACCGTCAGGGCCATTGACCTGGCTATTATCGGTATGGGCAAGTGCGGGGCCCGGGAGCTCAACTACATCTCTGACGTGGACGTCATCTACACGGCCGCCCACCGGCCCCTGGCTGATCTTCCTCCAGACTTCCAGCCCCTGGACGAGCAGAAACTGATTGCCCTAGCCACTGAACTGGTCCAGGCCGTCAGCCGGGCCATCATGGCCCCAGCTACCGAGCCTCCCCTCTGGGAACTTGACGCTAACCTCCGTCCCGAAGGCAAGGACGGGGCCCTGGTGCGGACCATTGACTCCTACGTCAGCTACTACCGGCGCTGGGCCGAAAACTGGGAGTTCCAGGCCCTGCTCAAGGCCCGCCCCCTGGCCGGTAGCTCCCAGCTGGGCGAGCGCTGGCTGGCAGCCATGAACCCCTTCGTCTGGGAATCAGCTGCCCGCCAAGGCTTCGTCGAATCGGTCCAACGCATGCGGGAGCGGGTCACTGACCATATCCCCGCCGACCAGGTTGAGAGCCAAATCAAGCTGGGCCCCGGTGGCCTGAGAGACATCGAGTTCACGGTTCAGCTCCTCCAGCTGGTCCACGGCCGCAGCGACGAGAGAGTCCGCACCCAAGCCACCCTGGACTCCATCGCCGCCCTCTCAGTCGCCAGCTATATTGGCCGGACGGACGCCGCCAGCTTCACCCGCGACTACGCCTCCCTGCGCCTGCTAGAGCACCGCATCCAGCTATTGCATCTGCGCCGCACCCACCTCATGCCCTCCTCAGCCGCTGAACAGCGGATCCTGGCCCGCAGCCTAGGCCCCGGTTGGGGCGGACCTAACCCCCTGACTGCCCAGGGCCTGGTCAAACACTGGCAGGCTATCAAACGGCAAGTCCGCTCCCTGCATGAGCGTCTCTTCTTCCGGCCCCTGCTGGCGGCGGTCTCTAACCTCTCCAAGGACCAGCTAGCCCTGACCCCCCAGGCTGCTGCCGACCGTCTGGCAGCCCTGGGCTACAAGGACCCCAAACGGGCCATGACCCACATCGAGGCCCTGACCAAGGGCCTGCGCCGTTCAGCTGAGATTCAGCGGACCCTCATGCCGGTTCTACTGGGCTGGCTGGCAGCTGGTGTAGACCCAGACGCGGGCCTGCTGGGCTTCCGCCGGGTCAGCGAATCCTTGGGCTCCTCCTCCTGGTATCTGCGTATGCTGCGGGACTCACCGGCCGCAGCCGAGCGTCTTTGCTCTCTGCTCTCTAGCTCTCGTTTTATTAGCGACCTGCTTGAAGACACCGCCGACCCCATCGCCTGGCTGGATCGGGAAGAAGACCTGAAACCCCGGCCCACCGAGGTCATGCTGCAGGAGTTGCGCTCCCAGCTCTCCCGCCATTCTCAGGCCCCTGAGGCTATCCGGGCTGTTCGTATGGCCCGTCGTCGTGAGATCCTTCGCCTAGCGATGGGTCAGGCCCTGGGACTCAACAGCCAGCAGGAGGTGGCCGCGGCCCTGTCTGATATTGACCGGGGGGCTATTGGTGCTGCCCTGGCCCTGGCTGAGCGGGAGCTAGCTGAGCAGGGGCAAGAGCCTTTGACTGAGCTGGCGGTAATTGCCATGGGACGTCAGGGTGGGGCAGAAATCTCCTACGGCTCAGACTCAGACCTGATCTATCTGCACCGGCCCCTA
>DKXC01000155.1 GCA_002492045.1 Micrococcaceae bacterium UBA7136
AGAAAGATTTCTACTTGGCCTGCTGGCTAAATTCACGAACCATATCTTCGTTCCGGGCGACGCAGGCCTCCATAGCGGCCTGGGTCAGCTCATAGAGACCGCCCTCAGTGTAGGCCTTAAGGGCAGCCTCCGTGGTCCCATTGGGGCTGGTCACTGCCCGGCGCAGGGCCGCCGGGTCAGGCTGGGCGTCCAGCAGAAAACCAGCACCAGCCACCGTAGCCGCCGCCAGACGCTGGGCAGTCTCTTCATCTAGGCCCAGTTTGACCCCGGCGGCAGCCATAGTCTCAGCCAACAGGAAGGCGTAGGCCGGGCCAGAACCAGATACGGCCGTCACCGCCCCCATCTGCTCTTCAGCAACTTCTAGTACCAGGCCCACCGAAGACAGAACCTGGGTGACCAGCTGCTTCTGCTGCGGGCTAACCTGGGCGTTGAGAGAAATAGCCAGCACCCCCTTACCCACCCGGGAGGGAGTATTGGGCATGCATCGCACCGCAGGCTGACCAGCGGGCAGGGCCGCTTCTAGGGTCTTCAATTCAATACCGGCTGCTACCGAGACCACCAGGGTTTGGGGGCCCAGGTGGGGGGCTATTTGCCGGGCCAGGTCTACAATGGCGTAGGGTTTGACGCCCAGCAGAACTAGATCAGCCCCGGTCACGGCCAGCTGGTTGGCCTCAGGCTGGGTCTCCTGGGCAAAGATCTGGGGGCCTTCCCCCCAACTGGCCTGCAGTTTCTGGGCACTGGCTTGAGATGAGACGGTAGCCCGTAGCTGGGCCGGGTCAAAGCCTGAGGCCAGTAGGCCGGAGACGATAGCCCCGTTCATAGAGCCAGTTCCTAGAAAGGCGACGGTAGGCATAGAATCACTCCTGTGTGATGTGAAATAGGACAAGGCTCTTTCATCATGCCACAGATGAAGTTCTCAGGCCTACCCCTAGTGCCGGGCCAGGTGCTTACGGGCAAAGGCCAGGGTCTCAGCCAGCATCTCGTCCCGCTGGGCCGCCCCCTTAGCCTTGCGGGTAGACACCTCGGCGCAAACTACCCCAGAGAAATCACTGGCTGCAATATATTGCAGGGTTTCGGCTACCGGCTGACTACCGTGACCGGGTAGCAGGTGTTCGTCCATGACCTTATCGCCGGAGCCATCCGTCAGGTGAACATGGCCCAGGCGGCTACCAATCCGTTTGACGGCCTCGAGGGAGTCGTCCCCGGCGGCGGCAGCGTGGGAAAAGTCCCAGGTCATCCAGTCGTAGTCGAAGCGGGAGGGGTCCCAGTGAGGGGCGTACATCTCTACTGAGCGTCCCTTAACCGACCAGGGGTACATGTTCTCTACCGCGATTTTGACCTCCTCCATCTGGGAGACCCTCCGTACCCCCTCCACAAAGTTACGGGCGTAGGAGACCTGCCAGCGGAAGGGCGGGTGGGCTACCACGGTTTGGGCGCCGACAGCCTTGGCCATTTTGGCGGCCATCTGCATCTTGTTCCAGGCCCGGCCCCAGACCTGCTGGGTCAACAGCAGGGTGGGGGCGTGAATAGCAGAGATAGGAATCTGGTACTTCTGCACCAGTTCCAGCAGGTCGTAGGGTTCCTGGCTGAGGGCGTCATGGGTAATCATGACCTCCACACTGTCGTAGCCCAGGTCCTGGGCGGTGGAGAAAGTTTCAGGCAGGCCCAGGGGGAAGAGGCAGGAGGTTGAGAGGGCTACTTCTACCGGCGGACGGGAGACAGCAGGCTGCGGCACGGCTTAGGCTCCTTCCGGGCTGGGCAGGCTAGCCAGCAGGGTCTTGGGGTCAATCATGCTGGTTTCACCGTTCTTGGACAGGTAGTCCATCCGCCTCAGAATCAGACCCTCACGCAGGGCCCAGGGGCCAACCCGCATGGTCTGGACCCCGAAAACCTCCATGGCTATCTCGGCGGCAATAGCACCGGCCAGAATCTGGTCGGCCCGCACAGCTGAGACGCCGGGCAGATCAACCCGGTCTTGGGGTTTGAGGGCTTCTAGGCGGCGGGCCCAGATACGCAGGTCTTGCAGGTGAATCTCCCGTTTGATGAAGGGCCCGGCACTGTAGGGGGCCGCCCCGCAGATCCTGGCCAGGGAGCGGAAGGTCTTAGAGGTGCCCACCACCATGTTAGGTTCCCCGTAGGCCAGCAGGTTCTGGGCTACCGGCTCTAGGGTGGCCTGCACATACTTGCGGAGCTTCTTGACCTGCTTGGGTGAAGGCAGTTCACCGCTGAACCAGTCCCCGGTCAGGCGGGTAGCGCCCAGGGGCACAGAGATAGCCTCGTCCGGGTAGGCGTCCAGACCGGTAGAGAACTCGAAGGAGCCACCCCCAATATCAAAGTTGAGGATGCGACCGGCCCCCCAGCCCTGCCAGTGGCGGACGGCATGGTAGGTGATCGCGGCCTCCTGGTCGCCGCTGATTTCGGTCAGGTTGACCCCGGTCTGGTTCTGCACATGCTGCAGAATCTCGGGGCCGTTGGCAGCCTCCCGGATAGCGCTGGTGGCAAAGGCCAGAAGGTCCTGAGCCCCCTGCTGGGCCGCATAGACCAGGGCACTGTGAACGAAGGCTGTCAGCCGTTCACGTCCCTCGTCAGTAATGCGACCCTCAGCGTCAATGTAGCGAACCAGTTGCAGGGGCTCCTTGTGGGCGGCCGTGTAGGCCTCCGGACGGGAGCCTAGCTGCCCCTCAATCAGCAGCAGGTGGCCGGTGTTAGAGCCAATATCGAGTACGCCCAGGCGCATGAATCCCCCTTAGGACGCCTTCTTGCTACTAGCCCGCTTGGTGGCGGTCTTCTTGGCCGCAGGCTTCTTAGCGGCGGTCTTGCGCTTAACCGGCCCCTTGGCCCGCTTCTCAGCCAGCAGTTCCACGGCCCGGGTGTGGGTCAGACCCTCAATAGTCTCACTACGGGGCACCGTAATGTTGGTGACCCCGTCAGTGATGTAGGGGCCAAAACGGCCGTCCTTCACCACAATCTTCTTCTCAGAAACCGGGTCAATCCCCAGCTCAGCCAGGGGCGGCTTAGCTGCCGCCCGGCCCCGCTGCTTAGGCTGCGAATAAATCTCGAGGGCCTGCTCCAGGCTGATGGTGAAGAGCTGGTCCTCGCTCTCTAGGGAACGGGAGTCAGTGCCCTTCTTCAGGTAGGGGCCAAAACGGCCGTTCTGGGCGGTAATCTCAACCCCCTCAGCGTCCACACCAAGCACCCTAGGCAGGCTCAGCAGCTGCAGGGCCTGGTCCAGGCTGACAGTAGCCAGGGACATGCTCTTGAAGAGAGAGGCCGTGCGGGGCTTAGCCGGCTTGGGCTTCTTCTTGGGCTTAGGCTTACCGTTCTTGTAGTACTCGGTGGGCTGGGCTTCCAACCAGGCAGCCAGCTCCTGCTCACTCATCTCGGGGATGACCTCAGTAACGTAGGGGCCAAAACGGCCGTCCCGGGCCACAATCATGTGACCGCTGACCGGATCGACACCCAGCTCCCGACCATCGTTCTTACCCTGCTCTAGCAGTTCAGCCACCTTGGCCTCAGTCAGCTCGTCCGGGGCCAAGCCATCAGGGATATTAGCCCGCACCGGGTCCTTAATCTCACCGGTCTCAGTGTCAATCTCGCCGCCGGTCTCAAGGTAGGGACCGAACTTACCCACCCGCAGGGTGACCCCGGGGGCAACCTCCAGGGAGTTAATAGCCCTAGCATCAATCTCACCCAAGTTATCGACGATAGGCTTCAGGCCCCGCTGCTGGTCATCGCCGAAGTAGAAGTGACCCAGCCAGGCCGGACGGGACTCCTCACCGCGGGCGATCCGGTCTAGATCTTCTTCCATCTGGGCGGTGAACTCGTAGTCCACGTACTTGGCAAAATGCTCCTCCAGCAGGCGCACCACCGAGAAGGCCGTCCAGGAGGGCACCAGGGAGCCAGACCGGTTCTGCACGTAGCCCCGGTCCATGATGGTTGAAATAACAGCCGAGTAGGTGGAGGGACGACCAATACCCAGCTCGTCCATGGCCTTGACCAGGGAGGCCTCAGTGTAGCGCGGAGGCGGGGCAGTCTCATGCCCGGCAGCCTCCAGCTCACTAGCGCTCAAAGACTGACCCTCAGCCATCTGGGGCAGGCGCTTATCCTTCTCTTCCTTAGGCTGGGTCTGCTGGCCTTCCTGGCCGCGCAGGGCGTCCTGGCCCTCCTCGTAGGCGGCCAAGAAACCGCGGAAGGTAATAACAGTACCGGAAGCCGAGAACTCAGCATCCTGACCACTAGCGGCCTGAGCCCCCAGGCGAACAGAAGCAGTAGAACCCTTAGCGTCAGCCATCTGAGAGGCCACAGTTCGCTTCCAAATCAGCTCGTAAAGGCGGAACTCGTCCTGGCTGAGGGCAGCCTTAACCGCCGCCGGGGTACGGAAGGAGTCACCAGCCGGACGAATAGCCTCGTGGGCCTCCTGAGCGTTCTTAGACTTAGAAGAGTAGAGGCGGGGAGCAGACGGCAGGTAGTCGGCCCCGTAAAGCTCCTTGACCTGGGAACGAGCCGCCCGGATAGCCTGATCAGACAGGGCCACCGAGTCAGTACGCATATAGGTGATGTAACCAGACTCGTAGAGCCGCTGGGCCACCTGCATGGTAGAACGCGAAGAGAAACGTAGCTTACGGGCCGCCTCCTGCTGCAAGGTAGAGGTAGTAAAGGGAGCCGCAGGACGCCGGGTGTAGGGTTTAGTCTCCAGGGAGCGAACCGCAAAATCAGCCCCGGTCAGGTCAGTCACCAGCTGCTGGGCGGCAGCCTGATCCAGGTGGGCCACCTGACCGGCAGAGGCAGGCTTGAGCTGGCCGTTATCAGCAAAATCCCGGCCGTTAGCCACCCGGTCCCCGTCCAGGGCAGTCAGCTTAGCACTAAAAGATTCACCGCTGGCGGTAGCAAAAAGACCCGAAAGATCCCAGTAGGAGGCAGACCGGAAGGCCATGCGCTCCCGCTCCCGCTCCACCACCAGGCGGGTAGCCACCGACTGGACGCGACCAGCCGACAGGCCCCGAGAGACCTTACGCCAAAGCACCGGCGACAGCTCATAACCGTAGATACGGTCTAGTACCCGGCGGGTCTCCTGGGCGTCCACCAGATTCTGGTCAATGCCGCGCAGCTCCTGGAAGCCACGCTCAATGGCTTCCTTAGTAATTTCGGGGAAGGTCAGGCGGTAAACCGGCACCTTAGGCTTGAGCACCTGCAGCAGGTGCCAGGCAATAGCCTCGCCCTCACGGTCACCATCGGTTGCCAGGTAGAGGGCATCTACCTCCTTGAGCAGCTTACGCAGCTCAGTGACCTTCTTCTTCTTGTCGCTGCTGACCACATAGTAGGGGTCAAAATTATCCTCAATATTGACCGCAAACTTACCCACCGGCCCCTTCTTCAGGTCATCAGGCAGCTCGGAGGGCTGAGGCAAATCGCGGATATGGCCCCGTGAGGATTCCACGATAAAAGCGTCCCCCAGGTAGCCGCTAATGGTCTTAACCTTAGAGGGGGACTCCACAATCAGCAGGGACTTGCCGTGGGCTTCCTTGGCCGAGCTGGGCACAGATAGACTCCTTGGGTTCGTGGTCGGGTAAATAGCCTATGACCACAACAATAACCCAGAAAAGAGTCTGCAGGTACCCGGAGCCTCATTCACCAGGTCGGGTTAGGCCCACCCAGAAGCTTATTCATTAGGTCGGGCTAGG
>DKXC01000028.1 GCA_002492045.1 Micrococcaceae bacterium UBA7136
CGCCTACCGTTATGAATAAGCCTCTCTATAGAACTCTACCCGCTCGAAAATCATTCCGAGCGGGTAGATAAAGAATAAGTGAGCTGTTCCCTTAGGCTGCCAGTAGACCGGTGCCCAGCAGGACGTAAAGGGCCAGGCCCAAACCGATGCGGTACCAGACGAAGATGCTGTAGCTCTTGTTAGAGACGTACTTGAGGAACCAGCCGATAATCAGGTAACCGACCACGAAGGCAACAACGGTAGCCAGCAGGGTGGACCCCAGGCCGTAGTAGCCGGTGAAGCCCTCAGATAGGCTGCCAGCCAGCTTGTAGAGGCCGGAGGCAAAGACTGCTGGGATGGCCAGCAGGAAGGAGTAGCGGGCGGCTGCTTCGCGGGTGTAACCCATGAGCAGGCCGGCAGTGATGGTGCCACCAGAACGGGAAACACCGGGCACTAGGGCCAGGGCCTGGGCGAAGCCGTAGATGATGCCGTGCCGGATGGTCAGGTCCTTGAGTTCCCGCTGTTCACGGCCGATGCGGTCTGCAATGGCCAGGAAGATGCCGAAGACAATCAACATGGTGGCGGTGACCCAGAGGCTACGGAAGGTGCTGTCAATGTAGTCTTCAAGCAGGATGCCTAGGATGCCAATAGGCAGGGAGCCGATAATGATGAACCAGCCCATGCGGGCGTCCGGGTCTTTCTTATCAACCCGGCCGGTGACGGAGCCGAACCAGTTCTTGATAATGCGGACGATGTCCTTCCAGAAGAAGACCAGGACCGCTGTTTCAGTACCCAGCTGGGTGATGGCGGTAAAGGCTGCGCCGGGGTCTTCACTGTTGGGTAGCAGCTGACCGATGATACTTAGATGTCCCGATGACGAGATCGGCAAAAACTCTGTTAGTCCCTGGACTAGGCCCAGGATTATTGCTTGAATCCATTCCACAGCAGAAAACTTTACGCCAGGAGATAGAAAAGCACAGCACCCGGACTAGGTGCTGTGCTGGGAATAACAGGTAAATCAGCCCCTCTTTCCCCTCTTATAGGGAGACTTGAGGGCTGGTTTTTAGTCTTCCTGGGTGAAGTCGTAGTCGAAGTCTTCGTCCTCGTCTTCATCGTCGATAAAGACTTCAAGGGGGGTTACCTCTTCGTAGACCTCGAAGAGGGCCTCTTCGTAGCGTTCAAAGGCGTTGGCAATGGCTACGTAGGCGTTGTCGATGGCTGCGTCGTGTTCACCTCGGCTGTTGGTAATAGCGTTGAGGTGCTCTTCAAGGGCAGCGGTTAGACCGGCCAGTTCGGCGCGAGGGTTAGTAGTCATACTTAGACGTTAGCCTAAAAATCCTTCTAAAGCGAAATGATGAGGGTCACCATCTAGAGGAGGGCTAGGGGGCCCTGCCAACTTGTATGGTCGGCAGGGCCCGCAAGCAGCTAGATTCTAGCTAGAAACCGGGTTTTTAGTAGCCCAGAGAAGCCAGGGAAGCGTTGATAGCGGCGGCTGAGTCGCGCAGCTTCTGAATTTCTTCTTCAGTCATGGGCACGTCCAGAACCCGCTTGACGCCCTCTCGGGAGACGATGGAGGGCAGGGAGAGGGCAGCTTCACCTTCGATACCGTAGCGACCCTTGACCTGGGTGGCGACGTTGAGAACAGCGTCCTGACCGTGCAGGATGGCCTCAGCGATGCGGGTGGCAGAGATGCCGATAGCGTAGTTGGTGGAACCCTTGCCTTCGATGACCTTGTAGGCGGCCCGCATGGCTTCTTCAGCTAGTTCTGCCTTGACCTCGTCGGTGAAGACCTTTTCGCCTTCGTCGTTGGTCCACTCGTCCAGGGGAACCATGCCGATGTTAGCGGCAGACCAGACGGGGAACTCTGAGTCGCCGTGCTCACCAACAACGTTGGCGTGGACAGACTTAATGGAGACACCAGCCTTTTCGGCAATCAGCCAGCGCAGGCGGGAGGAGTCCAGGACGGTACCGGAGGCGAAGCAGCGTTCGGTGGGCAGGCCGGTGATCTTCTGGGCAACAACTGCCAGTACGTCACAGGGGTTGGTGACGATCATGAGGATAGCATCGGGGGCCACTTCCATGACCTTGGGCAGCATAGACTTGAAGATGTTGACGTTGGCTTCTGCCAGTTCCAGGCGGGGCTGGCCGGGCTTCTGACGGGCGCCTGCGGTAACGATAATCAGGTCGGCATCGCGCAGGATTTCGACGTCACCGCTACCTGCTACTTCTGCTTCGTGGGCGAACATGGTGCCGTGGGCAATGTCTAGGCCTTCTGCAACGGCGCGCTCTGCTGCGATGTCGTAGATGACAACTTCGTCAGCTGCGCCGCGCAGGGTGGCTGCGTAGGCGGTTGCGGAGCCAACGCCGCCTGCACCGATAACGCCGAGCTTGGTGTGCTTCTTTTCCAGGGCCATGAGGGGTTCCTTTCACCGGAGTGAGTGATTGAAGTTTTCCTTCTTTGTCTCCTCCATTATGCCACGAGGATGTTGGTTTTTGTGTGGCTTTACAGGGTATTGAGTGGGATTTTCCTCCAAAAGCCTGCCCGATACCCACAAAACC
>DKXC01000102.1:0-1048 GCA_002492045.1 Micrococcaceae bacterium UBA7136
CGCTGGGCATGGCGGGTGGAGGTGGTGACCACGGCCAGGGTCAGGTCGGGTTGTCGGTAGGCGTGCTCAATGACCATTTGGGCTACCCGTTCTACTTCTAGGCTGGGTGAGTCCAGGCTGGCGTTGTCAGAGACCCGGCCGGTCACGTCCACGTATTCGACGGTCAGGGCCTGGTTACCGGGCTGGTATTCCCTGGCCCAGGGGTAGGTCTCCAGCTGGCCGCCGTAGAAGTGTTCCTTGAGGTAGCCGAAGAGGGCCGGGTCCAGGGCCCGGGTGACCAGGGTCAGCTGGGTGGAGGGCAGTACCCGGCTGAGGCCCTCGAAGGTGCTGACAATCTTCTGCTGGCGGGGCAGGGGGGTGTTGCGGGCCAGGGCTGAGACCATGAAGGGGGCCGGGGAGCCGCTGTTGGGGTCGCCCAGGGCGATAACCTGCTGGGCCCTCATCAGGGCGGGCAGGTTAGCTGCCAGGGGGGTTGATTCGGCGTCCAGCAGGATGGCTGCGTCAAAACGCATGGAGGCTGGGACGGTTCGGGTTAGTGAGAAGGGGCTAGAAATCCAGAGGGGCAGCAGGGTGCTGGCCATAGAGGGCGCATGGGTCAGGAGCTCTTGCAGGTTGAACTGGTGGCTGCGGAGCTGGCTGCGCAGGTAGGCGGCGGCGCTTTCTTCCCGACTGATGGTTTCCTTCCAGAGGTCGGCTACCCGGGCCTGGAGGCGGGCAGGGCCAGCAGCCAGGTAGGAGTAGTCGGCCCGGCGGAAGCGGGCTTCTAGGTCGCGTAGGGCCTGGGCATCTAGGATGTCGAGTTCCTGGGAGGAAAGCATCATTTCTAGGGCGGTCTGCCACCAGGCTAGCTCTAGTTCGGCTACTAGCTGGTCGGCTGGAAGCTGCCGCTCGTAGAAGTCATCCAGCAGGTCGCTTAGGCCCAAGTCCAGCATCTGCTGGGTCAGCTCTACCCGTTCGGGCAGGCTGTGCAGCAGGGCCTCGTCCTCGACCAGGGCTAGGATGCGTTTGTGCAGCTGGGTCAGGGGGGCTTCGAGGAAGTCAGTGCCTC
>DKXC01000102.1:1357-11771 GCA_002492045.1 Micrococcaceae bacterium UBA7136
GAGGAAGTCAGTGCCGGCTGGGGAGTCTTCGAGGACAATGGCCAGGCCGGTCAGCTGGCTGGTTAGCTCCTGGTAGGCGCTGGTGACCTCATCCAGGTTGGCCGGGATGGAGGGAACAGCCTGGCTGCTGGCCCAGCCCAACCATTCTTCCCGCTGACCCTGGATGACGAAGAGGGTCTGATGCAGATCGGCAATAGAAACACCGGGCAGGATGTATTCCTTGGCGGCCTTGCGCAGGCGGGAGCGCTGGATAGAGGACATCTCTACCCCCTTTTCCCGTCGCCAGGCACCGGAGGCAGTAGCGGCAATCAGGTCGGTGACCGGTCGCTCAAAGATTTGGGCCTTGAAGCTGGTCAGGCTCTGGCGGATACGGATGAGCAGGTCTAGCTGCTGGCCCCAGTCGGCCAGGCTAGAGGCTGGTCCCAGGCCTGACTCTTGGGCCAGGGTAGCCATGAGTCGGCTGACTGTCTCTAGAGAGTGGTTGATGTCTAGGGCCAGCTGGTGGGCGGCCTTGGTTTCTTCCTGGTTGACCAGTTTAGCCCGGTACCAGGCGGAGGCCCGGGTTGATGGACGGAAGGCACCCAGGGCAGCTAGGCGTTCTAGCTTGGTGCGGGCCTCCTGCCGGTCTACTAGGGCGTCCATGCTGGAGCGGGTCAGGCGGACGCTGGTGGAGGGGGCCGGTTCCTGGGCGGTCAGGGCGGCGAGGGTTTGCAGGGCCTCGTAGACCGAGCAGCCCCAGCGGGATTCGGTGAAGCGCAGGCTGTCGGTGTGGTTGCGTAGCTTGCTGCGGGTTTCGATGATTTCGTCTCGGACAGAGCGCAGGTTGGGGGCCGGGGCCTGCTCGTTGCGGACGATAGCTGCGATGAAGTCTTGGCGCTGGCTTTCAGCGTCTTTTTCGGCCAGGAGGTTGTAGGTCAGGTTATCGACCTGCTTGGCTTCTAGCAGCTGCTGGAAGGCTGTGAGGGTGGAGCGTTTCTCGCCCACGACCAGTACGGACTTACCCTGGTTGATGAGGGTGGAGGCCAGGTTAAGGGCGGTGCCTAGCTGGTCGCTGCCGGGAGGGGTCAGCACGGTCATGGACCGGCCCAGCTGGGCGTAGTCCAGGACCTCTTGGGCCTGCTGGTCTGCGTCCAGGATGAGCAGGTCCTCCTCGGGGTCGCGGAAGTCCAGGGAGATGCGGCTGTTGGTCAGGGGTTTGATGGCTGGCTGGGCCAGGGGGTTGAGCATGAGCTGGGCAACGTCCTGGACCAGCTGGGTCTGGCTGGTGGCGGTCAGCTGGCCGGTGCTTTCCTTGAGGTCAGCCAGGGTAGAGATGAAGTAGGTGGAGCGGATGGTCATGCCGGGGATGGCTCCGGTGCTGGCCCGCATACGTTCGATGACCGGTTCGGGGTCTAGTTTGCGCATGGAGTTAGCTAGCTGGGCTACGTCCATCTGGCCGAGGTCTACCCCGTATTCTTTTTTGATTTGGCGGACCATGGCCGGGTTAAGCATGGCCGGGCCGGTCAGCTGAATCTCGAAGTCTTCGCTGGAGGGGTGGGGGCTGATGGCTAGGGGGGCCATGAGGATGGGGGCTATGAAGCGTTTCTCCCCCACCATTCCTTTTTCTTTGACGTCGTGGGAGAGCCAGGAGGCGGTTCCAGCCACGAAGTAGCCGGCATCTAGGCCGTGGCCGGAGGCTAGTTCGTAGATTTTGGTGCGTAGGGCCCGGGCTGCCACCATTCCGGCCTCTAGCTTGCTCTTATCCCGCAGGATGGTGGAGAGGCGGGTTTTGCGGCCCATAAAGAGCTGGGCGACCCCGGAGGAGTTGGCCTCGGTGAAGTCAATGTGAACGTAGTCGACCGGGTTGAAGTCCAGCATGGCATCGGGGCCGGTGTAGATTTCCATCTGCTGGGCCCAGGCTTCTAGTCCGGCTTGAATCTGCCGGTCGGCTTCCTCACTGTTGGGATTTGCTTCTGCCGCCTGGGCAGGTGCTGGCTCTGCCTGAGCTTGCGGAGGGGCAGGGAGGGGGGGCTGCTGGGCGGACTGGGCCCAGGGGAGCTGGCTGGCGGCTGCTTGCTGCTGGTCGGTGTGGGACTCGTTCACGAAACTTGGGTCTGACTTTCGGGTAGGTCTCAGCGAGGGTGCATCTTCCATCATAGGGCCTGGGGGCTTCTAGAAGCCCTAGCCCAGGAAGGAGGTTGCCAGGTTAATGTTGGCGATAATGAGCAGGAGGGAGAGCAGGCCCATCAGGACCATGCCTGCCAGCAACACCGGCTTAAGACGGGGAGCGAAGGGCTCGTCAGCTACGTCCCGTAGGGAGCGGGTCAAAAAGTAGCTGAGCAGAAAACCCAGGATGTTACCGGTGACCAGCTGCTGAACAGTGGCAAAGAGAGCAAAACGGCCTTCGGTCCGTTCATTTTCTACCTGGGAGGCCCGCAGCAGCCCGGCCATGGTTAGGGACATGCAGGCAGAGAGGAAGGCCAGGGCAATACCGGGTTCTTGCAGCATCTGCTGGATGGCCACCCCGGAGCTGGCAGCCACCGAGTACTGGTAGAAAAAGAAGATGAGGGGGCTAATGATCCAGTACCAGAAGAGGAAGGTCCGCATCTTCTGGCTGTCTTGCAGGGCAAAGAGAATGGCGTTCATGGGGCTTAGTTTTCTTTACTTTCCAGGTGCTGAATGTATTGACGGACCAGGTAGTCCAGCAGGACGCTGAGCCCCACGAAGGAGTGGTAGGGCTCCCGCTGGGAGGTCAGGGAGGTGCCGGTGGATTCGTAGTGCAGGGAGTGCTCGGCGGCCGCTGAGATGGTGTTAACTCCCAGGGCAGTGACGGCGACCATGGGGATTTTGCGGGCGGCTAGGGCCTGGACGGTGGGCAGGGCGCTGGGGGTTTCACCCGAGAGGGAGACCACCAGTACTAGGTCTTGGGGGCTGATGACTCCCAGGGAGCCCTTAAACTCGTTGGAGGCCGGGATGACGTGGACGAATTTTCCGCAGGCCAGCATGGATTTGGCGAACTCTTGGATGGCGTTGCGCTGGGCAAAGCCGGTGCCGTAGCAGTAGATGGTTCTGGCCCCCGCGAGTTTCTGGACGATGGGCCCAAAATCGGTGGCTTCCAGGGCCTCATAGGTTCGGAGAATATCTAGGCGACCGCTTTCAATAAAGTCAATCTTGCCTTTTTTCTTTTCGGCCAGGGAGTTTTTGACGAAGAACTTGAGTTCAGCAAAACCGCTAAAGCCCAGTTTCTTGGTCAGGCGGATAATGCTGGAGGTTGAGGTAAAGGTTTTATGGGCCAGGGCGCTAATGGTGGAGTCGGCAACGAATTCTTCGTGGTTGAGCATGAAGGCCAGGATTTCGCCTTCGGTATCGCTGAGCCTGCTTTGGTGCGCGTTGACTAGTTCCTGTAGGTCCACAAAAGGCTCCTGAGTATTTCCGTTTACTGCAGTACCTACAGTATAGGTGGAAATTCTCAGGAGCCTAGGGGCTAAGTCTCCTTAGCTGAGGTCAGGGGGTATGGTCTTACTTACCCTTGTTGACCATGTCCTCGAACTTGTCGCGAACCTGGGGGACGTCCATACCGACGATGACCTGCAGGGCCTTGCCCTTGTTGACCAGGCCCAGGGCGCCGGCAGACTTGAAGTCGGCCTCGGTGGCTACCAGCTCGGGGTCGTCAACGGAGACGCGCAGGCGGGTGGCACAGTTGTTGACGTCGGTGATGTTGGCGGGGCCACCCAGCAGGGCCAGGAAGTCAGTAGCGCGCTGGGTGTAGGGATCGTTAGCTTCTGCTGCCTCAGAACCCTCAGTGCCCTTCTTCTTGGCTTCCTTGTAGTCAGCCTTGGTGTAGAGCTTGGTTTCGCCGCCGTCCTCTTCACGACCGGGGGTCTTGAAGTCGAACTTGAGGATCAGGAAGCGGAAGAGCAGGAAGTAGATCAGGGTGAAGCAGAGGCCGATACCGATCTGGGTCAGAACCATGCCGGAGTGGTTGGGCCACATGGGGATCCAGTTCTGGAAGAGGAAGTCGATCAGACCGCCACCCATGTTACCTACAACGCCGAAGCCGTACATGGTAGCTGCCATGGTTGCGGCCAGGACGGCGTGTACAGCGAAGAGTGGGGGTGCCAGGAAGAGGAAGGTGAATTCCAGGGGCTCGGTGATACCGATCAGGATTGCGGTGAGGCAGACCGGGATCAGCAGGGCCAGGGTTTCCTTGCGCTTCTCGGGGCGGGCGGTGGTGTAGAAGGCTGCTGCGATACCTAGGGGACCGAAGACCTTGGAGTTACCGTGCAGGGCGAAGCCGCCGCCGGGGAAGAGTTCCTTGACGGGGGTGGTGGAGGCAGAGAAGGTCTCCAGATTAGCAACCCAGTACTTGGTGATGCCGTCCGGAACAACGGCGGGACCAAAGACGAAGGGGGTGTAGATGAAGTGGTGCAGGCCGGTGGGGATCAGGATGCGCTCCAGGAAGGTGTAGAGCCATACGCCGAAGACACCGGAGGAGATGAAGAAGCCCTGCAGGGAGGCGATACCGGTCTGGATGTGGGGCCAGATGGCGACGAAGGCCAGGGCAACAGGCATCATGAGGAAGAAGCCCAGGGCGTAGACGAACTGGGTGCCCTGGAAGATGCCCAGGAAGTCGGGCAGCTTGGTGGTGAAGTAGCGGTTGTGCAGCCAGACCACAATAGCGGAGATGATGATGGCACCGAAGATACCGGTGTCTAGGGTCTTGATGCCGGCGATCATCTTGAGGCCGGTACCGGCGGCACCTTCAGACAGGTCGACGGAGTAGTCAACGCCGAAGGTCTCACCCCAGATGCTGAGGATGGAGGCTACGAAGTAGTTGAAGGTCAGGTAGACCATACCGGCTTCGAGGACGGCGCGGGCCTGGGCGGTCTTGGCGAGCGCAATGGGCAGCCCCAGAACGAAGAGGAGCTCCATCTGGTTGAAGACAGTCCAAGCACCGGACTCCCAAACAGACCAGAAGTTGTACCAGCCGGTGCCTTCTGCGGCGATGGAGCCCAGAAGCTGCTCGTTCTTACAGATAATGGCGATACCAACTGCAAGACCGGCGAATGCAAAGAGGAGGACGGGTGCCAGCATGGCAGACCCGAACCTCTGAATCTTTTCCATCATCGGACGATGAACCTTTCGGTGGTGGGTGGGCTTGTTCCCCTCGAAACTCAGGGCGTGTGTGAAGCGCCACCGTAGTTAATAACTAGGTTTATCTAACCATGTAGACGCCCCCCAAAGAGAGGGCAGAAGACCAGTTTGGCATTAATTCCATGAACTGGCATGTTTAGCCAGTAGCCGGTAAAAGTTCCCCTCTTTCTAAGTGCTGGCCACGGCTGTGCCAGCACTAGGATAAGAGTCAGAAGACCTTTACAGATATAAACCTCAAAGGACAGGAATTTTAAGGGTGAAACTACTGACCTTGAATCTGCACGGCTGGCTAGAAGTCCATCAGATTCCTAAAATCTACGAGCTGGCCCAGTTTATTGCCCAGCAGCAGGTAGACCTGGTGGCGCTGCAGGAGGTCAACCAGTTTATTCACTCCCCTATCGTCAGCCAGCCGTTAGGCTACCTGGGAGGCGACGGACGTCCTGTCCGCCAGGATAATCTGGCCCTGATTCTTAACCATTTTCTGGCTGAGCTGACCGGTGCCCCCTTCCACTGGGGCTGGGCTGTCTCCCACCTGGGCTTTGACCGCTACGACGAAGGCGTGGCCCTGCTCTCCCGGCGTCCGCTGGCCCGGGTTGAAGCCATCGAGCTCTCCCCCGCCTACAGCTACGGGGACGTGGAGCGGCGGGTAGCTCTTGCCGCCCAGCTCGAGGAGGGCCCCTGGTTTGCCTCAACCCACATGAGCTGGTGGCAGCTGGAAGAGAAGCCCCTCTTTGAGGGAGAGTTCCGCCTGCTGGATGAAAAGCTGCGGCAGCTGGCGGAGGGCCAGCCTATCCTGCTGGCCGGTGACTTCAATAATGCGGCCCAGGTGGAGGGCGAAGGCTACGATTTGGCCGCCTCCCTAGGCTGGCTGGATACCCGCAACCTGGCTGAGCAAGTTGAGGGTGAGGCCACCGTCCACAAGGCCATTCACGGCTGGGACCAGGTGACCCAGGCCCTGCGGATTGATCTGGTCCTGACCGACCAGCCGCTAGCAGTGGCCAGCCACCAGGTTATCTTCCCGGACGACCAGCCCACGGCCCTCTCTGACCACTCCGGCCTACTACTTGATTTCAAGCTCTAAGGAGATAGAACATGACTGAAACAACCCGCACTACCGCCTGGTGGCAGGAACCGGTGGTCTACCAGATTTACCCCCGCTCCTTCCAGGACTCCAACGGCGACGGCATCGGCGATCTACCCGGCATCACCTCCCGCCTGCCCTACCTGGCCAAGCTGGGGGTAGACGTCATCTGGCTCTCCCCTATCTACGCCTCCCCCAATGACGATAACGGCTACGACATCTCCGACTACCGGGCCATCATGCCCGAGTTCGGCACCATGGACGATTTCGACACCCTGCTGGCCAAGGCCCATGAGCTGGGTATCAAGATCATGATGGACCTGGTGGTCAACCACACCTCGGATGAGCACGACTGGTTCGTCCAGGCCAAGAGCAGCCGGGACAACCCCTACCGCGACTACTACATCTGGAAGGACCCGGTCGGCTACACCCAAGAGGGCCAGCCCATCCCACCCAATAACTGGGTGGCGGCCTTCTCCCCCTCAGCCTGGGAGTGGGAGCCTGAAACCCAGCAGTTCTACCTGCACCTCTTCTCGGTCAAGCAGCCCGACCTCAACTGGGATAACCCCACCGTCCGCCAGGAAGTCTACGACCTCATGCGTTTCTGGCTCGATAAGGGCGTAGACGGCTTCCGTATGGACGTCATCAACCTGATTTCTAAGGACCCCGCCTACCCGGACGACCCCCAGGTAGCAGCCGGGGGCGGAACCGATTCCATCTTCTTTGCCGCCAACGGGCCCCGCGTCCACGACTACCTGGCCGAAATGAACCGGGAGGTCCTAGCCCACTACCCGGTCATTACCGTAGGCGAGACCCCCGGTGTGACCACCACTGACGGCCTGCTCTACACCGGCTTCGACCGGGGCGAACTGCAGACCCTCTTCCAGTTCGAGCACATGGGTGTGGACGCCAACCCCAACCCGGCCCTGGGCAAGTGGAATGACCAGCCCTTTGACCTGCGGGACCTCAAGCGAATCCTGTCTAAGTGGCAGCTGGATCTGGCCGGTAAGGGCTGGAACGCCAACTACTGGAACAACCACGACCAGCCCCGGGCTGTCTCCCGCTTCGGTAATGACTCGGCAGAATACCGGGTCATCTCAGCCAAGATGCTGGGCACCGTCCTGCACGGCCTGCCCGGCACCCCCTACATCTACCAGGGTGAAGAGCTGGGTATGACCAATGTCTTCTTCGAACAGCTAGAGGACTACAACGACCTAGAAATTCACGACCACTACGCCAAGCTGGTAGGCTCAGGGGCAGTCGATCACGACACCATGATGCGCTACATTTCGGCCTCGGGCCGGGATAATGCCCGCACCCCCATGCAGTGGAGCGACCAGGAGCAGGCCGGTTTCACCACAGGCACCCCCTGGCTGGCCCTCAACCCCCGCTACCCGGAGATTAACGCTGAGGCTGCCCTAGCCGACCCCAATTCGGTCTTCTACCACTACCAGAAGCTGATTACCCTGCGCCATGAGCACCCCATCATGGTGGAGGGCGACTACCAGCTGCTGGACTCTGCCCAGGTTTCTGCTGAAGAGGACGCCCAGGTCTACGCCTACCTGCGCACCGGCCGGGGCCATACCGCTGGCCAGGCCCTGCTGGTGGTGGCCAACTTCAGCGACCAGCAGCTGGAACGCTCCTTCCAGGAACCCGCCGGGTCTCGTAGCCTCCTGATCAGCAACTACCCGGACGATGCGGGTGACACCCTGCGTCCCTACGAAGCTAAGATCTACCTCTACCAGGCCAGCTAAGGCCCCCAGAAAGAAAAGGAAAACATTATGGCCAACAACTCCGGCAAGAAGTGGTGGAAGGAAGCAGTCGTCTACCAGATCTGGCCCCGCTCCTTCCAGGACTCCAACGGTGACGGCGTCGGTGACATCCCCGGTATTACCTCCCGCCTGCCCTACCTGGCAGATTTGGGCATAAACGTCATCTGGCTCTCCCCCGTCTTTGCCTCCCCCAATGACGACATGGGCTACGACATCTCCGACTACCGGGCCATCATGCCCGAGTTCGGCACCATGGAAGACTTCGATCAGATGCTAGAGACCGCCCACTCCCTGGGCATCAAGATCCTCATGGACCTGGTCGTCAACCACTCCTCCGACGAGCACGAATGGTTTGAACAGGCCCGCTCCTCCCGCGACAACAAGTACCGCGACTACTACATCTGGCGGGACTCCTCCGGGGTGGACGCCGAGGGCAAGCCCCTGCCCCCCAACAACTGGGGCTCCGAGTTCGGCGGCCCAGCCTGGGAATACGACGAGACCACCGACCAGTGGTACCTGCACATGTTCTCCCGCAAGCAGCCCGACCTCAACTGGGAGAACCCGGCCGTCCGCCAGGAAATCTTCGAGATCGTCCGCTTCTGGCTAGACAAGGGTGTGGACGGTTTCCGCCTGGACGCCATCAACATTATTTCTAAGCCTGAGGGCCTGCCCGACGACCCCTCCGTGGTTCCTGGTAAGCATTCTTCCTCTATCCCCTTCGTTATTGCCAAGGGCACTAAGGTTCATGAGTGGATGCACGAGCTCAACATGGAAACCTTCGATAAGTACGATTGCATGACCGTGGGTGAGATGAGCGCTACCGGCCCGGAGGAGGCCGTCCGCTTCTCTGGTTTCGACACCGACGAGCTGCACATGATCTTCCACTTTGAGCACATGGGCCTGGACTCCGACCCCGCCACCGGCATGGGCAAGTGGTCCTACAAGCCCTACCAGCTGACTGAGATGAAGGAGATCCTCAACACCTGGCAGACCAAGCTGGACGGTCGCGCCTGGGGCTCCCTCTACTGGAACAACCACGACCAGCCTCGCCTGGTCTCCCGCTTTGGTTCTGACGCCCCCGAGTACCGGGAGCTATCAGGCAAGATGCTGGCCACTGTTCTGCACGGTATGCAGGGCACCCCCTACATCTACCAGGGCGAAGAAATTGGCATGACTAATGTTCAGTTCCCCGCCATTAGCGACTACAAGGATCTGGACTCTATCAACTTCTACACCGATATGGTTGAGGACCACCAGACCATGAGCCCGGATGAGGCCATGAGCCTGATTTACGCTAAGGGACGCGACAACGCCCGCACCCCCGTCCAGTGGTCTGCTGAAGAGAACGCTGGCTTCAGCTCTGCCACCCCCTGGATTGGTCTGAACCCCAACTACCGCCAGATTAACGCTGCTGAGGCCACAGGCCGGGCCGACTCCCTCTGGCACTACTACCAGAAGCTGATTTCCCTGCGCCGGGATGAGCTACAGGATCTGTTGGTCTACGGTTCCTTCCTGCCCCTGGATGCTGAGGACGCCCAGGTTTACGCCTATGAGCGTCATGGTGAGGGCGGCAAGCTGCTGGTGCTTGCTAACTTCACTGATCAGGAGCTGGAGCGCTCTTACCAGGCCCTGGGTCAGGGTCAGGTTGAGCTGCTGCTCTCTAACTATGCTGACCAGGAAGAGCTGGCCGACCAGGGCCTGACCCTGCGTCCCTACGAGGCTCGGATCTACAAGATTTCCTAGCCGAGCAGGCAGGCTTCTGCCGGATACCCCCGTCCTTTGGTCCCAGACCCCGGTCAAAGTTACCGGGCCTAGGGACGCTTGGGCGGGGGTATCCTATTTCTACCCGCACTGATAAGAGAAAGACTAAAAATGGCGATTCACTACAACCCCTACTTCACCTTTGCCGGCCAGACTCGTGAGGCCATGGACTTCTACGCCCAGGTTTTTGGTGGTCAGCTACAACTGGCTACCTTCAAGGATTTTCAGGCCCCGGTAGAGCCCGACCAGGAGGACCTGGTCATGCACGCTGAGCTGGTGACCGAGCACGGTTTTAACCTGCGGGCCTCTGACGGGGCGGCCCTCTACCCTTCTGAGGGCCAGGCCACCACCAATATGGAAGCTGCCCTGATTGGCGGGCCTGAGGATCTGGAGACTGCCCGCACCTGGTTTGAGAAGCTGTCTGAGGGCGCCACTAAGGTTCAGCCCCTGGTTCAGGCTCCTTGGGGTGCCTCCTTTGGCTCCCTGACCGACAAGTTCGGCATCGCCTGGATGTTCAACTTCGGCGGCTAGAAGCTTGAGTCCGGCTAGCTACCGGCTGCTTACCCCCGTCCTTAGCTCCCAGACCCCGGTCAAAGTCACCGGGCTTCTGGACGCTTGGGCGGGGGTTTATTTTTGCTGCTCTTCTTGCCGGGGCAGGCGGCTCTCA
>DKXC01000161.1:0-680 GCA_002492045.1 Micrococcaceae bacterium UBA7136
GGGTCCATGGAGGACTCGTAGGAACCGTAACCGTACTGGATGACCGGGTTGCCTTCCTCAAGGTTAAGATTGGCCCGGTGCAGAACCGAAAGCGGAATGAGGGTTCCGTCAGCTGCCGGGGCCCAGAGCCGGTAGGCCCGGTAGTCGGCCGGGTCGTAGTTCTTGACCGGGGTCTGGCGGCGCAGCACCAGCTTGTCCTCATCGGGGAAGTAATCGTAGACGCTGGCCGGGGTCAGGTAGGAGCCGTAGTTGATGCGGATGACCGGGGACATAATGTTAACCCCGGAGAAGGCTGCCGTGTAGAGCTCTTCGGTGAAGCCACCGGGTTCGTGCAGGGTCAGGCCCTCAGGCTTCTTATCCCGCAGCTGAATGGGCAGGGAGGTGCGGGGGGCCAAGAGAACCTTGGGGTTGGTCTTCTGCCGGGCTGCAACCACCAGCTGGGTGCGGGAGAACTTGAAGCCTTCTAGACGGACGTCCGGGCGGTGGGGAACCAGGGGCACCCAGCTGGCCATGAAATCCTCCAGAGAGGGGGCCAGGACGGGGGGCAGGGGCTCAGCGCCCAGGGGGGCAGCTACGATTTCACCGTTAGGGGCCTGGTAGTTGTGGCCAAGGATCAGGTAGCCCTCGCCCTCAACGTCTACCACGTCCAGGCTGTGCTCAATCCGGGCCTGGCGGCTGAT
>DKXC01000161.1:976-1424 GCA_002492045.1 Micrococcaceae bacterium UBA7136
TCCGGGCCTGGCGGCTGATGACCAGAGAAGGCTCCAGCTTGCCGAACTCGTGAATGTTAATGAGCCGGGTCTCAGAGTATTCAGAGTTAGAGGAAGAAATAACCAGGTGGGTGCGGGAAGAAGCCATGGAGGCATCCAGCCAGAGGCCCTGGTCGCTCTCTTCGTAGAGGAGGATGTCCTCAGCCGGGTCGCTGCCGATGGCATGGGCCTTGACCTGGTAGGGGCGCCAGGATTCGTCCGCTACCGTGTAGACCAGGTGCTTAGCCCCGGAGACAAAGAAGGCACCGGCAAAGATGTTCTCGAGCTTTTCCTCCAGCAGCTGGCCGGTTTCTAGGTTCTTGAAGTATTGGGTGTAGCGTTCGTCGCCGCTGGAATCTACCCCGAAGGTCAGCAGGCGGCCGTCGCGGGTGACCATGAAGGAGCCCAGGGAGAAGAAGGGCAGGTCCTT
>DKXC01000161.1:1725-2316 GCA_002492045.1 Micrococcaceae bacterium UBA7136
AAGAAGGGCAGGTCCTTGGCGAACTCGTTGCAGTCCAGGATGACTTCTTCGCCCTCCAGGGGCTGGCCGGGCTGGACCTTGGGCGGCTGGTAGCGTTCCTCAACAGAGCCTTCGGTCAGGGCCGGGACCCGGCACATGATGGGGTACTGCTGGCCGGTTTTGGTGCGGGTAAAGTACCACCAGGCGCCGCGGCGGGAGGGGACAGACATGTCAGTTTGCTGGGTGCGTCCCTTGATTTCTTGGAAGATAGCCTCGCGGAGGGGCTGTTGGCTGGCGGTGACCGCCTGGGTGTAGGTGTTCTCGGCGGTGAGATGGTCTAGGACTTCCTGGCTTTCCTTGGCCCGCAGCCACTCGTAGGGGTCGGTGAAGGTGTGGCCGTGGTGGGTTCGCTGGACAGGAACCTGCTTGGCGACAGGAGGGGTGAGGGTCATGCTGAAGGCCCTTTCATGGGAGGACTAGGGTCCCTCCCATTCTATATACCGGGCCTAGCCTTATCTGGACGAGTACCTAGCCTGCGCAGGGACTACACCGGCTAGGCTACTCTACATTGGCTTGCTCAGAGCTTGGTTCACCCCGACTACTCATTTCTTA
>DKXC01000161.1:2608-5903 GCA_002492045.1 Micrococcaceae bacterium UBA7136
CCCGACTACTCATTTCTTAGATGGAAGAAAATCGTAATTGCCAAAGATGCTAGAACCGATAGGGCGCTTACTACTGATGGGGTGAGAAAAAATATTATGACCCCTATGAATGTCGCTACTAGGAAGATATTTCTGAGAATCATCTGCTGCTTAGGCCTCTCTG
This sequence comes from Micrococcaceae bacterium UBA7136, assembly GCA_002492045.1. Classification (GTDB taxonomy): domain Bacteria; phylum Actinomycetota; class Actinomycetes; order Actinomycetales; family Micrococcaceae; genus Rothia. Next base: position 2,772 of record DKXC01000161.1, read on the forward strand.
CTCGGGATGACCGCTAGTGTTTTAAAACATTCTACAGGGGTTTAAGTGATTGTGAGCGTCCTTATAGTTTTTTTACTGGTTTCGTTAAGGCTCCCAATGTTACGAAGGGTGACAGGGCGGGCCCAAGGTTACGTCTTATTCGCAACAGAAAGAAACAGGACGTCACAATCTTGCCCCCGGCCACGGGTGGGCGACAGACTGGGGAAGAAGAGGGGCCGACCAAAGAACCATCCGCACCGGCCCCACAGTAACAAAGGAGTAAAAATGAGTCAGCCGACTAGCCCCACTCCCTCCCAGCCCGCAGGCTGGAGGTTTGAAACCCAGCAGATCCACGCAGGCCAGGAAGTAGACCCGGCCACCGGTGCCCGAGCCCTGCCCATCTACCAGACCACCTCCTTTGTTTTCAAAGACTCAGCCCAGGCAGCAGCTCGCTTCTCCCTGGCAGAGCTAGGCCCCATCTACTCTCGTATTAACAACCCCACCCAGGAGGCCGTCGAAAACCGGATTGCCGCCCTGGAAGGTGGCGTGGGTGCCCTCCTGCTGGCTTCTGGGCAGGCTGCTACCACCTTCGCCATCCTCAACCTGGCCGGTGCTGGCGACCATATCGTGGCCTCTCCCTCCCTCTACGGTGGCTCCTACAACCTGCTCAAGTACACCCTGGCCAACCTGGGCATTGAGACCAGCTTCGTGGAGAACCCGGCCGACCCCGAGTCATGGCGGGCAGCGGCCAGGCCCAACACAAAAGCTTTCTTCGGCGAGGCCCTGCCCAACCCCCGCGGGGATGTCCTCGATATTGAACCCATTGCCCAGGTAGCCCACCAGGTGGGGGTACCCCTCATCGTTGATAACACCGTCCCCACCCCCTACCTGCTCAAGCCCATTGAGCATGGGGCTGACATTGTCATTCACTCGGCTACTAAGTACCTGGGCGGGCACGGCACCAGCGTAGGCGGGGTTATCGTGGACGCCGGCCGCTTCGACTACGGGGCTGAGCCTGAGCGCTACCCCCTCTTCAATCAGCCGGACGCCTCCTATCACGGCCTGGTTTACGCCCGAGACCTGGGTGAAGGTGGCGCCCTGGGAGCTAACCTCTCCTACATTATTAAGGCCCGGGTGGCCCTGCTACGAGACCTCGGCTCCTCCATCTCACCCACCAACGCCTTCAACATTGCTATCGGTCTCGAAACCCTCTCCCTGCGGGTTGAGCGGCATGTAGAGAACGCCCTCAAGGTGGCCCGTTACCTGCAAGAACACCCGGCGGTAGCATCCGTCACTTACTCCGGCCTGGAGAGCTCCCCCTACTATTCGCTGGCCCAAAAATACCTGCCCCGGGGTGCCGGCGCCCTGGTCGGTTTCACTCTCAAGGAGGGTGGGGCTGAGGCCGCCCAAAAGTTCGTGGACTCCCTGGCCTTACACTCCCTGCTGGTCAATATTGGGGACGTCCGCTCCCTGGCCGTCCACCCGGCCTCTACCACCCACAGCCAGTCCAGTGTTCAGGAGCTAGAAGCCCTGGGGATTAGCCCCTCCTTTATTCGCCTGTCGGTAGGTATTGAGCATATTGACGATATCCTGGCCGACCTGGACCTAGGCTTCGCAGCCATCAGCTAGGGCCAAGCAGAGGAAAGGTAAGACATGCTCCTTCAAGCAGCACCCCCAATCCAGCAGGAGGGGACCCTCCGCTACGCCCAGCTGGGAGACCTGACCCTGGAATCTGGCCAGATCCTGCCGGATGTCACCCTGGCTTATGAGACCTGGGGTCGGCTCAATGAGGCCGGGGATAACGCTATCCTTATTGAGCATGCCCTGACCGGGGACGCCCATGTGGCGGCCGGACGCAGCCAGGACCCAGCAGCCCAGCAGCCTGGTTGGTGGCCCACAGCGGTAGGGCCGGGCCGGGTCATTGATACAGACCGTTTCTTTGTCATTGCCCCTAACCTGCTGGGTGGCTGCTACGGTTCAACCGGCCCCGCCTCAGAGGCCCCGGACGGCCAGCCTTGGGGGTCCCGCCTCCCCCGCCTGACCCTGCGCGACAGTGTCAAGGCCGAGAAGATTCTGCTAGACCAGCTGGGCGTCACAAGCCTGCACCATGTGATTGGTGGTTCTCTGGGCGGGGCCAGGGCAGCTGAATGGGCTATTACTTACCCGCAGCTGGTTAGGTCCTGCGCTGTCATTGCCTCTGGCCCGGCAGCCACAGCCGAGCAGATTGCCTGGGGGCACCTACAGAACCTGGCTATCCGCCAGGACCCTGACTTCGCGGGCGGCGACTACTACCCGTCCCCAGGCCCGGTGACTGGCCTGGCCCTGGCCCGGCGGATTGCCCACACCACCTACCGGTCAGCCTCTGAACTGGAGGTTCGCTTTGGCCGGGAGCTACAGGAGGGGCCGACCGTCCTGGAGCCGGTCTCGGCCCAGCGGGGCTGCTACCAGGTAGAGAACTACCTGGATTATCAGGGGCAGAAACTGACCGCCCGCTTTGACGCTAACTCCTACCTGGTCATTAACGAGATGCTGCTCTCCCACGACCTGGGCCGGGGACGGGGCGGGCTGAGCGCGGCCCTGGCTACCTCGACCTGCCTCTGGACGGTGGCCTATGTGGACTCAGACCGGCTTTTCTTCCCGGCTGAATCCCAGCTGCTGGCTTCTTCTCTGCCGCAGCCGGTAGAAGCCCAGGTTATCTATTCGCCCTGCGGGCATGATGGCTTCCTGATTGAGCACGACCAGCTAGAGAAGATTCTGGCTGTCAGCATGAGCCGGCAGGATGAGACAGACCGGGCTGGGTGAGGGGCTATGCTTCTCTTAGCAGGTCTTAGAAAGAAAGTAGACCTTAAACTGCAAGGAGTGAGCCGTGACCACCTATCAGCTTGAGTTTTCTCGACCCGCCGACCAGCGGGAGGGCACCCACCTGGTTTTGCTCTTGCACGGCTACGGCTCCCACGAAGGAGACCTGCTGGGCCTAGTGCCCCACCTACCCCAGGAGGGCATCACCTACGCTTCCTTGCGGGCCCCACAGCCGGTGGGCTACCAGCTGCCGCCCCAGGCTGAGACCGCCCTGCTTCCGGGCCTGGCCCCGGGCTACCAGTGGTGGCCTCTGGACGCTCGGGTAGAGGCCCCCGGCTTCTATGCTGTTCAGCT
>DKXC01000161.1:6131-7004 GCA_002492045.1 Micrococcaceae bacterium UBA7136
CGCTTCTATGCTGTTCAGCTGGCTGTGGACTACCTGCTGGACTGGCTCCAGCCCCAGGCCCAGACTTATCAGAGCCTGAATCTGCTGGGTTTCTCTCAGGGTATGGCCCTGGCTACTTCGGTGGCTCGTCGCCGTCCTGATCTCATTAAAACTGTGCTGGGCCTCTCAGGCTACGCTGTGGCCGGGGGAGAGGACTACTTCCAGGACGCCCACCTGCGCCAGCAGCCCCTGCCCCTCTTCTGGGGCAGGGACGCAGCTGACCCCGTCATTAGCCCCCAGAAAATTGCTGAAACCCAGGCCTGGGTGCAAGCCCATACCCGGGCTCAGGCCCAGCTCTACCCGGGTATTGGCCACGGCATTAGCGCCTTAGAAATCAGCCACCTGGCCGACTTCATCAGGGCAGAGATCCTTAGTTAGCGACCTCCACTCCTAGGCCGTTGAGTTCTACCCGGTCACCGGCCCGCAGCTGGCGTCCGCGCTGCTCACAAATCTCACCATTGACCTTAACCAGGCCCTCCTGGACGACCTCCCGGGCGTGCACCCCGTTCTCCACCAGGTTAGCCAGCTTAAGGAACTGGCCCAAACGAATCATTTCATCACGAATATAAACAGGTTCAAAAGCAGTCATAGGCACCACTCTAATACCCCGGCTGGGGCAGGTGCGGTAGGCTTAGAGGCTGTAGATGCCCGCTAGGGCCCCTTACCCAGCCCGCCACAACCGGTGGCGCCAGCTTATAGGAGAAAAATAAAAGGTATGGCAGCTAAGTCCAAGCTCGACAACGTCATTTCCCTGGCCAAGCGCCGCGGATTCGTCTTTCAGGCCGGTGAAATCTATGGTGGTTCCCGTTCCGCCTGGGACTACGGCCCCCTGGG
>DKXC01000161.1:7315-8458 GCA_002492045.1 Micrococcaceae bacterium UBA7136
CTGGGACTACGGCCCCCTGGGTGTAGAGCTGAAAGAAAACATCCGCCAGCAGTGGTGGCAGACCTTCGTCCGCGGACGGGCCGACATGGTGGGCTTGGATTCCTCCATTATTCTGCCTAAGGCCGTCTGGGAGGCTTCCGGTCACGTCGCCACCTTCACCGACCCCCTGGTGGAGTGCCTTTCCTGCCACTCTCGCTTCCGCCAGGACCACCTGATTGAGGCCTTTGCTGATAAGAAGGGCCGCCAGCCTGAGGGCATGGGCGAGATTGTCTGCGCCAAGTGCGGTACCAAGGGCCAGTGGACTGAACCGCAGAACTTCTCGGGTCTCATGAAGACCTACCTGGGGCCGGTTGATAACGAAGAGGGCCTGCACTATATGCGCCCCGAAACCGCCCAGGGTATTTTTGTTAACTTCAACAATGTGGTGACTGCCTCCCGTAAGCGTCCGCCCTTCGGTATTGGCCAGATCGGTAAGGCCTTCCGCAACGAGATTACCCCCGGTAACTTCATCTTCCGTACTCGCGAATTTGAGCAGATGGAGATTGAGTACTTCGTTCACCCCGAGGACGCCCCTAAGTACTATGAGCAGTGGATTGAGGACTGCTGGAACTGGTTTGTTGACCTGGGCATCAACCCCGACAACATGCGCAAGTTCGATGTGCCCGAGGACGACCGGGCCCACTACTCGGCTGGCACCATGGACCTGGAGTACCGCTTCGGTTTCCAGGGGTCTGAGTGGGGCGAGCTCATGGGTGTTGCTAACCGCACCAACTACGATTTGGGCGTCCACAATGAGCACTCTAACGCTAAGCTGGAATACTTTGACCAGGCCAGCGGCGAACGCTACGTCCCCTACGTCATTGAGCCTTCCTTTGGCCTGACCCGCTCTATGATGGCCTTCCTGGTAGATTCCTACCTTGAGGACGAGGCCCCCAACACTAAGGGCGGCGTGGATAAGCGCACCGTCCTTAAGCTGGATCCCCGCCTGGCCCCGGTCAAGGCTGCGGTTCTGCCCCTGTCTAAGAAGGAAGACCTGGTGCCCACCGCCAAGAAGCTGGCTGATGAGCTGCGCCGCAACTGGAACATTGATTACGATGACGCCGGTGCTATTGGCCGCCGCTACCGCCGCCAGGACGAGATCGG
>DKXC01000041.1 GCA_002492045.1 Micrococcaceae bacterium UBA7136
CTACCAACTGAGCTACAACCGCATGTTTTCTCGTTTCACTGAGGAAGCGAGCCAACGAGTAAATACTCTACACCCCCACTCCCCCATCTGCCAAATCGATGATCAGGGTCGAAAAATCCTTGATTTTCCGCCTGTTTTCAGGGGTTTAAACCCTAAACTTGAGGGTAGAGCCGAAAAAATTATTCTATGTTCTAACCCACAATTTTCCGCTGAAGTCTGTCTCTGGAGTGCCATGCTGCCTGATCTCATCGCTGAGTCTTTTACCCTGCGTCCTCTGCGTCCTGCCGATGCCTCGGCTCTAGCAAGAGCCTGCCAGGATCCGCTCATTACCCGCTACTGCCTTTCGGTACCCCTGAATTACAGCGAGCAGACAGCCTTAGATTTCATTGCCTACACACGCCAGGCGGCATCCAGCGGGCATGAGCTGGTCTGGGGCATTGACGCTAGCGGCACCCTGGCCGGGGTAGTCAGCCTTTTTAATGTGACTGCCTCGACGGCTGAGGTGGGTTACTGGCTGGCTCCGGCCAGTCGTGGCCGTGGGCTGATGGCCCAGGCCCTGGGGTTGGTCGTGGGTTTCGCCTTGGATCCGCAGGGGCTGGGCCTGGACAAGCTGACCTGGAAGGCCCTGGCTGATAACGAGGCTTCTGCCCGAGTGGCTGCCCAGGTGGGTTTTAGGGACTTCTCTTTTCTGCCTCAGTCTCAGCCGGGACGGCCTGGCCCGGACGGCGGTTCAGAGCTACTCGATATGCGGGCTGCTAAGCTGACTCGGGCCCAGTGGGCGGAGCAGGGTTTTCCTGCCTAAATTAGGCCTCGCTCTCGCCCAGCACGCCTTCTCGTGCCAAGGCGGTGAGGCGTGAAACCGCCCGGTGATACTTTTTCTGGGAGCCGCCAGCCATCATTTCGGGGGTGAAGACCTGGTCTAGGGGCAGGCCAGTGGCCAGGATGGGCAGGTCCTTGTCGTAAAGGCGGTCTACCAGCACGACGAAGCGCAGGGCTAGGGCCTGCTGGCTGATGGTGGTGACGTCCTTCCAGACGACTCCGTCCAAGCCAGCGATGAGCTGGCGGTAACGGGAGGGGTGGACCTTGGCCAGGTGGTCTACTAGGTCTTGGAAGGAGTCGACAGCTAGGGTGGCCTGGTCAAAACGGTCTTGGATGAGCTGATCCAGTTGGCCTTCAGTGAGGGGTGCGGGGGCTGCCGGTAGGCCGCGGTGGCGGTAGTCTTCGCCGTCAACGCGCAGCACTTCGAACTGGTCGGCTAGTACCTGAATTTCTCGTTTGAAGTCGGCGGCAGCGAAGCGTCCTTCGCCCAGGGCTCCGGGCAGGGTGTTGGAGGTGGCGACCAGTTTGACACCGGCTTCGGCTAGTTCTCGCATGAGCCGGGACATGAGGACAGTGTCGCCGGGGTCGTCGAGTTCAAATTCGTCGATGCAGACCAGCTTATAACCGGAGAGGGCTTCGACGGTTTTGGGGAAGGTGAGGGCGCCGACCAGGTTGGTGTATTCGACGAAGGTTCCGAAGGCTTTGGGGCCGTCCACGGAGTGCCAGAGGGAGGCCAGTAGGTGGGTTTTGCCGACGCCAAAGCCGCCGTCCAGGTAGAGGCCGGCCTTGCCCTTTTCTGTTTTTTTCTTGCTGCCGAAGAGTTTGCTGAAGAGCCCTCCCCCGCTTGCTGGGCCAGTGCTGTTGATGGTGTGGCTGAGTTTTTTGAGGGCGCCGACAGCGGCTTGCTGGCTGGGCTGGTTGGGGTCGGGCCGGTAGGAGTCGAAGGAGACTTCGCCGAAGCGTTCGGAGGGGCGGAAGCCTTCGAGGAGCTGGTCTGCTGAGACCTGGGGGGTGCGTCCGGTCAGCTGGGTGGTGGTGGGCATGGTCTCTTCTTTCTGTGTGCGCGCGACGGTGAGCGCAGGGGGGTTTGTCAGGCTTCTAGTGTAGCTTGTCTGGCCTGCGGCTGGTGGGTTTTGGTCAGCTGTGACCTTTAGGGGCTAAGTGTCTAGGCTATTGAAGTCTCACTATATCTAAATAAGGAGCTAAGAAATGGCGAAGAAGAAGGCTAAGAAGGGGGCAGCTGCTACCGCTGCCCTGGCCCTTTTGCAGGAGACTGGTACCCCCTTTGAGCTGCGGGAGTATGAGCATGTGGAGGGTGAAACTAATTTTGGGCTGGAGGCTGCCCAGAAGCTAGGACGCAGCCCTGATCAGGTTTTTAAAACGCTGATGGTGAATCATGAGAAGGATTTTGCGGTCTGTGTGGTGCCGGTCGGTGGCCGCCTTAATGTGAAGGCTGCGGCTGCTGCCTTGGGTTGGAAGAGCGCTAAGTTGGCTGATCCGGCCCTGGCCCAGAAGCGGACGGGCTATGTGGTGGGTGGGATTTCTCCTTTGGGTCAGAAGATGGCCCACCCTACCCTGCTGGATGAGTCTGCCCAGAACTTTGAGACGGTCCTGGTGTCGGGTGGACGCCGGGGCCTGGATATTGAGCTGGCCCCGGCTGATTTGCTGGCTCTGACGGAGGGCTCTTACGCCCCTATCGCGGCTGCCTGAGCTGGCGGCTGAGCCAGCTGGTGACGGCCTGGGTCCAGCCTTGGGGATCGACGTTCCATTCTCGGGTGTGGGGGGCCTGATGGAAGGGAACAAAATCAACCAGGTGGGAGAGCTGGGCCAGCTTCTGGGAGGGGGCGGCCGGGACGAAGTGGTCGTCTAGGGAGTGGAGGATCAGGATGGGTTTGCGGATGTCCTTGGCCCGGTGGGGCCAAGAGATTTGGGCCAGGCTGATGGGTTGGGCGAGCCCCAGGAGGGGCGCCAGGTGGGGTTTGGTCATCATCTGGGTGCTGAGGGATGAGACGTAGTCTGGGATTTTGTTGAGTTTGCTGTGGTGGACGATGAGGCCTAGCCAGTCCAGGGCTGGGCCGTCGAGGACTAGGGCGGCGATGGCCTGGCGGTTGCGGGCTAGGTCGGCGGTTTGCATGCAGATGGATCCGCCCATGGACCAGCCGAAGAGGACTACCTGCCGGGCCCCGTGGGCTAGGGCGTAATCGATGGCTACTTGGACGTCCCGCCATTCGGTGTAGCCCAGTCCGTAGCGGCGGTCGGAGCTGTCGGGGGCCTGCCGGTCGTTGCGGTAGCTCATGTGCAGGCTGGTGAGGCCTAGCTGCTGGGTGGCTTCTAGGGCCCGGAGGGTTTCGTCCCTGGTGGCCCCCATGCCGTGGACCATGATGGCCCAGGTTTCACTGGGTTCAGCCGGGTTGTCGGGTAGGTCCAGGGAGGCGCCGGGGTGGATGAGCCAGGCGGGGGCTGGTCCGACAGGCAGGTCAAGTTCGATGTCCTTGGCCCGGTAGCCTGCTAGCTGGGGGGTGGGGGCGATGACGCCGCTGACCCGTCCTCGGACGGCTTCGCTCAGGTCACCGTAGAGCACTTCTTCAACCGGACGGGTGACGCTGCCCTCTTGGGGTGAGTAGCTGCTGACCTGACCTAGCCGGGCGAATCCGGCGCCGCCGGCGAAGAAGAAGCCGTAGCGGCCGGGGGCTAGGGTTTTTTCGTCGGCTTCGAGGGTGATGTAGGTGGGCTGGTCTTGGGGTCCGGGGGTGGGGCTGGCGTAGCCCAGGGAGAGGATCCGGACGTTTTCGCTGGGTTCTTTGGCGGGAACCAGCATTTTGCGGGCTAGGTGGTTGGCTACCCCGGCCAGGCCGACGCCGGCCAGGAGCAGGCTGGAGGCGGTGGTTGCCCCAGCTGTCCAGGCGTAGTCGGCTAGTTTGAGTTGCTTCTTGGCCTGACTCATTTTTACCCTTCCACTGGTTTTTCTGGCTCCGCCTTCATGCTACCTGCTCTTTTTACAGGCTCCTAGACCTGGGGGAATAAAAGGCAGGTGGCGGGCCTTATCGTGGGTGCAGCTGGTATGAGGCCAGCTGGGAGCTTGAAAGGACGGTACCCCTTATGTCAGATTCCTTCCCTGGTGTCGGAAGCGTCGTCAAGGACTGGAAGCAGGTGCTTGCCCCCGAGGAGTATGCCGTCCTACGTCAGGGCGGCACGGAGCGTCCCTTCACGGGTGAGTATTGGAACAGCAAGCAGGAGGGTGTTTATTCCTGTCGGGCTTGCGGTAGTGAGCTTTTCCGATCTTCTGAGAAGTTTGATAGCCACTGCGGTTGGCCTTCCTTCTTTGCGCCTCTGGCGGAGGAGAGGGTCCGCTACCTGGAGGATACCTCTTTGGGGATGAAGCGGGTTGAGGTGCGCTGTGCCGCCTGTGATTCTCATCTGGGCCATGTTTTTGAGGGCGAGGGCTTTGATACGCCCACCGACCTGCGCTACTGCATTAACTCGATTTGCCTGACCTTGGAGGAGAAGCCCCTCAGCTAGCACCTGCCTAGCTAAGACCAGACAGCTACCCTCTGGCTAGGGTGGCTGGCTCTGGCGGGGCGGGCAGGGGCATAATAGATAGGTCCCTGAACAAACGATTCAAGGAGTGATGGTCCGTCTTGGAGGCCTATAGCGGCTTTAACCTGCCCCAGGGAGTCACGATCCCCGAGGTGGTGCCCCTGACTGAGCCTGACGGCGGGACCCCTCCCCTAGTTTCAACCCCCCTGGCCTTGCAACGGGCAGCAGACCGTTTGGCAGCCCAAAAGGGGCCGGTTGCTATTGATACTGAGCGGGCCTCGGGTATCCGCTACGGCCAGCGGGCCTTCCTGGTTCAGCTTAAGCGGGGCGATTCTGGGGTTATTCTGATTGACCCTGAAGCCTTAGATGATTTCTCTCCCCTGCAAGAGGCCCTCAAGGAGACTGAGTGGGTTCTGCATGCTGCCACCCAGGATTTGCCCTGCCTGCTTGATTTGGGGCTTTCCCCCTCTGCCCTTTTTGATACTGAGCTGGCCGGACGCCTGGCCGGGCTAGAGCGGGTTGGCCTGGGGGCCATGGTAGAGAACCTGCTGGGCTACCAGCTAGCTAAGGAACATTCTTCTGCTGATTGGTCTCAGCGTCCCCTACCGGAGTCCTGGCTTAACTATGCGGCCCTGGACGTCGATATTCTGCTGGAGCTGAGGCAGGCCGTCATTGACCTACTGGAGGAAGAGGGCAAGCTAGAGTTCGCAGCCCAGGAGTTTGCTTACCTGCTGGCTCACCCGGTTAAGGAGGCCAGGCCCGACCCCTGGCGCAAGACCAAGGGCATTAGAGATTTACGTAACCGTCTGCAACTAACCGCCCTCAAGAACCTCTGGTACGAGCGGGAGCACCTGGCCCAGACCAAGGATATTGCCCCCAAACGGCTGCTACCGGATTCTGCCCTGATTGAGGCGGCCCGTGCCCTACCCCGGTCGGTTCCGGCCCTGCTGGCTATCCCCGGCTTTCAGACCCGGGCCCTGCGTAATCAGGCCCCCCGCTGGGTGCGGGCTATCGCCCAGGCCCGCAAGGAGGAGCCTGTCCCCTTCACTACCCCGGCATCTGGTCCGCCGCCCCTCAAGGCTTGGGAGCCTAAGCGGCCGGTCTCAGCCCAACTGCTGGCCGAGTCTAAACTGGCCCTGGCGGAACTCTCCCAGGAGCAGAATATTCCAGCTGAGAACCTGCTAACCCCCGATAGTTTGCGTCGGCTCTGCTGGGATCCGCCCGCCCACAACCAGGTAGAAGCGCTGAGGGCCTCCTTGCTTGAACTTGGGGCCAGAAAATGGCAGATTGAGCTAGTAGCCCCGGTCCTGGCCCAGGTTTTTGAGACTGTCAGTCCCCAGGACTAGGCCCGTCCTAAGGAGAGAAATATGTGCGATTCTTGCCCCTGCCAGCAGGAAGAAAAGCCCCAGCCCGTAAGCCAGAACCAGTTCACCCGCCGGTCTGCGGTGGGCCTGGCCGGTGCCGCTGCTGGCAGCCTGACCCTGTCTGCCTGTTCTTCTTCCCAGTCTGAGAGCCTGACTGATGATGCAGGCGGCCCTTCAGCCCCCACCGATATGGCTGCGGCTGCGGACGTCCCGGTGGGCGGGGTTATTAAGGCTACAGCCAGTGGGGTTAGCGTCATGATTGCCCAGCCTAGCGAGGGCCAGTTCAGGGCCTTCTCTTCGGTCTGCACCCACCAGGGCTGCCAGCTCAACGCCCAGATGGAGAAGAGCATGACCTGCCCCTGCCATTCTTCAGTTTTTTCGCTTGAGGACGGCTCCCCCACCGGTGGCCCGGCTGAGACTGCCCTGGCCCAGTTCCCGGTAGAGGTCAAAGAAGGCCGTATCTGGGTGGGCTAGCCTCGGCCTAGGCTTGCAGACTCATGTTCGCCGTCGCCCTCTCGACTGCTTCGCAGTCGATTCACGCCCCGCCTGACGGCGGATTCCGTTCGCTCTTGCGTGCTGGCGCACCCGCGAACTCCATCAATGCCAACGGCATCACCACGAGTCTGCCAGCGCCTAGCTAAGTAGCCCCCGTCTTCCCTGAGCAAGAGGAAGCGGGGGCTTAGTGTTTGGCCCTAAGAGGCCGACCGATGCTTAGGCTTCTCTCCCACCTCACGGGCAAAGGGCACCATGTGGCCGGCCAGCTGGGCCAGAATATCAGCAGCAATCTTCTGGGGGGTCAGGCCCACCTCTTCTAAGATTTCTTCCCGCTCTGCATGCTTAATGAAGTCTGCCGGTAGACCCAACTCGTTCAGGGCTGTATCTAGGCCAGCAGCCCGCATCTCCTGACGGATCCGGGAGCCAACGCCACCAGCCCGCACCCCGTCCTCCAGGGAGACCACAATCCGGTGATTCGCAGCTAGGTCCAGGACCGAGGCCGGAACCGGCATGACCCAGCGGGGGTCAACCACGGTTACGCTGACGCCCTGCTCAGCTAGCAGGTCGCTCACAGCCAGGGCTAGGCGGGCAAAGGCGCCTACGCCTACCAGCAGAACGTCCATCTGGCCACTCTCGGGGTTAGGTTCACCCCGGCGGGCCAGCACATCCACCCCGTCGGCCAGGCGTTCCAGGGCCGGGATATCCGGGCCCACCGACCCCTTGGGGTAGCGAATTACCGTCGGGGCATCCGAAATAGCTACCGCTTCCCGGAGTTCCTCCCGCAGGGTCACAGCGTCGCGGGGGGCGGCCAGGTGCAGGCCAGGGATGAACTGCAAGAGGGCCAAGTCCCACATGCCGTGGTGGGAGGCCCCGTCCGGGCCGGTTACACCAGAACGGTCCAGCACCAGGGTCACCCCGGCCTTGTGGAGGGCAACATCCATGAGCAGCTGGTCAAAACCCCGGTTGAGGAAGGTTGCGTAGAGGGCGATGACCGGGTGCTGGCCACCGTAGGCCAGGCCAGCGCTCATGGCCACAGCATGCTGCTCAGCGATACCCACATCGATGACCCGCTCAGGGTGGGCGTCCGCCATGGGTTTGAGGCCCACCGGAATCAGCATGGCCCCGGTAATACCCACCAGGTCGGGGCGCTCATCTGCGATTTCCTTAATCTCCTGGGCGAAGACGCTGGTCCAGGACTTAGCGGAAGACTTAGACAGGGCCTCACCGGTCTCGGGGTCAATGACGCCCACCGCGTGGAACATGTCGTCCTTGTCGCTGACCGCTGGGCCGTAGCCATGGCCCTTCTCGGTAATGGCGTGAACAATAACCGGGCCAGCAAAGTTCTTAGCTGCCAGCAGGGCCTTTTCTACGGCTTCCTGGTCGTGACCATCAATGGGGCCCAGATAC
>DKXC01000105.1 GCA_002492045.1 Micrococcaceae bacterium UBA7136
GGATTTCCGCCCACAGGCGAAGAAGAAATCCCTTGCGAATCGGCAAGCGTGAGCCTGAGAGCCTAACCCGGCACCATGAATAAACTTCTTGTTCAGCCTACCCCACCCGGTCAGCGAGGGCCTGCCAGCAGCTAGCTTCCCAGAATGCGAGATTTTCTCTACGGCCTGTTTACAGGCAGCCAGGCCCTAGGCTATGGTGTTAACAGCTTCAAGAGTTTCAACTGATAAGCTCCGACTTTGGTTGAACGCCAACCCCATGTTCACGGGTGGCTCGGATGACGAAGCGGTCTGCATCGCCCCAGGGCGTCTGGTGCAGGCAAGAGCACGTTTTTTGAAAGGAAAGCGCACCTTACGCGCACAGACGGTCATGTCAGATCTTCGCCCCTACCAGGCCCACCAGAAGAACCTCTCCACCGCCGCCATCCCCGTTTATGCCGGTTGCTCCGCCATCAGCATCCAGGACTACAGCCGCATCAACAATGAGCGCAGCGAATTCCTTAACTTCCTGCTTGCCCCCAACCCTGCCGGTATCCCCGTCACTGAACAGGCCCTGCTGACCGCTGCATGAGATCGCAGGGGCTCCTTCTCGACTCTGATGTGCTGGCTGAGATTCGCAAGGCCAGCCCCAACCCGCGCGTCCTAGCCTTTCTACGCCGCCGCTCCTACCAGCTGCTCTACATCTCATCTTTGAGCCTGGGCCAGCTCAAAAGCCTCTACCCCTACCCTGAGACTGACCGCTGGCTGGCCGAGCTCATGGACCGTTTCAGCGGGCACATTCTAGATGTGGACGCTAAGGTCTCCCTAGAATGGGCCGGACGCCAGCTGGAACCGGCCCTGCACCTGGTGGGGTCTGCCCGCTCTCAGGCCCTGCCCACCGCCGCCCTGGAGGGGCTCATGGCCGCTACTGCCAGCGTCCACAAGTTAGAGCTGGTCTCTTCTCATGCCGAAAACTACCGCCGCTGGGGCCTGCTAGCGACCAACCCCTGGGAGGAAGACTAGGCGGTAGCTCACCCCCTCCCACCTGTCGCTAGGGGAGGAGAATCTAGGCGAAACATGTCATGATGATAGGGCCATGAATACCTCTGCCTTCCCACAGACCACCCTACCCATGCCCCTCTGGTTACAGGGCCTCGTTGAGCTTGGGCTCAAAGCCCTAGGCTCCTACCTGACCGTCCTGCTCTTGCTTCTGGCTATCTGGTACACCCGGGGCTTCGACGGATCCAGCCTCTGGGAGGCAGCAGCTGTAGCTGGCCATATCTGGCTGCTGGCCCACGGGGTGCCCCTGAGCATGAGCATCCCTCAAGAGGGCGTCTTTGCGGCAGTTGAGGGAAGCATGAGCCTGGTGCCCCTGGGCCTGACCTTCATCCCTTTCATTCTCTGTTACTGGTCTGGCCGACGCCTGGCTAGGGCCTCCTACGAGGGGCAGTTCTGGCAGCCGACGGTCGCGGGCATGCTCACCTATGGTCTCTTTGCGGCCGGTATCAGCCTGGCCTCCTCTAATCCCCTGCTGACCACCAACCCCCTATCGGCCTTCTTCCTGCCCCAGCTGCTGGTGCTACTGGGCCTGCTATTGGGTGGCTACCGGGAGTCCCGTTCGCTGGCAGCCATGATTGGGGTTAACGCGGCCGAGTGGGTTAAGCGTTTTAGCCAGTATTCCCGCTGGGCTGGCTCCTATGTTTGGGCCCTGCTGCGGGCGGCCTGTGTGGCGGTGCTGGCTTTCCTGGCAGCCGGTGCCCTCCTACTGACAGCTAGTTTGCTCTTGCACTGGGACGCCATCATTAGCCTCTACCAGTCCCTAGGGGCCGGAGCAGTGGGCGACCTGGCCCTGACCCTGCTACAAGTAGGGCTGATTCCCAACAGCATCATCTATGCGGTGGCCTGGTCAAGCGGGGCTGGTTTCTCCCTGGGTCAGGGTACCCTGGTAGACCTGACCCAAACCAAGGTGGGGGTTATGCCCTCCCTACCCCTGCTGGGGGCCCTACCCCAGGTGCAGGAACCCTGGGGCTATATGGCCCTGGCCCTACCGGTGGCCTCTGGTGCCCTAGCCGGCTGGTGGTTCTTTAGGGAGGGCGAGAACCACCTGGATGAGTGGTTCTCCCTGAAGATTCCCTACCGCTGGCTGTCTTGGCCCCTGTCTAGCCTGACCTCTGCCCTGCTGCTGACCCTGCCCAGCTTTGCCCTGCTAGCGGCCCTGGCCCTAGTCTCTCGGGGCTCCTTGGGGGTAGGACGCTTCACCGACATTGGGGCTGACCCCCTGCTCATGGGCGCCTTCGGGGCAGGACTGCTGGGGGCTGGCTTCTTCCTGGGCCTGGGCCTAGCCCACCTGCTGGTCTCTGATACCTCCCTGGATCTAGAGCGCTTTGCCCCGGCTCCTGCCCAGGAGCCTGCCGACCAGGCCCGTCCCTTCCTAGTATTGGCCGATGACCTAGAGGAAGAAGAAAACCAGGCTTCTGCTGGTCAGACGGGGGAACATGAGAAGTCCGCTGACCAGGCTGAGGAGACAGAAGCAAGCAGCCAGCCTACTGCGCAAGAATCCCCAGCCCCCAGTCTGGTGGTCAAGCGTCCTAAGTCTCGTTCTGCCAGACGGTCTAAAACAAGCAAGAAAAAGAAGGACTAGCGGCCCAGCAGGTCCTTCATGAGACCCTCATTGAGCTTGCTGGCGCAGAGCTCCTGCCGGCTTATGGTTACGGCCTGGTCCATGCAGGTGCGGTAGTCCTCGGCGGTAGACATAAAAAGCAGCTGGATGCCCAGGCCAAAGGCCGTAAAAAGAGTCCAGAGCAGGGCCAGAACCATAGTAAAGATCGAAAAACCGGGAAAACCTGCCCGGGACATTTTGACCAGACTGGTAATGGCCAGGCCGGCCGCTAAGAGGGCCAAACCCAGGGCCAGGGCCGACCAGATGCCACCCAGGGGCGCCAAACCCAGCATGAGAACAAAAACCAGGAAGGTAGACCGGGACCAGACCAGGACGCTGGTCATGGTGCTCTTGCTCAGGGGGTCACGTTCAGACATGCCTACCACTCTAGCAAGCCCTGCCTTCCGCTTAAGGCCCTGGGCCAATGAGGTTGTGAAGTAGGCTAAACTAATGCTTATGCGAATCCTGGTGATGGTGTCTGGCTCAGGCACAAACTTGCAGTCCATCATGGACGCCCTAACAGAAGGCCGCCTGAAGGCCCAGCTCCTAGCCGTCGGTGCAGACAAGCCCTGCCTGGGTATCGACCGGGCCCAAGCCGCTGGCATCGAAACCTTCCTGGTTGATCCCGCCAACTACCCAGACCGGGCAGCCTGGAACCGGGCCCTAGAAGAAAAAATTGCCAGTTACCAGGCCGACTACATCGTCTTCGCCGGTTTCATGCGAATCGTAGACGCCCAGCTGGTAGAGCGCTTTGCCGGACGCATCATCAACACCCACCCGGCCCTGCTACCCTCCTTCCCCGGTGCCCACGGGGTGCGGGATGCCCTAGCCCACGGAGTCAAGGTCAGCGGCCTGACCGTCCACCTGGTTGATGCGGGCGTAGACACCGGCCCCATCCTGGCCCAGGCGGCCGTCCCCGTACTTGAGGGCGACGATGAGGCCAGCCTGCACGAGCGAATTAAGGTGCAAGAGCGTCGCCTGCTGGTAGAAACCCTGGCCGCCCTAGGCAGCGACCTCAAGCGGCAGTAACCCTAGATTTAGCCTCCTGGTGGGGCTGGGCCTAGGGTCGGGGCCTGAAGACAAAACGACTCACAACCCTAAAGAACCTGCTGGGGCCCAAGAGCCTACCAGCACAAGAAGATGGAGTTAAAACCTGTGAGTCTTATTGAGCTCGACCGCCTACCGCTCAAGCGGGCCCTCATTTCTGTCTACGACAAGACCGGCCTAGAAGATTTGGCCCGGGGCCTGCACCAGGCCGGTATTGCTCTGGTCTCCACCGGCTCCACCGCCTCCACCATTGCGGCCGCCGGCGTCCCCGTCACCGAGGTCTCTGACGTCACCGGCTTCCCCGAGTGCCTAGAGGGCCGCGTCAAGACCCTCCACCCCCGCATCCACGCCGGTATTCTGGCTGACCGCCGCAAGCAGGACCACCTAGACACCCTGCAGGAACTCGACATTGAGGCCTTTGACCTGGTGGTTGTTAACCTCTACCCCTTCGTTGAGACTGTAGCCTCCGGGGCCGACCAGGACGCCATTATCGAGAAAATCGATATTGGTGGCCCCTCCATGGTGCGGGCTGCCGCTAAGAACCACGATGCGGTTGCTGTGGTAGTAGACCCGGCCCGCTACGGTCAGGTGCTAGAGGCCGCCCAGTCTGGTGGCTTCACCCTGGCTGAGCGTCGCCGCCTGGCCTCTGCCGCCTTCGCCCACACCGCCGCCTACGATACGGCGGTTGCCACCTGGACTGCCGCCCAGTTCGACCAGGACGAAGATGCCAACTACTGGCCCCCCTTCGCTGGCCTGGCCTTTGAACGGTCTGAGTCCCTGCGTTACGGTGAGAACCCCCACCAGGCTGCCGCTCTCTACGTTGACCCGGCTGCCGCCCCCGGCATCGCCCAGGCTGAGCAGCTAGGCGGTAAGGCCATGAGCTACAACAACTACGTAGACGGGGACGCCGCCCTGCGGGCCGCCTACGATTTTGACCAGCCTGCCGTTGCCATTATCAAGCACAATAACCCCTGCGGTATTGCGGTAGGCTCTGCCCAGGCTGCCGACCCCATTGCGGACGCCCACGCTAAGGCTCACGCCTGCGACCCCCTCTCAGCCTACGGTGGCGTGATTGCTGCTAACCGGACGGTGACCGTCCAGATGGCTGAGACCGTTAAGGGTATCTTCACTGAGGTTATTATCGCCCCCGCCTACGAGCCTGAGGCCCTAGAGATTCTGCAGTCTAAGAAGAACCTGCGGATCCTGCAGCTGCCTGAGGGCTTTGGCCGTCAGGCCCTGGAGTACCGGCAGGTCTCTGGTGGTGCCCTCTTCCAGGAGGCTGACCGCCTGCAGGCTGAGGGAGATTCTGCCGCTCACTGGCAGCTGGTGGCCGGTGAAGCCGCCGATGAGGCCACCCTGGCTGACCTTGAGTTTGCCTGGCGGGCCCTGCGCTCTGCCAAGTCTAACGCTATTTTGCTGGCCCAGGACGGGGCAGCGGTGGGTATTGGC
The DNA here is from genome assembly GCA_002492045.1 of Micrococcaceae bacterium UBA7136. GTDB lineage: Bacteria > Actinomycetota > Actinomycetes > Actinomycetales > Micrococcaceae > Rothia. Next base: position 5,132 of record DKXC01000105.1, read on the forward strand.
ATGGGCCAGGTTAACCGCCTTGACTCCTGCCGTCTGTCGGTAGAGCGGGCTAACACCCTGGCTGGTGAGGCTGAACGGGCCCGCGGTTCAGTGGCTGCCTCAGATGCCTTCTTCCCCTTCGCTGACGGCCTGCAGGTTCTGCTGGACGCCGGTGTTCGGGCCGTGGTTCAGCCCGGTGGTTCGATTAGGGATGAGGAAGTTATTGCTGCCGCCCAGGCTGCTGGCGTGACCATGTACTTCACCGGAGCTCGTCACTTCTTCCACTAAGCTTCGCTTAGCGGAAGAAGGACTTCGCTCCGATTCCGGGCAGAATTTACTTCCTCGCTCGCTCGGGATTCTGCCCTTCATCCCGTCACTTCTTCCACTAAATGAGCAAGGATTTCCGCCAATAGGCGAAGAAGAAATCCTTGCGAATCTGCTAGGCAGAACAAAATAGAAGAATCGCCCACCCCCTGTTCT
>DKXC01000020.1:0-7270 GCA_002492045.1 Micrococcaceae bacterium UBA7136
ATAAATGGAGAAATCAAAGAAATCAGCCAGACTTAGAGCTGACCCCCGAGGAGAACCCAGCTTGGCCGGCGCCAAAACATTCAGGCCCTCCACAATCAGGACGTCCGGCTGGGTGACCTCAATTTCCTGGCCGGGCATGATGTCGTAGTAGAGGTGGGAGTAGCGGGGTGCCTTCACCTGGGGGGCACCAGATTTCACCTCCGCCAAAAAACGTAGCAGGGCCCGCCGGTCATAAGACTCCGGGAAGCCCTTGCGGCCCATCAGACCCCGTCGCTCCAACTCAGCATTGGGGTAGAGGAAGCCGTCCGTGGTCACCAGCTGCACCTGGGGGCTAGAAGGCCAGCGGCGTAGTAGCTCCTGCAAGACCCGGGCGGTTGTTGATTTACCAACCGCCACCGAACCGGCCACCCCAATAACAAAGGGAACCTTCTCGGGGCCCAGGCCCAGAAAAGAAGAAGTCTGGCTCCTGCGCTGGTGGGCGGCCTCCACATAGAGACTGAGCAGACGGGAGAGAGGCAGGTAAATCTGCTTGACCTCCTCTAGGTCTACTGTCTCGCCGATGCCCCGCAACTGTTCGACCTCAGCCTCAGCCAGAGGGACAGAAATCTCCTGGGCCAGACGGGACCAGGTGGCCCGATCTAACTCCCGGAAAGGGGAAAGCTTGCTAGAAAAAGAGGAGTCACTCATTCTTCCCAGTCTAAAACCTGTGAGCCGTCACAACCTAAATAGGCGTCTCGGCTGACCCCATCAAAAGGGTGCTGAGGCCCTGACTAGGCAAAAAGTAGAAGTATTTATTTTGAGAGGGCCAGGGAGTATGATTGAGGCATGTGTGGAATTGTAGGATATGTAGGTCTCGGCTCTGCCGCAGACGGTAAAGAATTTGACCATACCGCATACGATGTGGTCCTTGAAGGTCTCCGCCGCCAGGAATACCGCGGCTATGATTCAGCTGGTGTCGCCCTTATTGGCGATCAAGGCATCGAATTTCGGAAGAAGTCCGGCAAGCTGGTCAACCTGGAAGAAGAAGTAGCTTCCCACCCCCTGCCCAGCTCCTCTATCGGCATCGGCCACACCCGTTGGGCAACCCACGGTGGCCCCACCGACAACAACGCCCACCCCCATGTGGTAGACGGCGGCCGCCTGGCTATCGTCCACAACGGCATCATCGAAAACTATGCCGAACTGCGAGCTGAGCTTGTGGCAGAGGGCTGCGAATTCAAGTCCCAGACCGACACCGAAATCGCCGCTAACCTCATCGCCTCTATCTACAACAAGCTAGAAACTGGCGACCTAACCGAAGCCGTCCGCCAGGCCTCCAACCGCCTGGAAGGTGCCTTCACCATCCTGGCTACCCACGTTGACCACCCCGACCGGGTGGTAGCAACCCGCCGTAACTCACCCCTGGTCATTGGCCTGGGCGAGAACGAAAACTTCTTGGGCTCTGACGTCTCCGGCTTCATTGACTACACCAAGAAGGCCGTTGAGATGGGCCAGGACCAGATCGTGACCATCACCGGCAGTGATTACTCCATCATTGACTTCGAGGGTAAGCCTGCCGAAGGCAAGGAATTCACCATTGAATGGGACGCCGCAGCTGTAGAAAAGGGCGGCTTCGAGTCCTTCATGGAAAAGGAAATCCACGAGCAGCCCGACGCTGTCCGCGACACCCTCATGGGCCGCCTGGACGAAAAGGGTAACCTGACCCTGGACGAGCTCAAGATTGATGATGCCACCCTGCGCTCCATCAACAAGATTATTGTTGTAGCCTGTGGTACCGCCGCCTACGCCGGCCAGGTAGCCCGCTACGCCATTGAGCACTGGTGCCGCATCCCCACCGAGGTTGAGCTGGCCCACGAGTTCCGCTACCGGGACCCCATCGTGGATGAAAAGACCCTGGTGGTAGCCCTCTCCCAGTCCGGCGAAACCATGGACACCCTCATGGCTGTCCGCCACGCCCGCGAACAGGGCGCCAAGGTGATCTCTATCTGCAACACCAACGGCTCCACCCTGCCCCGCGAATCTGATGCAGCCCTCTACACCCACGCCGGCCCTGAAATCTCCGTGGCCTCCACCAAGGCCTTCCTCTCCCAGATTGCTGCCGCCTACCTGCTGGGTCTCTACCTGGCCCAGCTGCGCGGCAACATGTTCAAGGACGAGGTCCGCACCATCCTGCAAGAACTGCAGGACATGCCCGAAAAGATTCAGGCCGTCATCGACGGTGAAGCCCAGGTCAAGCAGCTGGGCCAAGACATGAAGGACGCCGACTCCGTCCTCTTCCTGGGCCGCCACGTAGGCTTCCCCGTTGCCATGGAAGGTGCCCTCAAGCTCAAGGAAATCGCCTACCTGCACGCTGAAGGCTTCGCAGCTGGTGAGCTCAAGCACGGCCCCATCGCCCTGGTCGAAGAAGGCCAGCCCATCTTCATCATCGTTCCCTCACCCAGCGGCCGGGATTCCCTGCATGCCAAGGTCATCTCCAACATCCAGGAGGTCCGTGCTCGCGGGGCAGTAACCATAGTCATCGCAGAAGAGGGAGATGACGCGGTCAACGAGCATGCTGACCACATCATCCGGATTCCGGCTGCTCCCAGCCTGCTCCAGCCCCTGCTGGCTACCGTACCCCTGCAGATTTTTGCCTGTGCGGTTGCCTCAGCCAAGGGCTACGACGTAGACCAGCCCCGTAACCTGGCTAAGTCTGTGACCGTTGAGTAAGACCTTGGGTTAAATAGGTAAGAATCTGGCTCCTGCCCGCCTGGGCGGGGGCCAGTTTTTTTATACTGGGAAAAGAAAAGAATTCGAGGAGAAAGCAGCAGACCGTGAAAGAAGTCAGCTACCGGGAGGTCAAGCAGCTTGTCACCGCCCCGACCTTCTTCTCCCACAAGTACACCCGTGGCGTCCTGGGCCTGCTGACTGGTAGCGATACCTACCCCGGGGCCGGTATCATGTCGGCCCGGGCAGCGGTCAACACCGGGGCCGGGCTGGTCAGGTTCGCCGGAAGCTCCTCTCTTAACTTTCAGCTTCAGCTGACCGTGCCCGAGGCCGTCTGTAGTCTGGAAGCCCCAGAAAACCTGCGAGTGGATGCCTGGGCCCTAGGATCTGGCCTGGCTGGTGAGACCCGGGAGGCGCAGGCTGCGCAGATCATAGCCAGCGGCCAGCCAGCCATTATTGACGCTGGCGCCGTCAGCCTCGCCGCCCGTTTACTGGCTGACGGGCTTAAGCTCAAGGCCCACCATATTTTGACGCCCCACGCCGGAGAAGCCGCAGAAGCCCTAACCTGGCTCTTTGCCTTAGCTCCTTGGCTCCTGCAAGCCCAGCAGACTGGAATTTCAGAGTCACCCAGCCGGCAGGCTATCGAAAGCGAACCTGAAACCTATGCTCGGCTCCTGGCAAGAGCTAGCGGGGCTACTGTGCTGCTCAAGGGAGGGGCCAGTATCCTAGCTACCCCCAGTGGCCAGACCTACCGGGTGCAGGGGAAGGTCCCCTGGCTGGCTACCGCCGGTAGCGGAGACACCCTAACCGGTATTCTGGGGGCTCTCCTGGCCCGCTACCAGGCAGAAGAGGCCAAGCCGGGGGAGGATTCTAGCGCTTATGCCCAGCTAGCTGCTGCTGGCGTCCTGATCCATAACCTTGCTGCTGAGCTTCTACACGGGCCTGACCTTTCAGGGCCAACTCCGCCTAGCCTGGTGGCCCAGAAAATCCCTGAGGCCCTTGCGATTTTTCTACAGAAATAAGGCGAGGTCTAGCTACTCTCAAGGTAGCTAGCCCTCCACTCTTGCCGTGAGTCTGCTATCGCCTTGCTGCTGGGCAGGCTCTTTAGTAGGCCCCCTCCCGGGCAAATACAGCCCGAACCGTCCTAAAGAGAATTACGATATCTCCTATCAAAGACCAATTCTCTACATAGTAGAGATCAAGGCGAATAGATTCTTCCCAGGACAAATTCGACCGACCAGAAACCTGCCAAAGACCTGTAATACCAGGCTTAACCAAAAGACGCCGATAAGCATCCTGCTCATACTGAGCTACCTCAGACGGCAAGGGCGGACGAGGCCCTACCAAAGACATATCCCCCACCAAAACATTCCAAAGCTGAGGCAACTCATCAATGGAATACTTCCGAATAAACCGCCCCACCGGTGTAATCCGAGGATCATCCACCATCTTAAAGAGCACCCCTGCCCCCTCATTCTGGTCCATCAGTTCAGCCTTACGGGCCTCAGCATCGACCACCATAGACCGGAACTTAACCATCTTGAAGGTCTCACCCCTAAAACCGACCCGCTCCTGATAGAAGAAGACCGGGCCCCCGTCCTTCTTAACCAGCAGCGCAACCGGCAACAGCAAAGGAGCCAGCAGCAAGAGCCCCAAAGCTGAGGCCACAATATCCAAAGACCGCTTCACAAAAGCAGGGAAACCCTCAATCCTGGGGGTATGCACATGAATGAGCGGCACACCGTTAAGCGGTTGAGTATGAATACGAGGACCAGCAATATCAGTCGTGGCAGGGGCCATAATCAAGGCCACATGGGCAGCAGCTAGCACCCAGCCCAGCCGGCGTAGCTCGGTAGGAGTCATATTGTGGCCGGTCGAAACGGCTACTGCATGGATATCATTCTTTTGTACCTCCGCAAGGATTTTCTGTGCATCGGTCGAATAGCCCACGGTAGGGATAACTCCGCCCCTTAGCTCTGTGCCAGGGGGAGTATGGGGCAGATAGGCCACTACCGGGTTAAGCCCGGAATGCCTGGCTCCCCGTAAAATCTGGTAGAGATGTTCGCCGGATTCCTTATCACCAATGATCATGACCCGAGACAGAGCCCGACCCCGGTCACGCCAGAAGACCAAGAAACGACGCACCGACCAACGGGAGGCCAGCAGTAGTAGCATGCCCAAAGGGTAAGAGACAAGCACATAGGTGCGGGCAAAATCGGTGGTGGTCAGGTAGGCAGTCAGCCCAATAGCACAGAAGAAGTAGGTGGTGGCCTTGAGCACTAGTCGGTACTCGTCGTTGCCTGCTCCCAGGTAACGGATATTACGTGAACCTGCGACAGTCAGGGCAGCGAACCAGAGAATAGCAAAGATAACACCGGTACCAATGTAACCGATACCAGGGAGCTCACGGATTCCAGAGATAACAGGGGAATTACGGAAACCAAAGGCAATGATATGGGCCGTGGAGATGGTGATAATGATGGCTAGTAGGTCAGTAGTGACAAGGGCAGCACGAATTTTGGGATGCCAGGGGCGACGGCTTCTGGGTTTGCCGTAGTGGTTTTGGATGTACTGCTGGTTCACAGTGCCTGCTCTTTCCCTAAATTATGTTTCTTGCTCCGCCTGGTACGAGAGGCGGAATCTTGCAAATACATAGTGGAGGCTGGGGGGAGAGAGGACCCTAAGAAGGGGGGGCAGGGACTGCTCTAGCCTAGAAGTTTTAGTTCAGTCTAGCAGTCTTGATGCTGTTTTACTCAGCTAATTGAGCGGCATCCAAAATAAAATCAATCACCGGTTCATAGAGGTGGGGTGAGACATTATCGTCCATAGGAACCGCCACTAGAATCTGCTCCTGCTCGGCTGAGACAAAAAGCCCCGGATCATTACAGTCAGCAATGCCGATGGTGGGCAGGCCCAGACTGGCAGAATAACCAGCCAGACCGTGGTCAGCCACCACCAAATCCGGAACGATTCCCTTCTCTTCTAGCTGCTCTAGGGCCAACTGCATAGGGCCGGGAAAGTGAGTATGCTGCAGGTTGCCGTACTGCTCTAGCATGATGACATCAAAAATCTGCCGGATTTCACCGTCACCAAAGGCCATGCCTTCCTCAATGGCCAGCACCTGGGCCCCGGCTGATTGGGCCACCTGGGCCAGCCTGGCGTAGATAGGCAGAAGGCCAGCTGGGTGGCCGGTAGCAAAGAGGATAGAAGATTCCTGGCGGACGGCCTGGCCAAAGATCTGGCCGTAGCGGCGCAGGCCCTGGAGGCAGAGCTGGGCGCTAATAGTGTCCTGACCCTGAGCATGGGCGGGGTCTGCCTGGATACCAACCCGCTTAACCATGAGGTCAAAAACCTGCTGGTAGGTCCAGTCTCTGGTCCATTTGACCCCGAACTCTAGGTGCTCATTGCCCTCGAGAAAGCCCTGAATATGGGCCAGGTTATTCTCACGGGGGGTGGCTACCTGGCCGGTAATTCGGGCTGAGTCTAGGTAGGCGGCAAATTCTTGGTCGGTCATCGAAAAGGTCATGGCTTCTCTTTCTGGGTTTGGGTCAGGATGTTTTGGTAGAGCTGGTGGAGTTTCTGGGCTGTGGTCTGCCAGGTTCGCTCCCGGGCTGCCGCTGCCCCGGCCCTCCCCAGGCGCTGGCGGAGTTGGGGGTTTCTGACGGCCCGTTCGATAGCCTTGGCCCAGGCAGCCGGGGTGGGGGAGTCAACTAGCAGGCCGCTTACCCCGTCCTCAAGGATGCTGGCCAGACCGGGAATGTTAGAAGCTAGCACAGGGCTGCCGCAGGCCTGGGCTTCCAGGGCTAGCAGGCCAAAGGTTTCAGAAGAAGAGGGCACCACCACCAGGTCGGCCTCCCGCAGGGTCTGGGCCAGTTGCTCAGGTGCCTGGGCAGGTAGGAGCCTGATACGGTCTGCTAGGCCTAGCTCCTCGGCTCTGGCCAGAAGACTCTGCTCGTAGCCAGAACCGGAGCTACCCACCAGGTCAAAGCTGACTTCAAGGTCTGTCGGCAGTAGGGGTAGGGCCTCCACGACCAGGTGGGGGCCCTTGAGGGGCTGGGGACGTCCGGCAAAAACTAGGCGGGCCTTCTGGCTAGAGCCAGCATGGGCTGGGGAGACCCCGGGTAGGGGCCGGAAAACAGAGCTATCAACCCCGGGGCTGATCAGCTGCACCTTAGCCGGATCCAAACGGTAATCAGCTAGCATCTGCTCAGCCTCCTGGGGGGTATTAACCACCAGGGCCCAGATCCTATCTAGAACTTCCTGCTCGGCCTGGTAGCGGGAGTCAGGCTCAGCTACCTGCCCGGCCGCCAGCTGCCGGTTCTTGCCAGCGGCCGACGTATGCAGGGTAGCGACCAGGGGAGTAGCTGGGTAGGCCAAGGAGGCAGCTAGACCAGAGAGCCAATAGTGGGCATGAACCAAATCTGGTGCCTGCTGGGCAGAATCCCGCATGGCCCGGGCAAAGGCCTCCAGGTGCTGGGGTAGGTCCTCCTTCCTAAAGCCCTCAGCCTCCGGCAGATAGAGCTGATGAACCAGGGCCCTCTCCCCCCAAGAGACCTGGGACTGG
>DKXC01000020.1:7577-7888 GCA_002492045.1 Micrococcaceae bacterium UBA7136
GGCTGGGGCAGTAGGTAACAAGGTAAAGACCTCCACCGTCAAGCGGGGGTAGAGGTCCAGTAAGGCCCGCAGGGACTGGGCCATATAAACGTTCATGCCGCCAGCGTCCCCACTACCCGGCTGATCCAGGGGGGAGGTATGCATAGAGACCAGGTGCAGGTGCAGGCGGTCAGAAAGATTCATACCCCCTACTTTACTCCCTGGTCTTGAGAGCTGTTCGTAAGGGTTAAGCGAAGGCAGACTCGTGGCGATGCCGCTGGCAGTGGGGCTGGCATGAATCGCCGAGCCCTGCGAGGCGAGAGGGAGGCGGC
>DKXC01000020.1:8192-8519 GCA_002492045.1 Micrococcaceae bacterium UBA7136
AGCGCGAGTCTGTGAGCCTAACCCGTCCTACTCTTTACTGCAAGCGCCAAATCCTAGGTTAGGCTGGTGGGTAGAGCAGAGGCAGCCAGACGAGAAGGAGCAGACCATGACCCAGCCACCCACCCCCTACCTGAGCCTGCAAGAAGCTGCTGGGGCAGAGCGTCTAGCCCTGATCGACCTGGACGCTATCGGCCAGAACATCAGCCGGATCAGAGAAATTATCGGCTCCCGCACCCTGATTGCCGTCATCAAGGCCGACGCCTATGGGCACGGGGCCGCCCCGGTAGCTCGCACCGCCCTCGAGGCTGGAGCCGACTACCTGGGCTT
>DKXC01000027.1 GCA_002492045.1 Micrococcaceae bacterium UBA7136
CTTGAGCTGGTTGGCACCAGAGGCTAGAGAGCCGGTGCCATCAGCCAGGCTGGAGGCCCCAGCCGACAGTTGACCAGTACCAGCAGCCAGAGAAGAAGCACCCTCATTGGCCTGGGCAACTGCCTCAGAGAGGGTCAGCAGGCTAGAAGACATGCCCCCCGCCTGAGTATTGAGCTGAGAAGCCCCCTCAGATACCGCAGAAGCCCCTTCCTTCAGCTTGCCTGTGCCCTCAGCCAGAGATGAAGCCCCAGAAGACAGGGCAGAAGCCCCAGCAGATAGCTTGGTCAAGCCAGAGGACTCACCACCCACCAGGGCAGAAGCCCCCTCAGCCAGAGAGGAAGCAGCAGAACCTGCCGCAGAAGCACCAGATGAGAGCTGAGCTGCCGCCCCGTTCAGGTTCTTGAGGGCTGCCAGACGCTGATCATCGGTCAGGGAGTCCCAAGAATCGACCAGCTGCTGACTAGAGGCGGCCAAGGTAGAAGCTCCTGAAGCCAAAGAATCATTGGCGCCAGCCAGCTGGCCTGCCCCGCTCGAAAGACGCTGGGCACCAGCTAGGGCCTGCCCGGCCCCCTCGGCCAGGCTAGAAGAGCCAGAGGCTAGCTGAGAGGCGGCAGAATCAACCCGCTCGACCCCACCAGCTAGCTGCTGGGCGCCAGACGCCAGCGCCTCGGTACCAGAGGTCAGGGCCGGTAGCTGGGAAGGCAGGGCAGAGGTGCCCTCATTAATCTGACTGAGACCAGAAGCCAGAGCCTGGGCCCCGCTGTCAGCCTGGGCCACCCCAGTCGCCAGGGAAGAAGCACCCTCATTGACCCGGTTGGCACCATCAGCCAGAGAGGAGGAACCAGAGGCCAGGGACTGGGCCCCAGAATTAACCTGCCCGGCCCCATCAGCCAGCGAAGAAGTACCAGTTGCCAGGGATGAGGCACCCTCATTGACCCGGTTAGCCCCATCGGCCAGGGAAGAAGAACCGGAGGCCAGGGACTGGGCCCCAGAATTAACCTGCCCGGCCCCATCAGCCAGCGAAGAAGTACCAGCGGCCAAAGAATCCGCACCAGAACGCAGGGAAGACAGGCCCAGCACCAGCTGCTGGGAGCCGTCCGAGGCCTGGGTGGCCCCGTCAGCCAGCTGCTGGGAGCCGTCCGCCGCCTGCCCCAGTGACCCGTTAATGCTGGTGAAGCCAGCGTAGATGCCGGTCAGGTACTGGGCAGAAACCTTCTGAGCCAGGCTGTCTGCCACAGCCGTACCTACAGCCGAGGCGATATTGCCTGAAATGATATTAGAGCCGTCGTTGGTGGCAATATCTAGCTTGGCTACCTGGGCGACTTCAGCCTTGTTCTCGCCCAGGGTGGCCACGGAGGCAGAGAAATCCTGGGGGATAGTCAGAACAGCCTGAACCTGGCCATTTTCTAGTTTGCTCCGGGCTTCGTCGGCCTCCATGGTCGACCAGTCAAAATTGTTCTTGCTCTTGTTATCTAGTAGCTGCTGGGTTAGGTCCTGACCCAGGTTGAGCTGGCCCTGGGAGCTAGTAGCTGGCTGATCCTGGTTGACGATAGCCGCCGGAACCGCGTTGATGGTGCCGGTGGGGTCGTAGTTAGCCCAGGTGAGAATACCTGCGTAGATAGAGGGCACCACAATAATGGCCAGCAGTACCAGGTACTTCATGGGGTTGAAGCGGGCACCAGCATGAACCTGCAGGCGGTTCTGGATTTTCTTGGCGGGGGACATAGCTATTTTCACCTACTTCCTTTCATGTGGGGGATATTGAAATTTATTGGAGGGCCTGACGCATAAGGTCGGTCAGCCGCTGACTCATGGCCTGGGGGCTGTTGGGGCCTTCAAAGTCGCTGTGGAGCCAGTGGACGGTCACCCAGGACACTCCGGCAGCTATGAACTGGACGTAGTCCTTGAGGTTGGAACCCTGGGTTTTAGATTCTAGTTGATGGACGATACTGGGCTGGGCCAGTAGGCGGTTGCCGATGAAACCGACTAGCTCTAGGGCCAGGGTGGCGTTGCCAGAGGTCTGCATGATGTTGCGGAAGAAGATGGCTTCTTTTTGCAGGCCGAGGAGAAGCTGGAGGAAGCTCTGCTGGGTCAGAACTTCTTCCTGGTCGGTTTGGGGTAGGGAGGCGAAGACCTGGTTGAGTTTTTCAAAGGCGGCGGCCCGCATGAGGCCGTCGGCGTCCTTGAAGTGCTGGTAGAAGGTGGGTCGGCTGACTCCGGCCTGTTTGACTAGGTCGCTAATGTTGGGGGCGCCGGGCTGGGGTTGGCTGAACTGTTTGAAGGTGACCTCGAGGAGGGATGTTCGGGATTGGGTGGCCCGGGCGTTAAGATTTTTTTCTGGGATTTTCTCTGGGGTAGCGATGGTCATGATTTCCTTGGGACGTTTGGGCTAAAACAGGGATAACTTTACACTTGTAAAGTTCTTCTGGCAAGCCTCCCCCTAGAGCCAGAAAGACCAAATTTGATACGGTGGAAAGAACACCCCAAAAAACACATAACCACCCCCACCGGAAGGACCTCACCCGGTGCCCACCCCAAACAGCAACCGGAAACTCACCCAGCTACTCCTGGGCCTGATCGGCGGCCTCCTGCTCATCCTGGCCCTGGACGCCAAACCAGCCCAGGCCAACAGCAGCCCCGAGGCCCCCAGCGCCCACATCAAGCTAGTAGACGAAGCAGACATCTTCACCGACACCGAAGAAGCCGACCTCAACCTACTCATCAAGACCCGCGACCGCGAAACCCAAGGTGCCCGTCTGCTGATCTACACCACCACCCGCGACTACGAGGGTAGCCTGCGCGACTACGCCAATAGTCTGGGCAACCAGTGGAATGTGGGCGACCCCCAGCTCAAAAACGGGGTCACCCTGGTCATCGACATGAAAGAGCAAGAAGCCTTCCTAGCTGTTGCCGAAGGAGCCCGCCAGCAGATTAGCGACCAGGTGGCCCGCGACATCACCCAGAATGTTCTAGCTCCCAAGCTAGCCCAAGGCCAGTATGTAGAAGGTGCCCGCGCCACCATCGATGATGTCTATAACCTGGCTTCTCAAGGAGCAACCAACGACCGCGACACCGCCGGAATCCTGCTGGGTGTGGGCTTGGTGGCCCTGCTGACAGCCACCGGCTCCCTGGTGGGCGGCTACCTGCTACGCGGGCGTCGCCGCATCCGCCGTCAGGCCGAAGCAGAAATTGACCTGGCCCTGGCCCAGGCCCCGCAGCTGCTGGTAACCGCCCAGATGCGGCGTGACTATCTGACCTACCGCTACAACAACCAGACCGAGCCTCTGGCCGGTAGCCAGGCCCACAACCAGGAACTAGAGCGACAAGAGGCTGTTACTGGGCGCAGCTACACCCGCTACGCTGCCAGCTTCAGGGACTGGCTGCCCCTCTACCAAGCCAACCCTGCCCTCTACTCCGGCAAAAACCAGCTCCCCGAGGACGACCTGCCCGGCGGCCTAGCCTCCTAGGCTCAAGTAACCGGAACCGAAGCAAGTTATGGGACAGGTAACTCACATGATGCGGGAGAAGCTGAAGAAAGCCTACGAACAGAATGGTTCCCTACCTGTTGCCTTTCTCGATGAAACCTACCGGACAGCAGAAGAAGCCGAAGACGGCTTAGCCTTCTACGTAGTGACAGCTATTCTCATTCGTCCTGCCCACTTTGAAAGTATTCGGGGTGATCTTCAAGAAATTGTTGGTGGTAGATACTGGTATACTACCGAAAACTTGGTAACTGAGCAGGGGCGAAATATAGCCCGTGAGATGTCAGCCTACCTGGGGGAAGGTGATGAACCCTGTGTCTTCTCGATTAATATGTCTACCGACAGGGAAGATGCGGAAACTCTTCGTGAGAAATGTCTTCTGACTTTGATGAAGGAATTGAATTCTATCCCTCTTCTGGGCAAACACTGCGTCGATTTGTTTGTTCTTGAAGCCCGCCGAGGAAAGACCCTGCGAGCAAGAGACCAGAAAACTATGAGCGAAGCACGGCGGAAACAGCTTGTGCGCCGTTCCGCTCAACTGCTACAGGTTTCCCCATCGGACGAGAACCTTCTATGGCTTCCTGACTTAGCATCGTCTGCCATGCGTCAGAAGCTATCCCATGGGAACACTGAGTATCTAGAAGCCTTTAAACATAACGTTCGCGAGCTTTAAATAAAGCAACCCTGGCCTGCCACAGCAAAAGATGCCAGGGTCCGTGAAACTGTCAGCCTCAGTTGAGGTTGAGGGTTCCTACGTTGCTTATAGTCTGATTCTAGTCCAGCCTAGCCTCCTTGACTAGACCCTTGTTAGGCTGGTGGTAAGAGGAAGGACTTACCCATGCAGCAGACCGGAAGCCCTAGCCCCCGAAAGCGGTTGGCCTCTCTCCTGGCAGGAAGCGCCCTGGCCCTGGCGCCCCTGACCCTCAGCGCAGCCTGGGCGGCAGACCTGCCCGCCCCACCAGCGTCCGGCAATATCCTGGACGCTGCCGACCTGCTTACCGACGAGCAAGAACAAAACCTCAACAAGCTGATCGACCAGAAAAACCAGGAAACTGACCGGGCCCGCCTGGCTATTTACACCACCAAGCAGGACCCCGGCGACCTGCCCGACTACGCCACCCAGCTGGGCACCGCCTGGGGTGTGGGTGATGCCGGTGCAGACAACGGCCTGCTGCTGGTTATTGATATGGAAGGACGCGAAACCTTCCTAGCTGTAGCCGACGGCGCAGGCCAATACGTGAGCGACTCTGAGGCCCAAACCATCGCCCAGGAGGTCCTGGGGCCCTATCTGACTGAGGGTAAGTACGCGGCTGGGCTAGAGGCCAGTATCGGTGAGGTCTATCAGGCTGCCCAGAGCGAAGAAGCCGACGACGGCCTGCTGATTGCCGGTATCGTGGCCACCCTGGGTACGGTCTCTGCCATGATTGGTGCTGCTATTTACTGGGACTACCGCAAGGTCAAGCGGGCTGCCGAGGAGGAAATGCGGCAGGCCCAGGCTGAAAATCCCGGCTTGAGTATTCCTGAGGACATGCACCGGGACTACATCAAGTACCGCTATGCTAACCGCACCGCCCCGGCCAACCTGGACGAGCAGGAAGAGGAGCTAGCTGAGGAGGAGCGCAAGAGCGGGGAAAGCTACACCCGCTACGCCCCTAGCTTTAATGCCTGGCTTCCCCTCTACCTGGTCTCGCCCCAGATTTACGCGGGTGACAACCACCTGCCCGCGAGTATGGTTTCTGCTGGCTCGGGTTCTAGCTTCTCTAGTGGATCCTCCTTTGGGGGCGGCGGAGGCTTCAGCGGTGGCGGTGGTGGCGGCCGCTTCTAGGGGTGGCAAATCTCCAGGTTACCCGCGGTAAATCTCCACGCAGGAGGTGGCAAATCTCCACGCAAGAGGTGGTAAAACTCCAAGCATGGGCTAGGATTGGGGCATGATCACCCCAATTCCTCGCCACCTAGAGACTGTCTGTAAAGAGCTCTTAGAAGATACCCCTATCCTGGTCATCCAGGGGGCACGGCAGGTCGGAAAATCAACCCTTGCCCAAAGACTTGCTTCTGCAGATGCTCTTGCTGTGACTTTGGATGACGCCCAGCAAAGAGAGTTTGCGCGAGCAGACCCTCGGGGCTTTTTGAGGCAAGCAGGAGATGCCCCTTTGGTGATTGATGAGCTTCAAAGAGTGCCGGAGCTGACCCTACAGCTGAAAGCTGAAGTGGATAAAGATAGGCGTCCAGGCAGATTTATTGTCACTGGGTCGGCAGATTTGCTGCGCACACGAGGTTCAGGAGACTCTCTAGCCGGACGACAAGAAGCGGTGACTCTTCGTCCTTTTAGCGTCGGTGAGCAAAAGGAGCTGAGCCCCGAAGACTTTGTTCGTTGGATTCTAGGAGGGGCTCAAGGAGAGGTAGTGGCCGAGAATCCTGCTCCCTATGTCGTGAGGGGTGGATTTCCTATTCCTCTGCAAAGGAAGAGCAGGCGCAGCCAGGCCTCCTGGTTCTCAAACTATATCGAGGCACTGGCTACTCATGATGCAAATGATATTGAGGGTGGAGATTTCTCCCGGCACCTCTTATCTCTTATTTCCTATTTCTCTGTCAACGGGGCTCAGGAACTCGTCAAAAGGCGTATTGCCCAGCATCTGGGGGTAAGCGAAACAACTGTTAGTAAGTACATCAGTCTTCTGCAGCGGATGTATCTTTTGGAAGAGCTACCAGCCTGGGGGCTCAGCTACGGTTCGAGGGTGGTTCGGCGCCCTAAAACAGGGCTTTTGGATTCGGGTTTGGCTTCTTCGCTAGCAGGGTTTACCGAAGACAAAATTGCGACTGTGGGGGGTCGAGAACATTATGGCGCCCTCCTGGAACAATTTGTGGCCAATGAGCTTCTTAAGCAGAAGGAATGGAGCCAGGAAATCTACCGGGTTCATCATTTTCGTGAACGAAATCAGGAAGTTGATATTCTGCTTGAACTCAGGGACGGGCGTCTTATTCTGCTTGAAGTAAAAAGCCGTTCGGTAGCTGGAAAGGACCAGGCTAAGCACCTGTATGCCTTAAAAGAGAAACTGGGGGATAGGGTCGCGGCTGCTGCTGTTCTCTACACCGGAGAGGTAGCTTTTTCGCTTGAGCCTTGGCTCCACGTCCTGCCAGTTTCTTCTCTCTGGGCCCACCCCAGATAAGGCTCCTTTTCTTGCCTAGATGAGGTCTAGGAGGGCCCGGTGGACGGTGGTGTCGCCGGTCAGCTCCGGGTGGAAAGAAATCCCCAGTAGGTGGCCCTGCTGAACCCCCACTACCTGCCCGGCGTGACGGGCTAGCACAGTAACATTCTGGCCAAGCTGGGTGACAATGGGGGCGCGGATAAAGGCCGCCTTCACTGGCACCTGCCCGCCTGCGTCAGTAAGCTGACCAGCACCGTCCGCCCCGCTAGCACCCCAGGCCAGCTGAGTCTCAGCCGAATCAACCTGAGACCCAAAGGCATTACGGCGGACGGTCACATCCAGCAGGCCCAGGGTCTGCTGACCGGCGGCAGGATCCTCAACCTGGCGGGCCAGCAGAATCAGCCCGGCACAGGTGCCCAAGGTGGGCAGGCCAGCTGAAATAGCCTCAATCAGGGGCTGGCGGAGCCCAAAAATCCGGGTCAGTCGGTCAATGGTGGTGGACTCCCCACCCGGCAGAACCAGGGCATCCAGGCCCTCCAGCTGCTCAGGACGCTTGACCAGCACCACCCGGGCGCCCAGGCCCTCCAGCAGGGAGGCATGCTCAGCTACTCCGCCCTGGAGGGCCAGGACGCCAACGGTTGGGTTCATAGGTTTCTTCTTCTTTCGTCCTGAGGTCTGACAAAATGGCTGGTCTGTAAGGTGCTGCTGGGAAGATGTGGTGAAGCTGCGTATTTAGTTAGCAGCAAGCCCATCTTCCCGGCGGCGCCTGATGGCGAAAAGGCCTAATGGAGCTCGCTCTGCTCGCATCTTTCTCGGCTCGCCGCAGGGGCTATGCTCGCCGGTAAAAAGCCTTTTTTGATTCGCCTGATGGCGAAAAAGGCTTTTTACCAACCACGCTCAGCCAGGCGGTGGGGCGCAGGCAGATCAGCCACATTGATGCCCACCATGGCCTCTCCCAGGCCCCGTGACGCCTCAGTAATAGCGGCCGGGTCATTGTAGAAGGCAGTGGCCTTAACAATGGCCTTGGCCCGGGCAACCGGATCGCCCGACTTGAAAATACCGGAGCCCACAAAGACACCGTCCGCACCCAGCTGCATCATCATGGCAGCGTCAGCCGGGGTGGCTACACCGCCAGCAGTAAAGAGAACAACGGGCAGCTTGCCGGTTTCGGCCACCTCGCGCACCAGCTCATAGGGGGCGGCCAGCTCCTTAGCCTTAACGTAGAGCAGGTCGGGGGCAGTGGCGTTCAGGGCCTGCAGCTCGGCAATCTGGGCCTTGATAGTGCGAATGTGCTTGGTCGCCTCAGAAACATCACCGGTGCCGGCCTCACCCTTAGATCGGATCATGGCAGCGCCCTCGGTGATACGGCGCAGGGCCTCGCCCAGGTTGGTGGCGCCGCAGACAAAAGGAACCTTAAAGGGGTGCTTGTCGATGTGGTTGACGTAGTCGGCGGGGGAGAGCACCTCAGACTCGTCAATGTAGTCCACCTTGAGGTGCTCCAGAATCTGGGCTTCCACAAAGTGGCCGATGCGGGCCTTGGCCATGACGGGAATGGATACAGCCTCGATGATGCCCTGAATCATGTCGGGGTCGCTCATGCGGGCTACGCCGCCCTGGGCACGGATGTCGGCGGGGACGCGTTCCAGGGCCATGACGGCAACGGCGCCGGCGTCCTCAGCGATTTTGGCCTGTTCGGGGGTGACAACGTCCATGATGACGCCGCCCTTGAGCATGTCGGCTAGGCCGCGCTTGACCAGGGGGGAGCCGGTGACGGTGGGGGTAGAAGTAGTGTTTTCAGTCATAGCTTCTAGTGTCCTGGGCTAAAGTGGTCTAAGACTAGGGCCAGTTTTGGGCAAAGTTTTTAGACCACCTGCCAGTAGCTTGTGTAAGGAGGGGCCGTTGTGGCTGCTTATTCTCGTTTTGACCGTCTGCCGGTGAACCTGAGTCGGTCGGCTTCGGCCTCTCTGCCTGCCCAGCTGGCCGAGCAGATTCGAGCCCTGGTTCTGCAGGGGGTTCTGCAGGCGGGGGAGGCCCTACCTTCTAGTCGGGCTCTGTCCCAGCAGCTTAATGTTTCACGTGGAACGGTTGTTTTTGCCTACGAACAGCTGGTGGGGGAGGGCTACCTGACGGCCAGCCCCGGCGGCACCAGGGTAGCCAGTCAGCTAGCCCCCCTGACCGATTCCCAGCAGATCCAGCCTGCTAGCCCCAAGCGGCAAAAGACCAGTGGGCCTACCTTTCAAACCCCAGCAGAATCGGCCCAGCCACCTACTCCAGCTAGCCAAGAGACAGCCCTAGATCTGCGTCCGGGCATACCCGATACCTCCCTGCTGGCCAGCGCCAGTTGGCGGGCCGCCTGGCGTCAGGCCGCAGCCAGCCCCGGGCGGACCTTCCCACCCGCAGGCTCCCCCCAGCTGCGCCAGCAACTAGCCCAGCACCTGCGCCTGACCCGCTCCGTCCTGCGCGACCCCCAAGACCTTATGGTGACGGCCGGGGCCAGGGACGGTTTCCGCCTGGTGCTCACCGCCCTACGGCTCAAGGTTCGAGGCAGGCCCCTGCGGATTGCGGTTGAGAACCCTGGCTATCCCTCTCTGCAGCGGATTCCCCTAGCTTTTGGCCACCAGATTCTACCTGTTGAGGTTGACCAGGACGGCCTGCAGCCCGCCCTCCTGCCCACCGGCCCGGAGCGTCCAGACCTGGTGCTACTAGCGCCCAGCCACCAGTACCCCCTGGGGGCCTCCATGCCGGTCAGCCGCCGTCTGGAACTGCTGGCCTGGGCCAGAAAAAATGGGGCCTACATTCTTGAAGACGACTACGACTCCGAACTGCGCTACCGGGGCGACCCCCTGCCCGCCTTGGCTGCCCTGGACCAGGCGGGGGCGGAGCGGGTTATTACCCTGGGGTCTTTCTCTAAATTGCTGGCTCCGGGCCTTAACCTGGGTTTTCTGCTGCTACCGGCCCACCTGCGGCAGGAGCTGATAGGTTTGCGGGCTGACCTGGGAAACCCGGTGTCTTCCCTGACCCAGGAGGCTTTGACCCTTTTTCTGGCCTCTGGTGGGTTGCGTCGCCACACGGCCCGCATGCGCCGCATCTATACGGCCCGCCGTCAGCTGCTACTGACCGGCCTGGATAACCTGCCCCGCGGGCGGGTGCTCCCTATGGACGGTGGCCTGCACACGGTTATTCACCTGCCCGGCCTGGGCGCTGCTGAGGAGGCCCAGCTGGTGGCCCGCCTGGCTGAGGCTGGCTTGCTGGTAGAAGCCCTGGGCCCCTACTGGTCGCCCCAGCGGACGTCCGGCCAGGGGAACCAAGAGCGGGCCGAGCCTTGGCGGGGGCTGGTACTGGGTTTCGGCGGGGTGCCCGACCGCAAGTTGGAGCAGGGCCTGGGCTTGCTGCGGCAGGTGCTCAGGGAGCTGGCTCCTGGCTAAGACCTCCACTTCTTTTCTCTTGACCCTGGAGATTTTCTCGGGGTCAAGAGAAAAAGAAGGGGACGATAGGAACTAAGCTAGAGGGGTGACTTCTCAAACTCAGCAGACTCCGGGGCAGGGTGGCCCCCGAATCCCGTCCCCCGCCCCCCAAGGTGCCCTGACTCGGCCGGTTCTGGTGCAGGCCCTGGTCTTCCTGACCTTCGGCCTAATTACGGTCTTTCTGCAGGAGCCTTCCCTGGTTGCTGCTAGCGTCCTGCTGGCCCTCTACCTGCTGGCTTTGGGTGCTAGCTCCTACTATTTTTCGCGGTCTCTTGGGCTGGATGACCCTGCCCTGGGGCGGGCCTTGGCTTCTTTGGGGCTGGTTTTGATGGCCGCTGGTGGCCTGCTGTTGGTGCTGCAGCCACACGCCTTTCCCCTAGCCCTGATTTCTTCTCTGGCTCTGGGTGTAACTGGTCTTTTTAAGTTGCTGGCTGCCGGACGCCCGTCCGCTGGCCCCTTGGCCCGGGACTGGCGGTTGGAGGGGATTGTGCTTATGCTGTCTGCCCTGGGCCTGCCCCTGCTGGCTGACTTGGGGGCTAAGGCCCTGCTGGGGACGGCCGGTGCTAGCGCCCTGGTGGCCGGTATCTTTGGCCTGATTGGGGCCTTGAGTCCGGGCGGGAAGAAGTCTTAGACTCGGACGGGTCTTTAAAATTGCAGGTTTCTGCTTAATCCTTTCAGTCTGGGCGAGGTGGCCCGGTTCGGGGGCCTTGACCCCGTAAACTGAGGGGAGCAGATTTTCAGGAGGAAGAAAGCCGTGACCGACACTCAGGAACCGAAGAAGCCTAACTTCACCAGCCAGGTGCGAGGCTCACTCATGATTGCCTTTGGGCTGGCGGCTGTTGCCTTCCTGGGCACGGTAGTTTTTGCGACCGGAGGCACCCAGAACGCACCCCAGTTTGTGCTGGCCCTGACCATTGCCGGGGCAGTCTTTGTGGTAACCCTGGTAGGTTGCGCCACCCTAATCCTGGTGGAGCGCCCCAACGACCCCCAGCTGGGCCAGGGAACCGGTATTAACCGGTCATCCGCCAAGCTCTACGCCGAGGCTAAGGCCCGCCGAGAAGCTGAAGCCAAGCGGCAGGAAGAAGCCGAGCAGGCCCGCCTGGCTGCCCGAATCGACGCTGCTCACGCCGCCGAAAAGGCCCAGAAGAAGGGCAAGCAGTAGAGCGCCTAGCTTTATCTCATGAATCGATTTTGGGTCTGTGGCCGTTTTAGGCGCAGGCCCTTTTTCTTCTTCCTAGTAGTCATAGTTGACCCTGACGCGCTGGGGGAGTTGTTCGTTGGCGCGGAGACGGCCGACGTCCGTCTGGTAGGGATCGGTGGCATCAAGAACCCGGTCTAGCATGCCCAAAACCTTGATGACGGTCAGCAGGATATCGCTGCGGACGGGCTGACCCTGCTCAATCTTGCGGAGGGTGATGACGCTGGTTCCGGCCCGCTGGGCCACCATCTGGGCGGTGAGGCCCATGAGTTTGCGCTGGTTTTTGAGCTGCTGGCCTAGGGTTCGCTGGGCCCGTCGAACGGGTAGAGGGACATATTTCATGCCAACCTCCCTTCTGCTTTAAGAGTAAGAACTCTATCTCTTATCTGACTTAAGTGATACTATTCTATCTCTTATTTTTAAGGCGCCGCACGCTCCTTACGATGTCGCGGGCGGTGGTCGCCGTGGCTAAGCAGGAGAATAACCCCACGAGTATCGGACTCACGCAGTACCTCGATCCGTCGTACTGGACCTGGGCTGTCGAGGATGCGAACGGGGCCGCGCTGGCGAAAGTAGGCGACCAGGGTTCTCGAGGGCAAGCGCGCGGAGCGCGTGAGGCAGCCCTGGCGAGTCGACAATAAGTCAGCCATTACTGTATAGTTCAGTGCATGCTGACTATTGCTTCTCGCCTCGACGTCATGAACCGGCTGGGCCGGGCCATGGCGGACCCGACGCGCTCCCGGATTCTGATGACCCTGCTCGACGGCCCGAGCTACCCGGCCGTGCTCTCACGCGAGCTGGAGCTGACTCGCTCGAACGTCTCCAACCACCTGACCTGTCTGCGCGACTGCGGCATCGTCGTTGCCGAGCCGGAGGGTCGCCAGACCCGCTACGAGATCGCCGACCCGCATCTGGTGGCGGCGCTCACCGCACTGGTGGACGTGACGCTCGCTGTCGACGAGCACGCGCCCTGCGTGGACTCTTCGTGCACAGTGCCGGGTTGCTGCGGGACGGGAGCGGGCGCGTGAGCGCGGCGTGCGGCTGCGACGAGCCGGAGACCCGGGTCGGCGAGGAAGCCGAGGAGGCGGCGCGTCCCTGGTGGCGGGACCGCGGGATCATGGTCCCGGTCTTCTCCGGCGTCGCCTTCCTGACCGGCCTGGCCCTGGAATGGACAGGGGCGGAGGTCCCGGCGCTGGTGGCGTTCTGGATCGGCCTACTGCTGGGCGCGTCGACGTTCACCCCGGGCGCGATCCGCAAGCTGTTCAAGGGCAAGCTGGGCATCGGCCTGCTGATGACGATCAGCGCGGTCGGCGCGGTGATCCTCGGCTACGTCGAGGAGGCCGCGGCCTTGGCGTTCCTGTACTCCATCGCCGAAGCGCTGGAGGACAAGGCCATGGACCGCGCCCGCGGCGGGCTGCGGGCGCTGCTCAAGCTCGTCCCGGAGACCGCGACCATCCGCCGCGACGGAGCATCGGTCGAGGTCGCGGCGAAGGACCTGGCTGTCGGTCAGCTGATGCTGGTGCGGCCGGGTGAGCGGATCGCGACCGACGGCATCGTCCGCACGGGACGCTCCAGCCTGGATACGTCCGCGATCACTGGCGAGTCGATTCCGGTCGAAGTCGAACCCGGCGACACCGTCTCCGCGGGCGCGATCAACACCGCTGGGGCGCTCGAGGTCGAGACGACCGCGGCGGGCACCGACAACTCGCTGACCACAATCGTCGACCTGGTGGAGAAGGCTCAGGCAGAGAAGGGCGACCGCGCCCGCCTCGCCGACCGCATCGCCCGGCCCCTCGTCCCGGGCGTACTGATCCTCGCCGCCCTCGTCGCGATCATCGGGTCGCTGCTCGGCGACCCGGAGCTGTGGATCACCCGCGCCCTCGTCGTGCTCGTGGCGGCATCTCCCTGCGCGCTGGCGATCTCGGTGCCGCTGACCGTGGTGGCCGCGATCGGGTCGGCGAGCAAGTTCGGCGTGATCATCAAGTCCGGGGCCGTGTTCGAACGGTTCGGCGTGATCCGCCACGTCGCCGTCGACAAGACCGGCACCCTGACCCGCAACGAGCCCGCCGTCACCGCCGTCCTCACCACCGAGGGCGTGACCGAGAAGCAGGTGCTGGCCTGGGCCGCCGCGCTCGAGCAGCACAGCACCCACCCCCTTGCGGCCGCGATCACCGCCGCGGCCCCCGGGGCCCCCGCGGCTGACGGTGTGACCGAGCAGGCCGGGCACGGCATCGAGGGAACCCTCGACGGTGCGCGGATCACGGTCGGCAGCCCCCGCTGGCTCGACGCCGGGACGCTCGGCGAGCAGGTTGCTGGGCTGGAGGAGCAGGGCATGACGGTCGTGATTGTGCACCGCGACGGCACGCCGGTCGCCGCAATTGGCGTCCGCGACGAGCTGCGTCCCGAGGTCCCCGAGGTCGTCCGCACCCTCGCCGCACAGGGCATCGGGGTCACCATGCTCACCGGCGACAATGCTCGCACCGCCCGCGCCCTCGCCGCCCAAGCCGGGATCGGCGACGTGCGTGCCGAGCTGCGCCCGGAGGACAAGGCCGCCGCGATCACAGAACTCGGAGAGAAGGGGGCTGTGGCGATGATCGGCGACGGCATCAACGATGCTCCCGCCCTCGCCGCTGCCAACATCGGCATCGCGATGGGCGCGACCGGCTCGGATGCCGCGATTGAGTCCGCCGACGTCGCCTTCACCGGCCACGACCTGCGCCTGCTGCCGCGTGCGTTCGACCACGCCCGCCGCGGACGGCACATCATCAACCAGAACATCATCCTTTCGTTGCTGATCATCACCGCCCTGCTCCCGCTTGCCCTCTTCGGCGTCCTGGGGCTCGCGGCCGTGGTACTCGTGCACGAGATCGCCGAGGTCGTCGTGATCCTCAACGGCCTGCGGGCTGCCCGGACCCGGAAGAGCGACGCGTGACTGCGCAGGACGCCGTTGTCGTCGAGTCGACGGGCGGGGCATCCACGAGGAGTGGGCAGGCGCTCGTCGTCGCCTTCGTCGTCGCCCTCCTCGTCGCGGCGCAGCTGACCCAGGGTGAGCGGATCCCGCTGGTCGGCGACCTGTTCGTCGGGAACGTCGCCGACGTCTTTGTCGTCGCTGGTGTTGGCCTGGTATGTCTGAACCTCCTCACGCAGACCCCTCGCACGACAGCTGAGGGTGAACGAACGGAAGAAGCTTCATGAAGGTGGAACTGCTGCACATCGCCGACTGCCCGAACACGGGAATCGCCGAAGCCAACGCACGGGCAGCGCTGGACGCTCTCGGACTCGGGGCCGTGCCTGTCGAGCTGGTGACGATCGGGACCGAGGCCGAAGCGGCGAACACTGGGTTCGGAGGCTCGCCTACGATTCTCGTCGACGGCATCGATCTGTTCCCGACAACACTCGCTCACTCACTGGCCTGCCGTGTCTATGCGACTGAGAACGGTTTCGCCGGCGCACCGACGGCAACACAGATCGGTGAGGCGTTGCGCGACCGCATGCAAGGCGGCGAGAGCGACCGATAAGGCGAGTGTTGCAACCGCGACATGCGCTGCAAAAACCCCCTCTACATGGCCGAACAGGCCGCCATGGTAGACCTCATCTCTGGGAACGAGCGCCTGCAACTGGGTATCTCCCGCGGTTCCCCCGAAACCGTCTACAAGGGCTTCGCCCACTTCGGCTACCTGCCTGCTGACGGTGAGGACGAAGCCGTTGCCGAGGCCGACACCCTTATGGTCACCATTCCTAATATGCTGGGCGTAGACTTCAACCTGCGCCAGCTGGAGGCCATCGTCCAAGAGATCAAGCCCGCCCTCAAATAAACAAAGAGGATGAGATCCTTAAGGAGTAAACCCCCGGTTCTGCTGGTTGCTTGTCCTCTTCAGAGTCAGGGTCTAACCAGAAGGCAAGCAGGCCAGATGTCACAAGAAGAGCCAGCAGAACTATCAAGGTAATGATGACGGTCAGCGTTAAGACCGTGTTTTTATCCCCAGGTATACTCATCTTTCCATCCTATTAATTGAGGCTCACCCCTGGGGGTGAGCCTCGTCTTTTAGGCGAAGCGCAGCAGCCGGGTGGAGTTGAGCACCACAAAGACCGAAGAGAAGGCCATGGCCGCTTCAAAAGGACCGCATAATATGCGGTCCTTTTGAAGTTTTGCGGTCCCTTTGAGAATGAGGAGTTACTTGGCCCCTTCAATCTCGGATTCTGTGACCCACTTATGGTTCTTCACGGTCATGCCACCGGCGGTGAAGTCCACCACATAAACGGTCTCATCGGTGGACGATTCAACCGTCCCCTCAGCTCCCTTCATGCCGGTCATGTGCTCAGCCTCAATGGTCACGGGGGTGCCGTCGGCAAGGCGCTCACTCCCGGCGTCCGCCAGTTCTTCCTGCACAACCCACTTGTGGTCGGTGACCGGGTCAGACCCGTCGGTGGGCGTGTAGTTCACCGAGTAGGTATAGGTCTGGTAGGCGCCCACGATGGTGGCGGTAGCTTCGTCCATACCACTCATGTGGTCAGCGGCGAGAACCACCTCGGTACCAACCGGGTAGGTGGGGTCTGATGCTTCGGCGATACCGGCAGGCACAGACCCGCCGTCGGCCGGGTGATTGGCGTGATCAGCGTGGGCTGCGGCAGCCGACGAGGCCAGAGCCTCAGCCTCGCTTTTAGCAGTTGACTCCTTGGATCCGCAGGCAGTCAGAGCCAGCATAGATGCGGCAGCGAGGGCGAGGACGCCGGTAGTTAGGGTTTTCATAGTTACCTCCTAGGGTGTGGGTTAAGTGTTATGAGAAGCGGAAGAGCCGGGTGGAGTTGAGCACCACAAAGACCGAAGAGAAGGCCATAGCAGCCGCCGCAATCATGGGGTTGAGCAAGCCTGCCGCCGCCACCGGAATCGCCACCGTGTTGTAGGCGAAAGCCCAGAACAGGTTGCTCTTAATCAGGCGCAGGGTAGCCCGCGAAAGTCGAATTGCTGTCGGGAGTGAGCTTAGGTCGCTGCGGACAATGGTCATATCGGCGGCCTCCATAGCCACGTCGGTTCCCGACCCCATGGCCACGCCCACGTCCGCCTGGGCTAGGGCGGCTGCGTCGTTTACGCCGTCGCCTACCATGGCGACCCCGGCTCCGCCCTCCTGTAGGCGGGTGATGGTGGCCAGCTTGTCGGACGGGCTGACCCCCGCATAGACGTCCGCCGGGGCAATGCCCACCTCGGCTGCCACGGCGCGGGCGACGGGTTCGGCGTCCCCGGTCAGCAGAACCGGGGTAAGACCCAGAGCCCGCAGCTCGGCCAGAGCCTCGGACGCCCCGGCCTTGGGGGTATCGTGCAGGGCCAGCAGGGCAGCGGGCTGCCCCCCGATAGCAAGGACGACGGTGGTGCGTCCGGCCTCCTGCTCGGTAAGTAGGGCGCGGGTGTGGGTTTCGCTCAGTTCAACGCCTTCAGAGACAAGGAAACTGGGCTGGCCCACCAGCACCGAAACCTCCCGGCTCTCACCTGCGGAAACTTCTTCGTGCAAGGTAGCCCGCACGCCCCCGCCGGGGGCGGAGGCAAAATCAGTGACCTGCGGCAGGGCCTGCCCCAGCAGGTGGGCGTCAGCCTGGGCCGCCTGAGTAATAGCCCGGGCAATGGGGTGCTCCGAGCGAGACTCAGCTGCCCCGGCCAGCGCTAGCAGGCGGGCGGCGTCCTGACCACCAAAACCTGCCAGGGGAATCACCTCAGCCAGTGCCAGGGCCCCGGTGGTCACGGTGCCGGTCTTATCGAGCACCACGGTGGTCAGGTGCTTAGTGGACTCAAGCACCTGGGCCGAGCGAATCAAAATACCCAGCTGGGACCCCCGCGAAGTACCCGCCAACAGGGCCGTAGGGGTCGCCAGACCCAGGGCACAGGGGCAGGCAATGACCAGCACCGACACCGCAGCGGTAAAAGCCGCATTGACATCGCCGGTCACCAGCAACCAGCCGACCAGGGTCGCCAGGGCCAGGGCAATCACCACCGGCACAAAAACCGCAGAAACCCGGTCAGCCAGGCGGGCGATGGGGGCCTTAGTGGACTGGGCCTCCGCCACGGTACGGCTCATCTGGGCCAGCACAGTGTCAGAGCCCACCCGAGTTGCCCGCACCGTCAGTGAACCCGACGTATTGACGGTCGCACCAACGACGGCGTCCCCCACCCCCACCTCAACCGGCAGAGACTCACCGGTCAGCAGGGAGGCGTCCACCGCAGAGCGTCCCTCAACAACCTCGCCGTCCACCGCAATTTTCTCGCCGGGCCGCACTAAGAATAGATCGCCGGGGAGGAGGTCCTTGACGGGAATCTGCACTTCCCGCCCGCCCTGCAGAACCGTGGCAGACTTAGCCCCCAGATTCAGCAGAGCCCGCAGGGCCTGGGAAGAGCGCCGGGCGGTGCGGTGCTCAATCTGCCGGCCAGCCAGCAAAAAGAGGGTAATCATGGCTGCCGCATCAAAGTAGAGCATGTGGTCCATGCCGTGCCCACCGGCGGACGCCCCGTGGCCGGCATGGGCGGTCATAGCCGGGTCCATGGCCAGCTGCCAGAGCGAAAAAGCGTAAGAAGCAATAACACCCAGGGAAATCAGGGTGTCCATGGTGAAAGAACCGTGCCGCAGATTAGTCCAGGCCGGGCGGTGGAAAGGCAGGGCCGCCCAGGTCGCCACCGGTAGGGTCAAAAAGGCCGCTACCCAGCCCCAGTGGGGGAACTGGAAGGTGGCAAACATGGATATCAGAAAGACCGGCAGGGTAAAGACCGCCGCCACCCACAGGCGCGGGGTGAGCGAACCCTGCTCAGCTTCATCAACCTGTTCGACGGCGTCCTGCTTCAAGCTCGCCGTGTACCCGGCCTTCTCAATAGTCTCAATCAGCTGCTGGTCAGTCACCGAGGCAGGCGCAACCACGCGGGCGGTTTCCAGCGGAAGGTTGACCGAGGGATCCACCCCAATTTTCTTGAGCTTGCGCTCCACTCGCCCCACGCAGGACGCGCAGGTCATACCCCCCACCGTCAGGTTAACGATGCGGGTGTCACCGGTGAAAACCTCAGCGGTGGATTGGGCTGGCATGACGCCTTCTTTCACTTGATGTATCTGTTGTGTTTAGTGCCTGGGGCCGGGCAAAGCCGCCCTCCAGAGAAGGCTAGAAGATTAGCCGACGGGGGTGAAGCCGGCTTCTTCGATGGCGGCTGAGACGGCGGCGGCGTCCAGGTCGCCGGTGTGGTTGATGGTGACGGTGGATTCGCCGTCCTTGACCACGTCGACCTCTACGCCGGTGACGTTCTCAATTTCTTCGATTTCTTCGCGCACGCTCATGGCGCAGTGGTTGCAGGTGAGGCCGCTTGCTTTGACGATGGTTGCTGACATGGGTTTTCTCCTTGTGGGTGTGGGGCGCGGACGCCCGTACTTGGTTGGCGGGGGCCGGTTGGCTCCCTGCCGGGTTTGGGGTTCTAGCTCTTGATGAGGCGGGTGATGGCTGCCATTGCTTCGCTGATTTTGTCGTCGAGGGGGGCGGTGTTGCCGGTGGCTTTTGCCTGGGTGGCGGCATCGACGACGCAGTGCCGCACGTGGTCTTCTAGGAGCTGGATGGAGACGCTGTGCAGGGCCTTGTTGATGGCGGAGACCTGGGTGAGGATGTCGATGCAGTAGACGTCCTCGTCGACCATGCGCTGGATGCCGCGTACCTGCCCCTCGATGCGGCGCAGGCGCTTGAGGTAGGCGTCCTTGTCGGCAGTGTAGCCGTGGTGGTGTTCTGCCTGGTGGGTTGCGCAGTGTTCTTCGCTCATGTCTTTAATATATACCCCCTGGGGGTATATCCACAAGAGGGTAAAGCCCCGAATGTCATCGAAATTTTCATAAGTGCAGGTAAAGAACGCACTTATGAAACTTTTGACTACCTTCAGCGCCCCCGGCCGACGTCCGCCCAAACCTCCACAAACTTTCAAAACCTCTGAAGCCTCTGGAGGTTTTGAAAGTTTCAGGAGGTCTCAGCAGACAGCTAGACTCAGGGTATGGCTTCTTTGATCGAGGACTACGCCCTCCTCTCAGACATGAACACCGGTGCCCTAGTTTCCCGCGACGGCTCCATCGACTGGTTCTGCGCCCCCTGCTTCGACTCCCGGGCCCTCTTCGCCGCCCTCCTAGGCGAAGCCGACCAAGGACGCTGGCTCCTAGCCCCCCTCGCCTCTCTTGACCCCCAAGAGGGCCAAGAAATCCGCAGCCAACGCTCCTATAGGCAAAACACCTTCATCCTCCAAACCATCTGGCAAGTTGGCGAAGCCAGCGTCCGCGTCACCGAATTCATGCCCCTAACCGGCGGCCCCAGCATCCTCCGCAAGGTAGACGGACTGACCGGCGAAGTCACCATGTACCAGGAACTAGCCCTCCGCTTCGACTACGGCAAAACCATCCCCTGGGTCACCCACTACCAGGGCAGCAACCCCGACGGCCAACCCGACACCAGCGCCGACATGCTAGTAGGCCTAGCCGGCCCCCACGCCCTAGTCTTCCGCGGCGACGACATCCCCCAAGGCGACCCCCAATCCAAGAGCCACACCTTCACCGTCTCAGCAGGACAAAGCTACGTCTTCTCCCTTTCCTACTTCCCCTCCAACCAGAACCCGCCCGAACCCGCCGACTACTCGGGCCTGCTCAACTACACCCAAGACCAGTGGACCCAGTGGGCCGACCTCAGCAAGGGCACCAACAGCGAAGAAGACCCAACCCAAGGACGCTACCGGCAGGCCAAGACCCGCTCCCTCCTGCTGCTGCGCTCGCTCATCTCTCGTGAAACCGGTGCCCTGGTAGCCTCCACCACCACCTCCCTGCCTGAGGTCATCGGCGGCAAACGCAACTTTGATTTGCGCTTCGCCTGGTTGCGGGACGCTGCCCTGGCCCTAGAGGTCAGCCTGGCCCAGGGGCATGAGCGGGAAGCCGCCCAGCTGCGCAACTGGCTACTGCGGGCCCTGGCCAACAACTCCCGCCGGGTTCACTCGGTCTACGGTCTAGCGGGCCAGCGGGACGATATGGAACGCCGCCTAGCCCTGCCCGGCTATGAGGGCTCTCAGCCTGTGCGGGTGGGCAATGGTTCTGGCGAAGAGTTCCAGGGGGACGCCCTGGGCCAGGTGCTTTTGGCCTTCTCCCACCTGCGCCAGCAGGGGGTTGCCGAGGACCACCTCTCCTGGCCCCTGCAACAGGCCCTACTCAATGCCGCCACCGAGCGAATCGGTGAGCCTGACCGTTCCATCTGGGAAAACTTTGGTGACCCGGCCGTCTACACCCACTCCCAGGCCATGCTTTGGGCTGCCTTTGACGCCGGTGTCTCGGCGGTAGAAGACTTCGGTCTAGAAGGGGACGCCGCCACCTGGGCCCACTGCCGGGATGCCTTAGCCCAGGATATTTTTACTCGGGGCTTCAACCAGGATTTGGGCTGCTTTGTCTCAACCTACGGGGGTAGCCGGGTAGATTCTTCCCTGCTGCAGCTGGCCCAGATTGGCTTGGTGGCCTGGGACGACCCCCGCATGCTGGCCACGGTTCAGCAGATTGAGCAGACCATCAGCCACCCCTCGGGCATGATTTATCGCTACGACAACAGCCAGGGGCAGGACGGCTTTGAAGACCAGGGCCAGCCCCATTTTGTTTCCTCCCTCTGGCTGGCCGAGCAGTACCTACGCTCTGGCCGGGTTCAGGAAGGCCGGGCCCTGCTGGATAAAGTCCTGGACTGCGCCAACGACCTGGGCCTCATGGGTGTGGGCTACTCCTTCGAGGAAGAGCGGATGACCGGCAACTTCCCCCAGGCCCTAGCCCATATCTGCCTGATCCGGGTACTGGACGCCCTGGGCGTCTAGGCCCTAGCTAGAGGAGGTCATCTTCTCTAGCATCATGGGCTTCTGACTGGGGCTGGTCGAACCCACCGACTCAACAGAAATCCCGAAGTCGGTGACAGCTGAGAGGTCCTGGTCGGTCATTTCGCTCATGACCGGCCCACTGTCTGAACCGGTCAGGGTGCCCGAGCCAACCACCTGCCCGCTGGCGTCGTAGAGCCAGATCATGTAAACCTGGCCTTCTGGCAGCTGGGGCAGGCCGCTGGTAGTAATGCCGGCCATATTGTGGGAGGGGGAGTAGAGCACCGAAATGCTAGAACCCTCCATGGAGCCCTTAGCCAGGGAGACGTCGTCCGCCCGGCTAATCTGGTCGATGAGGGAGTCGCGGCTGGCTGAGAGGGCTGAAATTTCTTGCCGGGCCTCCTCTAGGGCCTGCTGACTTTGCAGGTTCCAGATGCCCAGGCAGATAGCGGCCAGGGAGGCGGCCAGGGCAAAGAGGGTCTGCCAGGAGCGGGCTGGGCTAGTCTTGGCTGGGGCCTGCTCAGGCTGGCCTGCCTGGTCTGTCGGCTCAGCCTGCTTGAGAGCCTCCCCCAGCGGGGCCAGGGTGGGGCCGGTGCCCTCTAACTGAGACTCCTGGGGCAGGCGCTGGACTGCCTCCATGACCCTGGCCTTGAGCCCGGTGGGTGGGGTTACCGGCGCCAAAGAACCACCCAGGTCAGCCAGCATATCCCTAAACTCCCGAGCCTCAGCCACTAGCTCCGGGCCAGCCTGGGCCTCAAAGAGAGCCTGCTCCTGCTCGGTCAGCTCACCCAGCGCATAGGCGGTGACCATGTCCTGATAGTTCATCGGTTCCCTCCTAAAGTCTTGCGCAGGGCCAGCAGGGCCTGCCTCATGCGAGATTTTACAGTGCCCAGGGGCAGACCCAGGTGCTGGGCCAGCTCCCGCTGGGTCAAACCCCCAAAATAGGCCAGTCGTAGCAGCTGAGCCTGGTCAGCCTCCAGACCCTCCAGAGCCCGCCCCAGCTCTTCACGCTCCAAGTGGGCCTGAACAGCCGCGTCCACATGCTCATAGGTGGGGGTAAAGTCCTTGACCCCCTGGGCTAGGTCCCGCTGGGCGCTAGCCTCTACCGCCCGCACCCGGTCAATAGATCGTCGCCGAGCCAGGGTCAGAGCCCAGGTTTTGACGCTGCCCTTAGACCGGTCATAGCTGGGGGCCTTCTGCCAAATCTCCAGAAAAACCTCCTGGGTGACCTCCTCAGCATGGGCCTGGTTACGCAAAACCGCCAGGGCCACCGCATACAGGTGGGGGACCAGCTCATCATAGAGGGCCTCAAAGCATCCTCTGACGCCCGCCGAACTACAGTCCATGAGGGCAGCTAGCCGGTCGGTCTGGTCCTCTAGCAGGCGGGCCGCCGCCAGGGGGTTGGTTCTGCCGCCGGGCGGGGCATCAGAAAAAGCATGGGTCATGCTAAGTATCGTCTCACGGGACGGGGACTGAGGCGCTGATTTTGGGCCACTAGGGCCCAGAAAGACCTCCTGCCCCGCCACAAGCGGGTGAGGACTCATGACGGGGCAGGAAGAAAGCGGGCCAAAAAGCCTACTTCTTCTCTTCCATCTTCTCGTCTTCCATCATGGCGGATTCTTCCATCATTGCTGACTCGCTAGGCATAGCGGACTCCTCCATCATGGCGGATTCTTCCATCATTGCTGACTC
>DKXC01000152.1:0-5048 GCA_002492045.1 Micrococcaceae bacterium UBA7136
GGCAAGGAGATCGTCCGCTTCCACGCCATCTACTGGCCGGCCTTCCTCTGGTCTGCTGGGCTGGAACTGCCCCGCAAGGTCTTTGGCCACGGCTTTTTGCTGGTGGACGGCGAAAAGATGAGTAAGTCTATTGGCAACGTGGTTGACCCTGCCGATCTGGTGGCTTCCTTTGGCCTGGATCAGCTACGTTTCTTCCTGCTGCGGGACGTCTCCTTTGGCCAGGACGGCTCCTACTCGGCTGAGGGGATCAAGAACCGGATCAACTCTGATCTGGCCAACGACCTGGGCAACCTGGCCCAGCGCTCCCTCTCTATGGTGGCTAAGAACTGCCAGGGGCAGGTGCCCACCCCCGGCGAGTTCAGTACCGAGGACCGGGCCCTACTTGAGGCTGCTGAGGCCCTCTACCCCCAGGTGCGGGCCGACTTTGAGGACCTGGCCTTCCATCGGGCCCTAGAACGAATCTGGCAGGTAGTGGCTGAGGCTAACCGCTACTTTAGTGCCCAGGAACCCTGGAAGCTGCGCAAGAGTGACCCTGCCCGGATGGAGACCGTCCTCTACGTGACCGCCCAGGTACTGCGGGTTGTGGGTCTGCTGACCCAGCCGGTCATGCCTACCTCTATGGGCAAGCTGCTGGATCTGCTGGCTCTTCCGGCCGACCAGCGAACCTTCGCCCACCTGGAGGCCCAGCTGCTGCCGGGAACTGAGCTGCCTGCCCCGGCTCCCATCTTCCCCCGCTATGAGGAGCCCAAGGAAGAAACCAGCAAGTAGGAGACTGACCAGCAGACAGCCTACTGACAAAGACAAAACCGCCCCTGCCAGGCTGATCCGGCAGGGGCGGTTTTTGAATGATGACAAGGAGACTAGAACCAGCCCAGCTCCTTGACCTTAGCGTGAATCATCTGGGCCAGGG
This sequence comes from Micrococcaceae bacterium UBA7136, assembly GCA_002492045.1. Taxonomy (GTDB): domain Bacteria; phylum Actinomycetota; class Actinomycetes; order Actinomycetales; family Micrococcaceae; genus Rothia. The sequence continues at coordinate 911 of DKXC01000152.1, forward strand.
TCACATAGCCCCAGGCGTTCAGATGGAAACCGTCCGAAGCAAAAAGACTGGGAGGCAGCTTGCCCTCATCGTAGGCGGTACGGTCCTCATCAGAAGACCAAACCCCAGAACCAGCCAGGGCCCCATAACGCAACCAGGACTCCTGGCTTCGCTCCCGCAACCAGGTCTCAGGATTGACAAAAAGATTTCCGTACTCCTGGGCGGCCCAAGCATTGTAGGCGTCCACCTGCTTACCCTGGGCAGAATCCGGGGTAGACCCCTGGGCCCTGAAATGACCCATCACAATAGACCGCTCCGGGGCCATCTCAAAGCAGGCCCGGGTGTCCTCCTGCAAGGTAGAGAGCTGATCCAGGTTATTACGGCCCAGCTGCAGCACATGGTAGGAGGAGCGGCTAATCATCTCCTGGTAGGAGTAGAACCAGGAAGCTGCCGTACCGGCGGGCGCATAAACCTCGCTACCTTCATCTAAACGAGTAAAGGTGTAGCTACCAGCAGTCTTTCCAGCTGCCAAAAGGCCCGGCACCGACCCCACAAAACCCGGGGCCTGGGCTGATTCATTCCAGGCCACCTTAGAACCAGCCTGCAAAGTAACAGAAACGCTACCAGAAGCCGGAATCCGATCGTTAGGGAAGACCAGCTTATAGCGGTAGGCTCCGTGACCACGCCTAGCTGCAATCTGAGAAGAAACCTCACCACCCCGTCCGAACTCAAGGACCGGGGCCGACAGATAGCCAGCTAGCAGGGCATCTAGGCTGCTATCAACACCAGAAGAAACACCCTGCTCGGCATAGGCGCCAGCAAAGGAGGAAGACCCCCACAGGGCCAAGGAGGGGCCAGTGACCGCAGGGTACTTAAAGTGGCTAAAGACATCGGCCACCGCAGCCTGGGCAGGGCTAGCCAGCAGAGGAGCAGTAGCCAGGGCAGCGGCACCGGCTAGGCCAGAAACAGTCGCAAAACGGACCAGGCCCCGACGGCTGGTAGTCATCTTCTGAGCGGGGGAGGGGGACTTCGTCATAGGAACTTTCTGTGATAATTTCGTCGCGTCTACAAGTGGTCTATTCTTCCTATAACTACCTATAGTAGTTAAAGTTCGCTTTTTTACCTAGAGAGAATTCGGTGTCTTTACTTACCAGCCCTCGTAAGTCCCTGATCCTGCTGGCCACCTCTAGCCTGCTGCTCTCAGCCTGCGCCAGCCAGCCCCAGAACTTCCAGGATCTGACCGCCCAGGAAGCCCAGGAAGACCACCTGACCCAGCTCTCCACCTGGATTTTTCCCTCCTCAGAGCTAGAAACTGCCCGGAAGGCCTTCGTCCAGCGTTGCGTCGAAGCCAGCGGTGGCCACTACCGGGAGCCTGAAAGCAGCCAGAGCCTAGAAACCGCGGTCTATACCGGCCCCAGCCTCCAGGCCCTCAAAGAGACCGGCTACCAGGCCCCGGCCCCCGAACAAGCCCCCCAGGCCTTTGCTGACTATGACCAGGCCGGGCTAGAAGCCTACCTGGGTCAGGAGGGGGAGAAGTTCACCGTCAACTTCATGGAATACAGCTCGGGTGAGCTTGATGCCAGCGGCTGTCAGGCCCAGAGCTACCAGTACATCTATGGGACGGCTGAGGAGGGGATCAAACAGGCCCTGCTAGCCCCCCACTTTGCCCAGTCCATTGGCCGGGCCCTGACCGAGGATGACCAGTACCGACAGCTGCAAGAGGACTGGTCAGCCTGCCTGGCTGAGGAAGGATTCTCTGTTGTTTCTACCGACCAGGCCGCCTATGCTGCCTCCCAGCTAGGGGCAGAGGAGTCCCAGAAGCTGCTGGCCCGGGATATCTCCTGCCGAGAGAAGGCCGACCTTGACACTAAGCTGGCCGACCTCAAATCCTCTTACCTGGAGGCCGTCTACCAGCGGCTAGAGCCCTTTAAGGAAGATTTCGAGCGGATCCAGCAGACCGCCGCCCAGAAAGTGGAAGAAGATAAGGCTAACTCCCAGGCGACTTCCCCAGTGACGGCCCTGCCTACTCCCAGCGGGACGCCCAGCGCCGAGGCCACTTCCTCTTAGAAAGATCGGCCCCTGACTCTCACCATGACAGTGAAAGTCAGGGGCTTTAGTCTGCCCATCAGCGGTGCAGACTAGGCTACCCGCAGGGCCTCAACTGGAGGAACCTTAGAAGCCCGGTTAGCCGGCAGGAAGGCCGCAGCCCAGGCCAGGATCAGACCCAGCAGGATAATGCCCAGCAGGGCCAGGGGGTTGGTGCTGTAGCTGAGACCCACCCCTTCGGTGACCATGACCTGAAGGAAAAGCAGGCCACCGATACTACCGGCCACCACGCCCAAAGTCAGGGAGCCGGCAGCAATGAGCAGGGTCTCACAGGTAATCAGGGCCCGCAGCCGCTGGGTGCTCAGGCCGGTTACCCGTAGCAGGGCGTAGGCCCGGCGACGCTGGTAGGCGTTGAGTACCTGGGTGTTAGCGATACCAATCAGGGAAACCAGTAGGGCTGCCAGTAGCAGGGTCAGGACTGAGAGCAGAATGACCTGCATCTGGTTTTCTAGCTCAATCAGGGTGTAGACCGTGCCAGTTTGAACCTGGGACAGGGCTGGAACCTGGCTGATAGCGGTCACGAAATCCTGTCGTTCACTGGCAGAGATGCCGGGTTCTAGCTTGACCAGAACCAGGGAGTTGTAGCTATTTCCACTGATACTGGTCAGGGTCAGGGGCTCAGAGCCACTCACCTGCTGGCTCACAGCCGGGCTGACGAAGGTCCCTTCCAGCGGAGTCTGCACCCGCTTAACCGTCAGGTCCACTGAAGCCTGGCTGCCGCTGACGGTGACAGTGGCACCATCCTCCCAGCCCTCTGCGGGGGCATCCAGACCCACCAGAATCTGCTGGTCGTTGATGGAGGCCTGCAGACTAGAGGGGGCTACCTGGGCGTAGTCCTGGGCAGAGGCCGCATAGACCGGTAGGCTCTCAACCTGGTCCTGGCCTGAGGGCTGGGCCTGACCGGCCAAGGGGGCCACCAGGGCACCGGTGACATTCTCCAGGCCCTTCAGCTGGTCTTCTAGGCTCTCAGCCTGCTGGGCAGAGGCCGAAATCTGACCAGACACAGCGTAGGGGGAGTTCTCCTCAATCTGACTGATGAAGGTCTGCTCCACCGTGCTGTAGCCGGTAAAGACCGCGGCTAGCACCGCTGCCGAGAGGAAGAGCATGCGTCCGCTGGCAGCTGCCTGGACGGGGGACTGGTCAATATTGCTCTGGGCCAGCTGCACTGTACTATAGGGGGCAGCCGGTCGGGTTGCTAGCTTGAGCAGGGGAGCCAAAACCCGGGGGAAGACCAGGACGCTGGTCACCGCAAAGAGCAGGGTAGCGAGGAAGTAGAGCAGGGCAGAACCAGAAACCAGCGCGCCAGCAAGAACCATCAGTACCAGGATGAAGCCGGGAATCAGTAGAAGCTTGCGGCTGGAGCGGGCCTCTTGGGGGTGGACCTCTTCCTGCTGGGTCAGGGCCGCAATGGGGGAGACCAACCGGCTGGCCCGGGCAGGAGCCAGGGCAGACAGAAGGGTCACAGCCAGGGCCACCAGCAGGGCAATCATACCGGCTGATGGGCTGTAAGAGACCATCAGATTCTGGGTGGAGCCCACCACAAAGGCCAGACCGTAGGCCAGGGCAATACCAGCCAGGGAGGAGAAGAGAGCCAACCAGGAGGCTTCCGTCAGGATCATCCGCACCAGGGCCTTCTGACTAGCCCCCAGAGTTCGCAGTAGGCCCAGCTCCTTAGCCCGGGTAGCAGCCTGCACCCGGTAGGTATTGGAGATAACAAAACCAGACATGAGCAGGGCCAGCAGGGCAAAGGCAGATAGAACCAGGGTCATAGCCAGGCTAGAGCCGGTAGATTCTTGCAGGGCCTGCTGGATCTTCTCCTGGCTGCTGGTCACCTGCAAGTTCTGGTAGCCTGCGGCTTGCAACTGGTCTCGCAGATCCTGGATGCTAGCTCCCTCAGCCAGGGTCACCAGCACCTGGGCGTAGATACCCGGCTCCTGGCCATCAGCCGCGTAAACCAGGGCAGCTGTGGTCTCAGCTGCCTGCTGACCGGGGGTAAAGATAGCGTTAGACATGGGACCAAAAGAGGCCGGAAGCTGGTAGATACCGCTGATTC
>DKXC01000152.1:5326-6058 GCA_002492045.1 Micrococcaceae bacterium UBA7136
AGATACCGCTGATTTTGTAGGCCTGAGCCGCTGACTCGGTGGCCAGGCTAGAAGAAACCTGGGCCAGGTTGGTCAGGGTCACCTCCTGGCCCACCGACAGCTGGTAGGTAGAAGCCAGGGCCGAAGAAATCAGAAGCTGATTCTCAGCTGTGGGCCAAGAACCCTCAGTCAGCTGGAAGGGGAAGGCCTCCTGGCCTGGCAGGTCATAGCGAGCTGCATAAGTGTTCTGGGCGACTCCTTGAGCGTTCTTAAAGCCTACTTCTTCGGTGGTAAGAGCCTGAGCCCAAGAAGAAGCCACCAGGGCAGAAGATGTTAGTTGGTCAACCTGCCCCTGGGTCAGGTAGCTAGCAAAGTCACCAGAAGGCACAGCCGTAACCACAGCATCCGAACCGGCATAAGAAGCCTCCACTGAACCCCGTATGGTGTTATTCATGGTGGCTGTGAGCAGAAAAATTGCGGTCAAAAAGAAGGCTGAAATAGCCAGGGACAGGGAGGTCAGGGCAAAGCGGGTGCGGTTCTGCCGCAGGTTAGCCCTGGCTAGGGTCGAAAGGTTCGTTGCCATCCTTAGACACCAGCCCCTGCTGTCTCCTTCTGGCCCAGGGCGGCCAGGGCAGCCAGCACCTGAGACTGGCTGGGCTTATCAATCTGACCGGCCGGTAGACCGTCCGAGAAGAGCAGGACCCGGTCAGCGTAGGAGGCAGCCACCGGGTCGTGGGTGACCATCAGAATGGT
>DKXC01000152.1:6400-6555 GCA_002492045.1 Micrococcaceae bacterium UBA7136
TGACCATCAGAATGGTCTGGCCCTGCTGGCGGGCAGCGGTCTGCAAGAGGGTCAGCACCTCGGCACTGGTGGTTGAGTCCAGGGCACCGGTGGGCTCATCAGCAAAAATGACGGCCGGACGGGGTAGCAGGGCCCGGGCAATCGCCACCCGCTGC
>DKXC01000152.1:6868-7529 GCA_002492045.1 Micrococcaceae bacterium UBA7136
GGCAATCGCCACCCGCTGCTGCTGACCACCCGACAGCTGGGAGGGCAGATGGTTCAGGCGCTGCTCTAGGCCCAGGGTCCGCACCAGCTCATCCCGCCAGATAGTGTCTACCGGAATCTTAGCCAGGCCCAGGGGCAGCTCAATATTCTGGGCGGCAGTCAGGGTAGGAACCAAGTTGAAGGACTGGAAAACAAAACCAATCTGCTGGGCCCGGAAGACGGCCAGCTGGGCGTCCTTGAGACCGGTTAGCTCCTGACCAGCAATCTGAATGGAGGTAGCCGGGTTGGGGTCGGCCGCGTCCAGGGTGGCTAGGGTCTGCATGAGGGTGGACTTGCCTGAACCGGAGGGGCCCATAATGGCGGTCAGCTTGCCCCGTTCGAAGTCAACCGAAACGTCCCGCAGGGCGGCGACAGCATTATCGCCCTGGCCGTAGGTCTTAGACAGGTGCCTGGCTGAGACAGCCGGAGTAAAATTCTGGGTTTCTTGGATCATGCTCTCCAGTCTGCCAAAGCGGGCCGGTCGGGCACATCGGCTTGCAGTATGAAAAGTAGCTCAGGGGCCGGTCACTTTTCTCATACCCTGGGGTGAGGACGGGTAGAGCTGGGTCTACCTTAAAAAACCAGGCCAGCCTGGTAGGCCAGAATAACAGCCTGCACCCGAT
>DKXC01000152.1:7846-8937 GCA_002492045.1 Micrococcaceae bacterium UBA7136
GATCCCGCACCCCCAGTTTGGCTAGCACATGAGAGACATGGGTTTTGACCGTAGCCTCAGACAGGACCAGTCGCTGCATAATCTCAGCATTATTGAGGCCCTGGGCCATGAGTAGAAAGATTTCGTGCTCCCGGGCGGTCAGGCTAGAAATAGCTGCCAACTCCTGGGGAGTCAGGGGGCTAGAGGCAGGCTGGGGCTGGGCTGGGTCAGCAGAGCCCGGACCAGCAACAGGGGCAGGTAGCTGGGGACCCAGATGATCTAGCAGGCGGCGGGTAGCAGAAGGGGCCAGGACAGCGTCCCCCTGGGCAATAGCCCGGATAGCGGCCAGGATGTCCTCGGGTGGGGCGTCCTTGAGCAGAAAACCGCTGGCACCCAGCCGCAGGGACTCATAGACATAGTCGTCAATGTCGAAGGTGGTCAGCATCATGACCCGCAGGTCAGGGTGCTGGTTTAAGAGATGACCTGCTGCTTCCAGGCCGTCTATGACCGGCATGCGGACGTCCAGCAGGACCAGGTCTACCGGGTGGCCTGAGCCTAGTAGCTGGCCCACCGCTTCGATAGCTTCAAGCCCGTTACCGGCCTGGCCGACGACCTGCATGTCGGGCTGGGAGTTGACCAGCATGGCCAGGCCAGAGCGGACCAGCTGCTGGTCATCAACGAGGAAGACAGAAATCATGGCCCCTATTATCTCAAAAACTTTAGGGGGCGTAGGGGATGGCGGCCCGGACCTGGAAGGATCCGTCCGGCAGGTGACCGTAGTGGAGCTGGCCCCCGTACATGCGGATGCGCTCCCGCATACCCAGCAGGCCCTGCCTGGCCCCCGGCATGGGCTTGCGTCCGGCCTCCCCAGGGGCATTGTGCATGTCAATTTCTAGCCGGTCATGCAGGGCCTGCACCCGGACAGTCATGCTGGGGGTGCCCGCCGCATGCTTGGTCGCATTAGTCAGGCCCTCCTGCACCACCCGGTAGATGGTCAGCTGGGCCCCGGCCGGTAGTTTCTCCTCCACCCCGGCGTAGTCCTCAATCAGGGTGACCGGCAAACCCAGCCGCCGGCTCTGCTCCACCAGCTGGCCCAGGTTATGGAGAGCAGG
>DKXC01000152.1:9253-11235 GCA_002492045.1 Micrococcaceae bacterium UBA7136
GCCCAGGTTATGGAGAGCAGGCAGGGGCTGGTAGAGAACCTCCTCATCATCCGTGCGCAGAACCCCCAGCAGGCCCCGCATCTCAGCCAAAGCTGACCGGGCCGTCGTCGAGATAGTCTCCAGAGTCTGGATTTCAAGAGAAGACCCCCGCTGGCCTGTCTCCTGCTGACCGGCGGCAGCCGAATAGCGGGCCCCATCCGCCTGGGTGATAATAGCTGAAAGAGAATGGGCCACAATATCGTGCATTTCCCGGGCAATCCTGGCCCGCTCGTCCAAGGCCGCCAGCTTACGCTCCTGTTCCCGCTCATGCACCAGCTGCCGGTTACGCTCCAAGAGGGCCCGCTGCTGGGCCTCCCGCAGGCGGCGAGAATCACCCCAAAACCAGGAGACCGCCACCGTCGCCAGAGCCAGAAAAACAGAAATCAAGGGAACCAGCCAGGCCAGCGGATCATTCTTCAGCAGGAAAAACCAGGGAAAGAGAAAGAGCAGGCTACCGGCTACCGCCAGCAGGCAGCTGACAGCCAGAGCCCCGTAGCGTACCCGGTCAGAACCATAGCGGGCCCAATGGTAGACCACCACCGGAAGCGTCCACCAGAGATCCAGGGCCAGCAGGCTGAAGGCCGCACTCACCGCCAAACCCAGCAGCACCAGCAGGCTCATGACCAGGGGCCGAGAAAAACGCCAGTAGAGGCTAGAAGTCACCAGCAGGCAGAAGGCCAGGTAGGGCAGACCAAAAAGCATGAGGCCGCTACCCGTCCAGGCCGTCATAAAAAGCAGGGAAAAGACCTGCCCCAGGGCCACCGCAGAGGCATTAAGCCAGAAGCGGCGTTGGATAAGGGCGGTTAGGTCGGGGGCTTGGGGGTCCATAGGCCCAGTTTAGGCCCTGCTGCTGAGAGTCAGGGAAGAAAAATCGTACCGCAATCTGATACAGGCCCTGCCAGCTGGCCAGGACTTCGCTAGGCTTATAAGTATGCAGTACATCTCAACCCGTGACTCTAGCTCCACTGGCGCCCGCTTTACCGATATTCTGCTGGGCGGCCTAGCCCCCGACGGCGGCCTTTACCTGCCCCAAACCTACCCCCAGCTGGACGATGCCACCCTGACCAGCTGGCGTCAGCTCCTAGCTAGCGAGGGCTACGCCGCCCTGGCTGCTGAGGTGCTACAACTCTTCATTGACGACATTCCGGCTGAGGATATTAAGGCCATCACTGCCCGGGCCTACTCCTACCCCAAGTTCTCCTCACCTGAAATCGTGCCGGTGACCCAACTAGAACCCGGTATTCTGATTGGCCACCTGTCTGAGGGGCCCACCGCCGCCTTCAAAGACATGGCCATGCAGCTGCTGGGTGAGCTCTTCGAGTACGAGCTGGGCCGCCGGGGCCAGAGTCTCAACATCCTGGGTGCCACCTCGGGTGACACCGGCTCATCCGCCGAGTACGCCATGCGGGGCCGGGACGGCATCAAGGTCTTTATGCTGACCCCCGCCGGCCGTATGACTCCCTTCCAGCAGGCCCAGATGTTCGGCCTGGACGACGCCAACATTTTCAACGTAGCCCTGGACGGGGTCTTTGACGACTGCCAGGATGTAGTCAAGGCTATCTCTGCGGACGCTGACTTCAAGGCCGCCAAGCGGATTGGGGCGGTCAACTCCATTAACTGGGCCCGGCTCATGGCCCAGATTGTCTACTATGTTTCCTCCTGGATTCGGGCTACCGAGAGCAACGACCAGAAGGTTTCCTTCTGCGTGCCCACCGGCAACTTTGGTGATATCTGCGCCGGTCATATTGCCCGCCAGATGGGCCTGCCCATTGACCGGCTGATTGTGGCTACCAACGAGAACGACGTGCTGGACGAGTTCTTCCGCACCGGCCACTACCGGGTGCGGTCCTCGGCCGATACCTTTGAGACCTCCAGCCCCTCTATGGATATTTCTCGGGCCTCTAACTTTGAGCGTTTCATCTACGACCTGCTGGGCCGTGACG
>DKXC01000119.1:0-4686 GCA_002492045.1 Micrococcaceae bacterium UBA7136
CGATAAAGCCCAGCCCCCACCCGGTATAGCTGAGGGTGAGGAATCGCCCCTGGCGGCGGAGGTCCTTGAGGAAGCCCGAGAAAGACACCCCGATGAGGGCACCTACGGGTCCGGCAGCCAGTAGCAGGCCGGCCCCTGCTTCACCGCCGCCGAAGGTCAGGGCGGCGAGCGCGGGGATAAGCGGGCGGGCCTGGGCGAAGAACATGCCGAGTAGGTCCACCACAAAGGTCATACCCACGACTGTGTTGCGCCGCACGAACCCCAGCCCTTCACGGATTGAGGTTAGGACGGACGGACGCGCCGCCCCGCTCTGTTCCGGGAGCATGGCCGGGAGCCGGTAGAGGGCCCAGATGCCAACAGTCATCGCGAAAACGTTGATGGAGTAGGTGAGCTGGTAGCCGACGGAGGCTAGGAGCATGCCACCGATGAGGGGCCCGGCGCTCATGCCCAGGGTACCCACTGACATCATGAGGGTGTTGGCTGCCGGGAGCAGGCGGGGTTTGATAAGGCGGGGGATAATGGCGCCGCGGGCTGACTGGTTGATGGGCTGGAGCAGGGATTCTGCGGCGATGAGGGTGTAGAGTACCGCCGCACTGTGGATGTTGAGCCAGGCGTGTAGGGCGATGAGTAGGGTGAGGCCCCACATGCCGAGGGTTGCTGTGAGGGCAACCTTGCGCCGGTCGTAGCGGTCGGCGATCACACCACCGTAGAGCCCACCGATGACCAGGGGCACTACCGATACCAGACCCACTAGGCCCAGGGCCCCGGCGGAGCCTGTGAGTGCGTAAATTTCGAGGGTGATAGCTACGCTGGTGATGGCAAAGCCAATGGTTGAGAAAAGACCGCCGAGCCAGATGCGTCTGAAATCGGGGGAGTAGGTGAGCGGGGTGAAGTCCATGAGAATCTTGCCCACGGTTACTCTCCCGCCTTCCCTGAGACGGTGCCCTGCCCGGCCTCTGGGTCAGGGGCTGTCAGCAGGTCCCGAATCTGGGCGGCCGTCAGCTGGGAAGAGAAGAAGTTCCCCTCGTCCACTACCGCATCAAAGAGGGCAGCCTTAGATTCTTTCAGCTCCATAACCTTCTCCTCAATGGTGCCAGCAGCCACCAGCCGGTAGACCATGACCCGCTTGGTCTGCCCAATCCGGTGAATCCGGTCTACCGCCTGCTGCTCAGCTGCCGGGTTCCACCAGGGGTCCATAATGAAGCAGTAGTCGGCGCTGGTCAGGTTCAGCCCAAAACCACCGGCCTTGAGCGAAATCAAGAAGATAGGGGCCTTACCGGCCTCAAAATCCTCTAGCAGCTGGCCCCGGTTGCGGGTAGCCCCGTCCAGGTAAAGGTAGGGCAGGCCCAGAGAATCCAGCCGCTGGGCCACCTTAGCCAGGTAGCTGGTGAACTGGCTAAAGACCAGCACCCGGTGGCCGTCCTGAATAATCTCTGGCAGGTTCTCCTCCAGGTAATCCAGCTTAGAGGAGGGCACCTGGCTGTAAGCCTCAGCATCAATCAGGGAGGCGTCCAGGGCCAGACGGCGCAGGGTGGTCAGGGACTGGAAAATAGTGAAGCGGTTGCGGTCAAAATCAGCTAGTAGGCCCAGAACCTTCTGGCGCTCGCGTTGCAGGTGAGTGTCGTAGGCCCGCCGGTGGGCGGCGGCCAGGGGCACATCAATCCGCATGTCGGTCTTGGGCGGTAGGTCGGCCGCTACTAGCTCCTTGGTGCGTCGCTTCATGAGGGGACGAACCCGCCGACGCAGGCGGCCCAGGGCAGTAGTTTCTTCCCCCGATTCGATGGGGGTGGCGTAGTGGTCCTTGAAGGTGCGGGCTGAGGGGAAGAGGCCGGGGGCTACCAGGGAGAAGATGGCCCAGAGCTCCATGAGGTTGTTTTCCATGGGGGTGCCGGTCATGGCAATCTTGCTGCGGGCCTCAAGGTCGCGGGCGGCCTGGTGGGCCTTGGTTTTGGCGTTCTTAAGGAACTGGGCTTCGTCCATAATCAGGCCGCTGTAGGGGGTCTCTTGGCCAAGACGCTGATAGTTTTCAGCTTCGAGACGGAAGAGGGCGTAACTGGTGACGATGACCTGGGCGCCAGCAACCTGCTGGGCCAGCTTGAGGCCGGAGGCCCGGGAGGAGCGGTCAACTTCTACTACTTTCAACCCCGGGGCAAAGCGGCGAATCTCGGCCGTCCAGTTGGGTACTACTGAGGTGGGTGCCAGCACCAGGAAGGGGGCGGCGGCAGGGTCCTGCTCAAAGGTGCGGGCCATGAGGGCAATAGCCTGTAGGGTCTTACCCAGACCCATGTCATCGGCCAGGACGCCGCCCAGGGAGTGCTCCTGGAGGAAGGTCAGCCACTGGTAGCCCTCTAACTGGTAGGGACGCAAGTTGGCCTGCAAACTGACTGGTGGCTCAGCCACAGCCTGCTGGTCTAGGGTTAGTAAGGCCTCAACCTGCTGGCGCCAGGTCTCAACGGTTTCGGTCTGGGCGGCAAGTTCCTCTAGCTCCTGCCAGAGGCCCACCTGCTGGCGGTTAATTTCTAGGGGGCCGGTCTTATCGGCCAGGCCCTGGGCCTCACGCAGAAGTTCTTGTAATTTCAAAAACTCTGGCCGGTCCAGGGAGAAATACTGGCCATTACCCAGCAGTAGATGGGTCTGATTCTTGGCCAGGGCCGCCAGCACATCCGAGAAGGCCACATACCAGTCACCGGCCTTAATAGAGACCCCCAGGCCAAACCAGTCCCGCTTGCGGGTCTCGTCCACCCGCACCACAATCTCAGGGGCCTGATCCAGCTCCCTGAACTGGGGTACCGGCCCCGTCACCTCAACCCGCACCCCCTCCAGCTTCTGGTAGGCAGGTAGGTAGTCCTCAACCAGGGTACGGGTCGCCCAGTTTTGGCTGCGGTGGCGGGTCAGGGGCAGGCCAGGCCGGATAGCCTGCACCCGGGATAGGATCTTCTGCTCTAGCCTGCTGTCACGTAGCTCCTGCTGGGTCTGACCGGGCAGGGCCAGGGCCTCAAAACGCACCAGCTCAGAATCTGGCTGAGTGGGGGAGAGGGGGTACTCCCAGTACCAGTGGGTTTGGGCCTCAAAAGGTTCTTCCTGGCTAGTGAAGCTAACCTCCAGAACCAGCTGAGGCAGGCGGACCTGGGGCAAATCTACCTCTGGGCTAGATGTCACCAGGGGCAGAGAACGGGTCAGGGCCGGGTAATAGTCCTCAAAGAAGGCCTGCCGGTCGGCCGCCGGCACAGTAATAGGCTGGCCCTGAACCAGGGACTCAGCGGTAGCGTCCAAGGGGGCACCCAGGGGAATCAGCAGAACCTCAACGGACGAATCCAACCAGGCCGGCCGCTCCCGCTTCTCCTGGACGTCCGCCGGGTCGCTAGGGTCCTCCTGCAAACCGGCTAAGGCAGAAGGCAGGAAAGAATCCCAGCGGACCTCAGAGGCGGCCCGCTCATAGCTAGCCTGCCCAGCACCAGCTAGGGCAATAAAACCCTGGCGCTGACTACCCAGCTTATGGGTAGCCTGAGCCGGAATAGAATAGGGGCCCCAGCGCAAACGGGGAACCAGACTCAGGGCATCCCGACTACTGCCCCGCTGGGGGACGGCCACCAAATCCACCTCAACCTGCGGGGGAGGGGCAATAGCCAGGCCCGTCTCCTGCCCCTCCAAGAGGATAGGCAGACCCAGCTGCTTGGCCTCATCCAGCATCTGCCAGAGCAGGGGAGAAGCCAACTGCGAAATACTAGCCCAGTCCCGGTGAGAAGAATAAAGTGACTGAGAAGAGCGAATCAGAGCATAAAAATCCTGCAACCAGCGGGCATGCTCAGCCCGGATACCGTAAGAAGCCAGGGCGTTACTGGCGGCAGAAAACTTCTCCCAGCTCAGGCCCCCCTTAATCCACTTGCCCCTGGCCCCCAGCATGAGGGGACGGGCCTCCAGGCTAATACGCGGTGCCCCGCCCTCCTGCCGCCAGCCGTAGCGTCCCGGCACCACCAGTCGCAAATCTAGGGCAGCTGACACCCCGGTCTCTGTCTCCTGGTAGCTGGGTCGGGCCGCCAAAGAATGGGCCAGGGCCCGCCGCCAGGCTGGCAGAGCAGAAGCTGCCGGGTCCTGCTTATCTGCGGGCGATCCAAGAGAAGAAGCAGGCACCAGCCCCAGGTTTGTGAGTTCCTGACCGTCCCTCTCTGGGGTCTGCTGGCCGCTACGCCAGGTACTTGAGGAGGCAGTCAAGGCCCGCTTGGTCTTAGCCGCCCGGTCAATAGCCGTCAGCATGAGGGCCACCGCATGCTTGCACTTATAGCCCACCGGGCAGGAACAATGAGAATTAAAGGCTGCTGAGCCCTCCACCTGCCGGGCCGGAAAAACCACCCGCACCTGGTAGGGATGAGGGGCAGAACCTGTCACCTGGCCGGTCAAGGCCCGCTGCTCAGGATCATAGTGGTAGCGGACTACCGCCCCCGCCCGCATGTACTTCTGGCCTCGGGTGTAGGCGGCCGAACCGACCTGCCGCAGAATCAGGGGGGCAGTAAGGGGAATCTCGGGGAAGGCCGAAGCATCAGACAGGGCGACTCACCTCATCAGAGAACAAAAAGTGCTTAAGGTATGGAGGCTTATTCATGCGGGTAGGCGATGGCAGGCTCACAGCGATGCCGCTGGCATCGATGGAGTTCGCGGGTGCGTTAGCACGCAAGAGCGAACGGAATC
>DKXC01000119.1:5030-13004 GCA_002492045.1 Micrococcaceae bacterium UBA7136
GAATCGACTGCGAAGCAGTCGAGAGGGTGACGGCGAGCGCGAGTCTGCGAGCCTAGCCTGCCATGAATAAACCATATAAAAGTAACGACAGGGGAGCGCCAGGTTAGCTGGCGCTGAGAGTGCACAAAGCAGACCCTCGAACCTGCTCCGGCTAGCACCGGCGAAGGAAGTCGAATCATGTTTTTTGGGGCGTCCTAAGGGCGCCTCGTGCCTGCCCCCTTTGATAGCAAAGGACGGCTTATGTCTAAGAATTCTGCGCTGACCTGGCGCGTCAACGATATTGTGGTGGCCTCGGTGCTGGCGGTAGCCTGCGGCCTGCTCTACTGGTTCTGGTCGGCTATCGGCTACGATGCCCTCAAAGCCACTCTGATTCTGGCCCCTGAATTTGCCTCCCTTTTTGGTGGGGTCTGGCTTTTGGCGGGTGTGCTGGGTGGCCTGCTGATTCGTAAGCCGGGCGCGGCCCTCTATACGGAGCTGCTGGCCGCTATTATTTCGGCCCTGATTGGCACCCACTATTCTGCGGCTGTGGTGCTTTCTGGCCTGATTCAGGGCCTGGGGGCCGAGCTGGTCTTTGCTCTTTTCCTCTATAAGGTCTGGAACCTGGGTTCTTCTTTGGCTTCAGGTGCTGTTGCTGGTCTTTTCATGGGGGCTAGCGAGTTCATCATCTACTATGCCGGTGAGATGACCCCCGATAAGGGCCTGGTCTACACGGTCTGCGGTGTGGTCTCTGGTCTGTTCTTTGCTGGCCTGCTGGCCTGGTTGCTGCAGCGGGCCCTGCTTCCTACCGGTGTGCTTGATTCCTTGGCCTCCGGGCGTTCCCGGCTCAAGCCCCGGGGCGGACGCTAGACCGTGGGGGCTTCCGGGGCCCGGGTGCGGGCAGAGAACTTCAGCTGGCATCACCTGGGGCGGGAGAAACCCTCCCTGGCTGGGCTGACCTTTGAGATTCCAGCCGGGCAGAAGGTCCTGCTGGTGGGTCCTTCTGGGGCTGGTAAGTCAACCCTTCTGCATGCTTTAGCCGGTCTGCTGGCTGACGAGGACGGCCGGTCTGCCTCTGGTTCCCTTGAGGTAGAAGGGCAAGACCCCACCAGCCTGCGGGGTGTCAGCGGGCTCATGCAGCAGGACCCCGAGGCCTCCCTGGTGCTAGCCAAACTGGGGGACGACACGGCTTTTGGCCCAGAGAACCTGGGGGTTGAGCTAGAGGAAATCTGGCAGCGGGTAGAAGAAGCCCACCGGGCTGTTGGCCTGGACCACCTACCCCTGGACCTCCCCACCAGCCAGCTGTCTGGTGGCCAGAAGCAGCGGCTGGGCCTGGCCGGAATCCTGGCCATGCGTCCCCGCCTGCTACTGCTGGACGAACCCACCGCCAACCTGGACCCGGACGGGGTGCTAGAGGTGCGGGACGCGGTAGTGGCTGCCGCCCAATCTACAGGCGCTACCCTGCTGGTGGTCGAGCACCGGATTGGGGTCTGGGCCCAGCAGATGGACCGGATCTTGGTGCTAGACCGGGAGGGCGGCATCAGCCATGACGGCCCTCCCTCCCAGGTGCTGGCCCAGGCCGGGGAGCAACTAGCCGCCCAGGGAGTCTGGGTGCCTGGGCATGATCCCCTAGCAGGCCAGGACTTTCAGCTGCCTGCCGCCGGGGAGCTACTACTGTCAGCCTGTGATCTGGCGGTCAGCCGCCAGCAACCGGGCCCCAAGGAAGCTAAGGCCTACCGTAAGGGCCTAGCAGCAGGGCAGCAGCCCAGCCTGCCCCTAGCCACCCTAGCCCAGGGCATCAACCTAGACCTCTACGCCGGGCAACACCTGGCCCTCACCGGGAAGAACGGGGCCGGAAAATCCACCCTGGCCCTGACCCTAGCCGGTCTGCTCTACCCTGCCGCCGGTAGCGTCAGTGCAGGGCCAGCCCTCCTAGTCCTGGGTGCCCAAGACCAGAAGAAACCCCTCCTGCCTTGGACCCGGGGCCGGTTAGCTCACCCCAGCCCCCACCCCCTGGCCTGGAGCGCCAGCCAACTAACCCGCCGCCTGGGCCTGGTCTTCCAAAACCCCGAACAGCAGTTCATCTGTCCCACCGTCCGCCAGGAACTAGAATTCAGCAGCCGCCAAGTAGCCAAAAACCAGGGCCAGCCCCTGGACGAAACCCAACTTGCCCAGCGTATCGAGGAACTGCTGGAAGAACTCAAACTCGCCCACCTGCAAGAAGCCAACCCCTTCACCCTCTCCGGCGGTGAAAAACGGCGGCTCTCCGTCGCCACAGCCCTGGCAACAGCCCCCGGCCTGCTGATCCTGGACGAACCCACCTTCGGTCAGGACGCCCAAACCTGGGCCGGGCTGGTCCGCCTGATTCGCCAGCTCCTGGCCCAGGGCAAGGCCGTCATCTCAGTCACCCACGACCAGGACTACATTGATGCCCTGGGTGGGGCCAGCTACCAGCTGACCGCAGCTGAAAGGGGCCGCCCATGACCAACCAGACTCAAAACCAACGGGCAGAACAACCGGGGCCCGGCTACAACCTCC
Source organism: Micrococcaceae bacterium UBA7136 (assembly GCA_002492045.1). GTDB lineage: Bacteria > Actinomycetota > Actinomycetes > Actinomycetales > Micrococcaceae > Rothia. Next base: position 7,545 of record DKXC01000119.1, read on the forward strand.
TGGGTGAGCGCATCAGCGGCGGAATCTTCAACCGCATGAACGCCGGGGCCAAACTCCTGGCCACCTTCATCCTGACCCTGGGCCTGCTAGCCGTCAAAGACTGGGCCAGCGCCCTGACCGTCCTGACCCTAGAAATCCTGGCCCTGACCCTTCTGGGGGTGGCCCCCCTTAAACTCCTAGGACGCTTCTGGCCGGTTCTAGTCGCCAGCCTCATCACCGGCTGGTCCACGGCCCTGGTCGTCGAAAAAACCGGGGATACCCTGATCCATTTCTCCTTCATCTGGGTCACCACCGGCTCAGCCCTAACCGGCCTGGCCCTCATGATCCGCTCCCTGGCCCTGCTGCTACCCAGCCTGGTGCTACTGGCCAGCACCGACCCCACCGACCTGGCCGACTCCCTGACCCAAACCGCCAAGCTACCGGCTCGCTTCGTCCTGGCCGCCCTAGCCGCTCTACGCCTGACCGGCCTGCTCTTTACCGAGTGGACTACCCTGGGCCAAGCCCGCCGAGCCAGGGGACTAGGCAGTGGTAGCGGCCCCCTGGGGTGGGTCAAGGCCCTAACCAGCCGGGTCTTTGCCCTACTGGTGCAGGCCATCCGCCAGGGCAACCGGCTCTCTATCACCATGGAGGCTAGGGGCTTCGGGGCGGGGGAGCGAACCTGGGCCCGGCAGGATAGACACAGCCACCTGGACGCCCTCCTGCTGCTGGCCGTCACCTTGATTCTGGTGACCGCCTACCTGCTGGCTGGGGCCCTAGGCAGCCTAACTTTCTTATGGCAATGAGTAGAATGACAAGCATGAGCACACCCACCCTCGTCATGCTAAAAAGCGACCAGCCCCGCGGCCAACTCATGGATGCCTCCCAGCCCCTGATTATGATTGAAGACCAGGGCCTAACCCGCGGCGACGGCGTCTTTGAAACCATGCTGGCCGCCAACCGCAAGGTCCGTAAATTCCCGGCCCACTACGCCCGCCTGGCCTCCTCAGCCCGGCTTCTTGACCTGCCCCTCCCCAGCCAGGAGGGCCTGCAAGCAGCCCTAGACCTGGCCCTAGAGGCCGCCGACCCCGGCCCCCAGACCCTGCTGGGCGAAGAGCACACCGTCAAAATCATCATCTCCCGCGGCACCCCCCACGAGGGCCCCCACAGCTGGGTCACCGTCAGCGGCTCCCCAGCCAGCATCCTCAAACAACGAGAGGAAGGGGTTAAGGCCCTGCTACTGCCCCGCGGCCACGACCCCGCCCAGGACTCTGCCTACCCCTGGCTCCTGGCTGGAGCCAAAACCCTCTCTTACGCGGTCAACATGTCGGTTCTGCGGCACGTACGCTCCCAGGGGGCCGACGACGCCATCTGGGTGACCGAAGACCGCCGAATCCTCGAAGGCGCCACCTCCTCGGTCATCATGGCCCGGTTCGAGGGTGACAAAAAGGTGCTTTACACCCCTGAGCCTTCCCACGGGATCCTGCCCGGTACCACCCAGGGGGCAATTTTTGCCGGCGCTCGCAAGGCCGGTTGGGAGCTAGGCTACGGCCCCCTCTACCCCCAGGATCTCTTGCAGGCGGACGCCCTCTGGCTGGCCTCCTCGGTGCGGCTGCTGGCCCCGGTCACCCACCTCAACGGCACGCCCCTGGCCCAGGACAGGGCCCTAACCCAGGAACTCATGGGCTACCTGGCCCAGGGCTAAAGAGGCTTATTTATTAGAGCGGGCTAGGCTTGCAGGCTCGCGCTTGCCGTCACCCTCTCGGCTGACTGGTTCACTGCGTTCACCAGATTCGCAAGGATTTCTTTTCCGCCTGTGGGCGGAAATCCTCGCTCATCAGCCGATTCACGCCAGCCCCGATGCCAACGGCATCGCCGCGAGCCTGCCTGCGCCTACCCTTATGAATAAGCCTCAAGGCTGGGCTTAGAGAACTAGGGCTTCTCCTCTAGCTGGTAGTCGCTCTCCTGTCGGGGCGTGGTCAGCAGGCAGACCAGGGCCAGGGCCGAGAAGCCCAGCATGGTCAGGGCCATGGGCAGGTAGGCTGACTCCCCGCCCAGGGCCACCAGGGGAGAGGCCAAGCCACCGACCAGGGACTGGGCGGCCCCCAGTAGGGCTGAGGCTGAGCCAGCCGCCTCTCGAACCTGGGTCAGGGCCAAAGACGAGGCATTACCCAGAACCATGCCCACCGAGAAGGTGAAGCAGAAAAGCAGGATCAGGGTGGGGACAAACTGGGGTCCGGTCAGAAAGTGAAGGGTCAGGGCTAGGGACGTGACCAGCAGGCTCGAAAGGCCCAGGGTCAGTAGGCGTCGCAGGGCCACCTTGCCCACCAGGGCCGTCATGAGGGAAGAAGCCAGCACAATCCCCAAGGAATTAACCCCAAAAACGTAGGTGAAGTGGGTTTCGCTCAGGCCCATCACATTCTGCAACAGGTAGGGGGAGCCTGAAATATAGGCAAAAAGGCCGCCAAAGGCAAAGACCAGGGTCAGCATGAAACCCCTATAGCGGCGGTTCCTCGCCACCTGGGGGATACCCTCATAGGCTGAGAGTAGGGGCCCTGTCCGTCGCTTGTTGGCTGGTAGGGACTCAGGAATAAAGAAGACCACCAGCCCCAGGATGATTAGTAAGAGGACGGCGAGCAGCAGAAAAACCTGCCGCCAGGAGCCGTGGGCCAGAATAAAACCTCCCAGCAGGGGAGCGACTACCGGGGCAATCCCGTTAATCATCATCATGATGCCCATGAGCCGGGCCGTTTGCAGGCCGCTGGTGGTGTCAGCCACAATGGCTCGGGCTAATACCAGGCCGATAGCTCCGGTAAAGCCCATGAAGAAGCGGGCAGCCACCAGCACTTCGATGGTGGGCGCTAAGAAGCAGACCAGGGTGGCTAGGGTGCAGAGGGCCATGCCGATCAGCAGAGGAGGGCGGCGGCCGGTCTTATCAGAGAGGGGGCCCACCAGAAACTGGCCCAGGCCCATGCCCAGCATGAAGGCAGTCAGGGTCAGCTGGGTGTAGGCCGGGCTAGTGGCTAGATCCTGGGCGATCCCCGGTAGGGCCGCCAGGTACATGTCAATACCCAAGGGCGCCAGGGCGGTTAGGGTAGCTAGGCTAAAGACGGTTGCCGCAGGTAGGTTGGGCCTGGGTCTGCTACTGGGCTGGGCCAACACAATTTCTTCCTTCTGAGCTGGGAAAAGAACCCCTCCAGTCTAGTCAGCCTGCCCGGGACTGGTCTGGCTGTAGCGGTAGTGGGCTTGGGCATAGAGCGGCTGGTAGCTAGCTAGCAGGTCTTCTTCTTGGGCGGCCCAGATATCCCAGTAGGGGCGGTAGGTTTCGCCGTCCCGGGCCAGGGCCCGCTGCTTGCGCAAGGAGCCGTCTAGTTCTACCCAGACGCTGAGGTCGCTTGGCCCGGTCAGGGCTCCAACCCCCTCGGCGATCAGGACGCCAGCAGCAGCCTGCTGGGCTGCTGTGAAGGGGTGGGGGCCGGTGGGCCGGGAGCTGATCCAATCCCAGCCGTACCAGTGGGGTAGCTGCGGGCCCAGGTGGGCCTGCCCCTGGACGATAGCTTGGGCTAGGGCCTGCCAGGTGCGGGCGGTAGAGGCCAGGGACTCCCAGCCCTGGTAGAGGTCTTCAAGATGAAAAACTGCGATGGGGATGGCTTCTGCTCGCAGGAGGTCGGCTAGCTGCCCGGCCAGGCTGGTTTTACCGGCCCCGCTGCGTCCGTCAATAGCTAGCAGAAGAGGACGCTGACCGGTCAGCTGCTGCCGGGCCTGGAGGGTAAGCTGGGCCAGCTGGGCTGGGCTGCTGAGCTGCTGCATCCTTGACCTTTTTCTGAGGGGCTTCTTATCTGGCTGGTCTGTTTCTACCTGGCCCTAGCTTAGTGCAATCAGGGCCACAGCTGTGTATAGTGGGGGTAACACACACTTGATGGCGGGAGTCCCGCCATACTTTCCTTTCTTGAACCCTTTCGAGACAGTAGAGCCCCGCAGACCACACACCTGCGGGGCTCTACTTGTTAAGCCTTATTTCCATATAGGTCGGGCTAGGCTCACCGACTCGCGCTCGCCGCCTCTTTTTAGCCCCCCTTTTCTCAAGGGAGTCAGCTTGAGTGAAAAAAGTTGAGTCTTTTTCACTCAAGTCTCTTGACTTCTGCTCAAAACCTGGCAGACTAGTAGACAAGACGAAGAACTTGAGTCAAGAAGGCTCAAGCTCCTCGAGAGATGTAAATAGAAAAACCAACTCATAAGGAGAAAACCATGGCACGTGCAGTAGGTATCGACCTCGGCACCACCAACTCAGTAGTAGCAGTCCTCGAAGGCGGCGAGCCCACCGTTATCGCCAACGCCGAAGGCGCCCGCACCACCCCCTCCGTCGTAGCCTTCTCTAAGGACGGCGAAGTTCTGGTAGGCGACGTCGCCAAGCGTCAGGCCGTCACCAACGTTGACCGCACCATCGCCTCCGTCAAGCGTCACATGGGCACCAATTGGACCACCGACATCGACGGCAAGAAGTACACCGCCCAGGAAATCTCTGCCCGCACCCTCATGAAGCTCAAGAGCGACGCAGAGGCCTACCTCAACGACACCGTCACCGACGCTGTCATCACCGTTCCCGCCTACTTCAACGACGCTGAGCGTCAGGCCACCAAGGAAGCAGGCGAAATCGCCGGCCTCAACGTCCTGCGCATCGTCAACGAGCCCACCGCGGCAGCCCTGGCCTACGGCCTAGACAAGGGCAACGAAGACGAACTGATTCTGGTCTTCGACCTGGGTGGCGGCACCTTCGACGTCTCCCTGCTTGAAGTTGGCAAGGATGAAGACGGCTTCTCTACCATTCAGGTTCGTGCAACCTCCGGTGACAACCGACTGGGTGGCGACGACTGGGACCAGCGCATCGTTGACTGGCTGCTAGAGCAGGTCAAGGCCAAGACCGGCGCCGACCTCTCCAAGGACAAGATCGCCCTGCAGCGTCTGCGTGAAGCAGCCGAGCAGGCCAAGAAGGAACTGTCCTCCGCCACCTCCACCAACATCTCCCTGCAGTACCTGTCCGTCACCCCCGAAGGCCCCATCCACCTGGATGAGAAGCTGACCCGGGCCAAGTTCCAGGACATGACCGCAGACCTGATCGAGCGCACCAAGAAGCCCTTCAATGACGTCATCGCAGAAGCAGGCGTCAAGGTCTCCGACGTTGCCCACATCGTTCTGGTGGGTGGTTCCACCCGTATGCCCGCTGTCACCGAGGTAGTCAAGGAACTAGCCGGCGGCCGCGAGCCCAACAAGGGCGTCAACCCCGACGAAGTGGTGGCCATCGGCGCAGCCATCCAAGGCGGCGTGCTCAGCGGCGACGTCAAAGACGTGCTTCTTCTTGACGTGGTGCCCCTGTCAATCGGCATAGAGACCCTCGGCGGCGTGATGACAAAACTCATAGACGCTAACACCACAATCCCGACACGCAAGAGCGAGACATTCTCGACTGCCGCCGACAACCAGCCC
>DKXC01000091.1 GCA_002492045.1 Micrococcaceae bacterium UBA7136
CCGGCCTGGATGGTGCGGGCCCTGCGCCAGGCCCTGGCAGCCCACGGGCGCTCGCCAGAAGAGATTAGCCAGCTACTGGAGGCCGATAATCAGGCCCCAGCCGTTAACCTGGTGGCCCTGCCCGGTCTAGGCTCCCTGGCCGAAGCAGAAGCAGCCGGTGCCCAGCCTGGCCCCCTGGTAGAGGATTCTGCCCTCTACTCCTCAGGTGATTTGGCCCGGCTTGAATCAGTGCGGGCTGGAACCGTCCGGGCCCAGGATGTTGGCTCCCAGCTGGTAGCCCGGGCTCTCGCTGCTGCCCCCTTGGAAGGATCAGACCAGAACTGGCTAGATCTTTGCGCTGGTCCCGGCGGCAAGGCCGCCCTGCTGGGGGCCCTGGCCCAGCAGCGGGGCGCCCACCTGCTGGCTAATGAGGTGGCTCCCCACAGGGCCCGGCTGGTTGAGAAGTCACTGGCACCGCTGGATCCTGAGACCTACGCGGTGATTTCTGCTGACGGACGACAGATCGCCTCTAGCCTGGCTCAGGAAGAAAAGCTGCCCGGCCAGATGGGCCCCGGCACCCTCTTTGACCGGGTCATGCTGGACGTCCCCTGCTCTGGTCTCGGTGCCCTGCGTCGCCGTCCTGAAGCCCGCTGGCGCAAGAGCCCCCGGGATATCGCTGAGCTGCTACCCCTGCAGTTGGCTCTCTTTCAGGCCGCCCTGGAAGTCACCCGCCCTGGTGGTCTGCTGGCCTATGTCACCTGCTCACCCCACATGGCCGAAACCCAGGGAATCGTCGCTGATATTCTGCGGACCTGCCCGGTTACCCTGCTGGATTCAGCCTCAGCCCTAGAAGCCGTTGCCAGGCAGGATGCGGAAGGCCAGAGTATGCTAACTGGCGACCTGGCTATGGGCTTCCAACCTGCTGAGCTTGGTCAGAAAGCCCTGGGGAAGCTGAGCGAGAGTGCCAGCACTGCCCAGCTCTGGCCCCACGTCCACGGAACGGATGCCATGTTCCTGGCCCTCTTTCAGAAGCAGGGCTAAGCGCCAGCCTCGACGGAAGTAAGCCCGCAAGAAAAGGCCCCTTCCCCAGAAAACTGGGGGAGGGGCCTTGCTTCTACTGACCACATCGTCTACCTGACCAAAGGGGTCAGGTCAGCAGTAGAAAATCAAAACCTAGAGCACCATGGCTGCTACCCAACCGGCTAGCAGCAGGGGCAGGTTGTAGTGCAGGAAGGTGGGGAGGACAGAATCCCGAATGTGGTCGTGCTGGCCGTCCGCGTTGAGACCGGCGGTCGGGCCCAGGGTAGAGTCTGAGGCCGGTGAACCTGCGTCACCCAGGGCACCTGCGGTACCAATCAGGGAGACAGTGGCCAGGGGAGAGAAACCCAAGGCCAGGCAGAGCGGAACGTAGATGCTGGCGATAATGGGCAGGGTAGAGAAGGAAGAACCAATACCCATGGTCACAATCAGGCCCACTACCAGCATGGCAAAGGCTGCTACACCCTTATTGCCAGCGAACATGTCGGCGCTGGCGGTGACCAGGGGCTCAATCTGGCCGCTGGCCTTCATGACGGCCGCAAAACCCTGGGCCGAAATCATGATAAAACCAATCATGGCCATCATCCTCATGCCGGCGGTGAAAACATCATCAGCCCGGCGCCACTCAACCGCACCAGAAACCATAAAGATGGTCAGGCCCAGCAGGGAGGCAATCAGTAGGGAGTTAGCCTCCATACCAGAAGCCTGCATTACCACCTGAACTACAAAGACCACCAGAATAGCGACCACAGAGATAGCGATCTTGAAGGAAGAAATCTCCTGAGTCTCAGACTGGACGCCGGTAGTCAGCTCAGCCTGCTGGTAGCTGCGGGGCTTGCGGTAGGAGATGAAGACCGCCACCAGCAGACCAAAGACCATGCCCAAAGCCGGGATAGCCATAGCCTGCATGACATTAATATCCTGGGGGACCACACCCTGGGCATCAGCCAGGCGGATGTTCTCAAGCAGAATATCGTTGAGGAAGATAGAGCCGAAGCCCACCGGGATAAACATGTAGGTGGTGACCAGGCCGAAGGTGAGCACACAGGCGACCAGACGGCGGTCTAGCTGCAGACGGTTGAAGACAGCCAGCAGGGGCGGGATAATCAGGGGAATAAAGGCGATGTGAACCGGAATCAGGTTCTGGGACATAATGGACATGGCCAGAATACCGGCCAGCAGGGTCCACTTGACCCCAAATTCGATGCGCTGGTTGGTGGTTTCGTTCTGAGAACCAACCTTGTCGATCACCTTCTGCGCCAGTAGCTGGGGCAGGCCAGAGCTAGAGACAGCCATGGCGAAAGCACCCAGTAGGGCGTAGGAGAGGGCCAGGGTAGCGCCGCCGGCTAGGCCTTCCTGGTAGGCAACCATGGTTCCGTCCAGTCCTAGACCACCGGCTAGGCCGCCAACCAGGGCTCCGATGAAGAGGGCCAGGACGACGTGGACTCGAGCCGCCGAGAGTGCCAGCATGACGAGGACGGCTAAGAGAACTGCGTTCATTGAAGTAACCTCACGGTTAGATGTATGGATGTCTTGTGTGGATGTATTTTTGATGTGGTTGAAACGACACTAGGTTATGTTTTGGCTTGTATCAAGTTCTAAACGCCCCCTGAGACAGATTTTCTGGGCTTTCTGCCCATCAGACTAGATTTACATGGTGTAGGTCACTCTTTTGTCTCTTGGTGGGGAGACTAAGATGGGGACAGAAGAAGCAACCAGCTCAAGGAGCACACCCGCATGACCTGCCTCATTAACCCTTCCATTCTTTCAGCAGACTTCTCCCGCCTGGGGCAGGAGCTAGAGGCTATTTCCACGGCTGATGCCGCCCATATCGACGTCATGGACGGGCATTTTGTTCCTAACCTGACCTGGGGTCTGCCGGTGGTCAAACGGCTCAAGGAGGTTTCCCCCCTACCTTTTGATGTTCACCTCATGATTGAGGACCCCGACCGCTGGGCCCCGGCCTATGCTGAGGTGGGCTGCGAGTCGGTCACCTTCCACGCTGAGGCTGCTACCGCCCCTATTAAGCTGGCCCGCAGCCTGCGCGAGGGTGGTGCCAAGGCGGGTATGGCCCTGCGCCCGGCCACAGCGGTAGAACCCTACCTGGATATGTTGACCGAGCTAGACATACTGCTGGTCATGACCGTAGAACCTGGGTTCGGTGGACAGGCCTTCCTGGATGTCACCCTGCCTAAGATTCGCCGGGCGGCCCAAGCTATTGAGGGTAGCGGGGCAGACCTGATCTTGCAGGTAGACGGCGGCATCACCTCTGAGACCATTGTGCGGGCGGCTGAGGCCGGGGCTACCTGCTTTGTGGCGGGTTCTTCGGTCTATGGGGCTGATGATGACCTAGAGGCCGCTATTGCTGGTTTGCGGCAGGCAGCTGCCAGCGTCCACCGCCACTAGATTTCTGGGGAGGCAGGCTAGTGGGTTGAGATTATCTGGGCCTGCTCTTGGGCCCGGGCGGCAGCCTGCTGGTTGCCCAGGGCCAGCTGAATCTGGGTCATGGCCTGCCAGTAGGCTAGCTGCTGGTCTTCTGGCTGGCTGGCCAGAATGGGCTTGACCAGGGTCAGGACGTTGAGGGCCTGCTTGGCCTGGTCTTCGGCTAGCAGTCGTCCGGCCCCGGTAACAGCCCGGTCGATGGCCTGGGCGGGGCGACGCTTGAGGGCGTGGGAGACTGCCCCGTGCTCCTGCTTGAAGGTGGTGTCTCGCTTCTGAATATTGGCCTGCTTGTTTTCCATGCTCCTGTGACTTTCCTGCGACTGCTAGGGGGTAAAAACTTCTATCCAGCATACCCTTGACCAGCCCGACCCCTGGCGCTTGGCCTGTGTCACATGCTATAACTTGTGGGACAGATAAAAATATCGTGCTCCGGGACCTGGTGAAATTCCGAACCGGCGGTGACAGTCCGCTAATCCTCTACCCCTAGCTAGGGGAGGGGACCTGGCAGGTGAAATTCCTGCACCGACAGTAAAGTCTGGATGGAAGGTAGCACGAGCAAACTGACCCTGCGGCTGGGCCCTGCCCACCGTGGGCTAGCCGTTTGTTCCCCCGGAGCCACTATTCAGGAGGAACGAATGGATTTTCTGAAGTGGCTCTTTGACGCTCAGCTGGAGGTCGGCTCAGGCCAGACCCTGCTGGTGCGCGAAGTGCTTGGTAACGTCTTTGGCCTGCTTTCTGCCCTGGGCGGTATGCGCCGTAAAGTCTGGGCCTGGCCGGTTGGCATCGTCGGCAACCTGCTCCTTTTGACTGTTTTTCTGGGCACTTTCTTTGACCCGGCCTATGGTACCGCTAACCTGCTGGGGCAGGCGGGCCGTCAAGTCATGTTTATTACCGTCTCCATCTGGGGCTGGTACCGCTGGAGCCAGACCCGCAAGGCTGGGGGCCAGCAGGACGGGGCGGCGGTCATTCCCCAGTGGGCTTCCTGGCGGGAACGGGCCTTCATGCTGGCCTTCATGCTGTTGGGTACGGGCCTTCTGACCCCCCTCTTTAGGGCCCTGGGTTCCTATGAGCCGGTCTGGTCGGACGCCTGGATTTTTACCGGCTCCCTGCTGGCTACCTACGGTATGGCTAAGGGCTGGGTAGAGTTCTGGCTGGTCTGGGTGGCCGTGGATATTGTGGGCGTGCCCCTGCTCTGGTCGGCCGGCTACTACGCCAGCGCCTTCATGTACCTCTTCTACGGGGGCTTTACCCTGGTGGGCTTCTTTGTCTGGTGGCGTACCCGCAACCGGGAGCTGGGCAAGGCCCAGGTTGAGACTGCCTTCCCTGACCCGACTGTGGACGTCCGCTCATGAGGCCGGAGGCACTGGGCCAGGAGCTTCTCAGTGATGCCGAGGCCATGCGCTTGGCCCTGCACTATGCCTCTGATGGGGTGCGTGGGGCTAATCCCCTGGTGGGGGCGGTTCTGCTGTCGCCGGACGGACAGCTGCTCGAGACCGGTTTTCACTGGGGCGCGGGTCATCCGCATGCTGAGCTGGATCTGCTGACCAAGGTCTATGAGCGGGGCCTAGACCCAGCTGGCTGCCGGCTTTTTGTTACCCTGGAGCCCTGCAACCACCGGGGCCGGACGGGGCCCTGCTCCCAGCTAATCGCCCAGGCCGGGCTAGCAGAGGTGGTCTATGCTTGCCCGGATGAGAGCCCGCGGGCTGCTGGTGGGGCTGATTACCTGCGTCAGCAGGGCCTGACGGTGCGGGGAGGTCTGCTGGAGGAAGAAGCCCGGGCCCTTAATGAGCGCTGGCTGCTTGCCAGTGGGCAGGGCCGTCCCTTTGTGACCGCCAAGATCGCTTCGACTCTGGACGGCTACGTGGCAGCTTCCGACGGGTCTAGCCAGTGGATCACTGGGCCGGATGCCCGGGCGGACGGCCACCGTTTGCGGGCCAGGGCTGAGGCCATCATGGTGGGCACAGGCACGGTTCTGGCTGATAACCCCCAGCTGACGGCCAGGGAGGCTGACGGTTCGTTGTCTGCTTCTCAGCCCCTGCGGGTGGTGGTAGGTCGGGGTTCTCTACCTGCTGATTCTTACCTGGGCCGGGCGCTTGCTGAGGGCAAGGCCCTGCACTATACCAGCCGAGATTTAGCGGCCATCCTAGCCGATCTGAAGGGACGGGGTATCGACCACCTGCTAGTGGAGGGCGGGCCTACCCTGATCACTGCCCTCATACAGGCTGACCTGGTGGATGAACTCTACTGGTACCAGGCCCCTAAGCTCCTGGGCCAGGGTAGGCCGGCGGTGGGCCCACTTGGGATTGAGACCCTGGCCCAGCACCGACCCTGGCAGCTAGATGATTCTGGGCTGGATTTAGGCGTCCGCAGGCTGGGCCAAGATGTTTGCCTGCACCTGGTTCCTGCCCGGTCTTGAGGAAGTTTATTCATGAAGCAGGCGCTGGCAGACTCGTGGGGATGCCGCTGGCCTGGGGGCTGGCCTGAATCGACTGCGAAGCAGTCGAGAGGGATGCGGCGAGC
>DKXC01000098.1:0-8220 GCA_002492045.1 Micrococcaceae bacterium UBA7136
GAGGGCCCGGACGCCGACCTGACCCAGGTGGTCATGGATGAGTTCCATTTCTACTCTGACCCGCAGCGGGGCTGGGCCTGGCAGCTGCCCCTGCTGGACCTGCCCCAGGCCCAGTTTCTGCTCATGAGCGCTACCCTGGGCGACACCAGCCATTTTGAGCGGGATCTGACCAAGCTGACTGGACGGCCCACCGAGCTGGTCTCTAGCCAGCAGCGGCCTATCCCCCTCTCCTACAGTTACTCTAAGGAGCCGCTCAACGAGACGGTAGCTGAACTGGTCTCAACTCACCAGGCGCCGGTCTATATTGTTCACTTTTCGCAGTTGCAGGCTATTGATACGGCCTCTGCCCTCATGAGCCTGGCCATTGCCTCTAAGGAGGAGAAGCAGAAGATTCAGGAGCTGATTGCGGGCTTCCGTTTCTCAGCCGGCTTTGGCCAGCAGCTACAGCGCTACCTAAAGAACGGGATTGGTATTCACCATGCCGGCATGTTGCCTAAGTACCGTCGCCTGGTGGAGCAGCTGGCCCAGGCTGGCCTGCTCAAGGTTATTTGCGGTACTGACACCCTGGGTGTGGGCATTAACGTGCCGATTCGGACGGTGCTTTTGACGGCCTTGTCTAAGTTTGATGGCCAGCGTACCCGCCGGCTCAAGTCTCGTGAGTTCCATCAGATTGCGGGCCGGGCTGGCCGGGCCGGTTTCGATACCTCTGGCTATGTGGTGGCTCAGGCCCCTGAGCATGAGATTGAGAATGAGCGGCTGACCGCTAAGGCCCATGCCAAGTTTGATGGTGACCAGAAGCGGATGGCCCAGTCTCTACGGGGCAAGAAGAAGAAACCACCCCAGGGTTTTGTGGCCTGGAGCGATAAGACCTTTGACCAGCTGATCTCTTCAGCCCCTGAGGCCCTGACTTCTTCTTTCACTATGACTCACTCTATGCTGCTGAATATTTTGCAGCGGCAGGCCGACCCCTATGCGGTTGTTGACCGGCTGATTGAGGCCTCCTACGAGTCTGAGGCCCGCAAGGAAGCCCTGAAAGAGCAGGCTGCTGCCCTCTTTCAGGAGCTCATTACTGGTGGGGTTGTTGAGGAGCTAGAGGCCCCGGATGAGTTTGGCCGCAAGGTCCGTTTGACGGTCTCTTTGCAGGAGAACTTTGCCCTTAACCAGCCCCTGGCCCCTTTTGCCCTGGGTGCCCTGACCCTGCTGGACCCTGAGTCTGATTCTTATGCCCTGGATGCTGTCTCTGTACTGGAGGCTATCTTGGAGCGTCCCCGGCAGGTGCTGCTAGCCCAGGAGAAGAAGGCCAAGAGCGAGGCCCTGGCTGAGATGAAGGCTGACGGGCTGGATTATAACGAGCGGATGGCTGAGCTGGATAAGGTGACCTACCCCCAGCCCCTGGCTGACCTGCTAGAACAGGCCTTTGAGACCTACCTGTCTTCGGCCCCCTACCTGCGGGAGTTTGAGCTAGAGCCTAAGAGCGTGGTGCGGGACATGTACGAGCGGGCTATGGGCTTTGGCGACTACATTAAGTTCTATGGGCTGGAGCGGTCTGAGGGTATTCTCCTGCGCTACCTGTCGGATGCTTACCGGGCCCTGCGCCAGACCCTGCCCACCAGCGCCCTCAATGAGGATCTGGAGGATATTATCGCCTGGCTGGGCGAGATTGTTCGCCAGACTGACTCCTCCCTGGTGGATGAGTGGGAGAAGCTAGCTGCCGGTGAGGAGGTAGCCCCGGTGCAGGAGACCCTAGAGGAGCTAGTGGCTGAGACGGCCCCCAAGGTGACGGCTAATCTTCGGGCCTTTAAGGTCATGGTTCGTAATGCCCTCTTCCGCCGGGTGGAGCTTTTTGCTGATGAGCGGGACAGGATCCTGGGTGAGCTGGATGGTGACTTGTCTGGTTGGGATGCTGACCGCTGGGCTGAGGCCATGGACGATTATTTTGAGGAGTATGAGGATCTCTATACGGATGCTGAGGCCCGCTCCCCCAAGCTCTTTAAGCTGGATGAGTCTGGCGGCGGTCAGGGCTTCTGGGCGGCAGAACAGACCTTCTCGGACCCTGAGGATAACCACGATTTTGGGATCCGAGCCCGGGTTGACCTGGCAGCCTCAGACGAGGCTGGCGCCCCCGTCATCCTAATCGACAGCGTGGGTGCCTTCTAAGGAATTTCTGCCCACTTCTGTCTCGTGGCTCCTCCCCTAGTAGCCTGCCCTTCCGATGGGGCTGGCTCAGGGGAGGGCTCTTTATTTCCCTAAGGAAAAATCCAGCAGTTAATAATTGGAAATATTTAAACACCCAAAATAAAAACAGCTCCACAGATAACAGTTAGAAACATACACAAACCAAGCTGCCAGCTACACTTTCTGACATTTTCATGCTTCCTACTCGCAATGACAGCAGTTTGGCTTATCTGTGCACAAATTTGCCTAAAATTCGTATCGAGTTGCTCCCTTGATATATTTCGACTTCTCTTCAAACTGCACAAATAGCCATCCCTGCTTGCATCCCCAAAATAAAATATATTTATTTCACCATTGTCAACAACGCTTTTAGATGTATTTGGCATATATGGAGGCTTATTCATAAGGGTAGGCGAAGGCAGACTCGCGGCGATGCCGTTGGCATCGGGGCTGGCGTGAATCGCCGAGTTTACGAGGCGAGAGGGTGACGGCAAGCGCGAGTCTGCGAGCCTAGCCCGACCTAATGAATAAGCCTCAGAGAAGAAAAACAAGCAGACCTGAAAGGCCACCTTCCCTATGCGCGCCTGGCAAGAACCCAGCATCCCCCAACTTCCCGGTAGGGCACCCCTACCCAAAATTTTTGATACCGCCAGTGGCCAGCTCGAGGAGCTAGAAGCAGAGAAAGAAGCCAGCCTCTACGTCTGCGGCATTACCCCCTACGACGCCACCCACATGGGTCACGCCGCCACCTACCTGGCCTTCGACCTGCTCAACCGGGCCTGGCGGGACGCCGGGGTTCCGGTTCGTTTTGCCCAGAACGTCACCGACGTGGACGACCCCCTACTAGAACGGGCCCAGGCCACCGGGGTTGATTGGCAGGAACTAGCCCAGGATCAAATCGACCTTTTCCGTACCGATATGGAAGCCCTGCAGGTTATTCCTCCTAACCACTACGTCAGCGTGGTGGACTCTGTGCCCCAGGTAGCTCAGGCTGTTGAGAAGCTGCTAGAAGCAGGCCTGGCCTACCGGGTGCCCTTTGTCGATGCCCAGGGCCAGCAGCAGCCGGACGGTGACATCTACTTTGACCTGGACGCAGCCAACGCCCTAGGTGCCCAGAGTGAGCAAGGGTGGCAGCTAGGGCAGGTTGCCCACTACAGCCTAGAAGAAATGCTAGAGATTTCTGCCCAGCGCGGGGGAGACCCCCAGCGGCAGGGCAAGAAGAACCCCCTAGATCCTCTGCTCTGGCGGGTGGAGCGTGACGGTGAACCCGCCTGGGAGAGCCCGGTAGGACGGGGACGTCCTGGCTGGCATATTGAGTGCAGTGTTATCTCCCAGACCTACCTGGGCGCGCCTTTCTCGGTGCAGGGTGGCGGCTCAGACCTCATCTTCCCCCACCACGACCTAGGCGCCAGCCACTCCTTTGCCCTCAGCGGCCAGCCCATGGCCCGTCATTACATGCACACCGGCATGGTGGGCTTAGACGGAGAAAAGATGAGCAAGTCCCTGGGCAACCTGGTGCTTGTGTCTAACCTGCGCAAGGCTGGGGTAGAGCCGGTCGCTATCCGTCTGGCGATTTTGGCCAACCACTATGCCGACGACTGGTTCTGGGAGGACGCCCTCTTAGAACAGGCCCAACAGCGGCTGGAACTGTACCGCTCTGCCCTAGCGGCGGCAGCAGGGGAACCGGATGAGGCCTCCTTGGCCCTGCTGGAGCAGGTTCGCCAGCTTCTGGCCCAGAACCTTAACAGCCCGGCAGCCTTGGAGGCTGTGGACGCCTGGGCCCAGGGCGTCTTGGAAGGGGGCGGATCAGGTGGCCAGCTGGTCAAGGACCTGCTGCTGGCCCGCCTGGGCCTGGCCCTCTAGCAGCAGAAACAGGGCCTAAGCCGCCGAGTTACCCTTCCCCTTGAGGAAGCGTTCAAACTCGGCGGCTATATCCACCTTGAGTAGATCCTGCATATCCTGCTGGGCCTCCCGGCTACTCTCGAGCTGCTGGACGTAGGCTCGTAGCTCAGGCTCTTCTTCTAGCAGGTCCTGACTGCTCTGAACCCAGCTCTCAAGGTCTGCCTCGAGTCCCTTGAGGGGCAGGTCTAGGGCCAGAATCTCCCCTAAAGCTTTGACCAGGGTTAGGAGCCCCTTGGGCTGGGGCGGGTGGGCTAGATAGTGGGGGATAGAGACCCAGAGAGAAAGAGAGGCCAACTGGGCCTGGGCAGCAGCCTGGGCCAGGACACCCACCATGCCGGTGGGGCCGGTGTAGCTGTTTGCTTCCAGGCCGGTGAGGGCCTGCAACTCAGCTGATTCGCTGCTGACAGCCAGGGGGAAATCCATGGTGTGGGGCACCTCGTCCAGCAGAGAGCCGGTCAGGATGAACAAGTCAACCTTTTCTCGACGGGCTAGCTCAAGCACCTGGTCCCGGTAGGACTTCCAGTTCAGGTTGGGTTCTGGACCCAGCAGAGTGATAATCCTGAGGCCCTGCCGGGGCATGAAACTAAAGAAGCGAGTCTCTGGCCAGCTGATGGCCCGTCCCCCGTCTGGGCTTGCCTCTAGCTGGGGACGGGTTTCGGTGTAGAGATAGTAGGATTCGGACTCAAACCCCTGGTAGGGGCTAGCCGAAAACTGCTTCTGTAACCAGGTCACAGCATCTGTTGCTACCTCACCTGCGTCATTCCAGCCTTCTAAGGCAAGGAGCAGGACAGTCTTTTCCTCCTGGTGACTGGGCAGACTGGCCAGGAGGTTCTGGGGCAGGGAGGGAATCATCATTCGTCCCAGTCTACCCCCAGCCTCCTGCCCTAAGCTAGAGCCCATAAACTTAGAAGATAAACCCAGATGCAGAGGAGAAAAGATGAGTCAGGGATTACAGGTAGGACGAATCAGCGGGGCCCCCATCTACATTAAGCCCTCTTGGTTCCTCCTGAGTCTTCTGCTACTGCTGGTTTACAGTCAGCAGCTGTCCGCCTGGCCCTCCTTAAGCAGTAGCCAGGCTATCGGGGCGGCTAGTCTTATGCTCCTACTGCTGGGTCTGGGAGTTTTTTTACACGAGCTGGTTCACGCCCTCCTAGGACGCTGGCAGGGCCTGACCGTTCGTTCAATCTCCCTCAATATCTGGGGCGGGCAGACCCTCATGACCACCGGCTCAGCCCCCACCTCTATTCTGGTAGCCCTGGGTGGGCCCCTCACTAACTTTTTACTGGCAGCCCTCAGCTACCTGATCTGGCAGCAGACTGCCAGCCCTCAAACCCTGGGCTTTCTCCTGGGGGCCCAGCTTAACCTGGCGGTGGGTATCTTTAACCTGCTTCCGGCCTCCTCTCTAGACGGTGGCCTGATTCTAGAGGCCCTAGTCACCCAGCTGACCGGACGCCGGTCCAGCGGCCTTAAGGCCAGCACCTACGCTAACTATCTTCTCTTGGCCCTTCTGGTCTTTCTGGTTCTGGGGCAGGGCTGGTACAGCTCTCCCTTCCTCCTGCTGGCTTCGGCAGCCCTGGCCTACTTTCTTTTTTCTTCTGCCTCTAAGAACTCTCAGCGTTTAGCCCTTAACCGGGAGACAGCCCACCCCCTGTCGGTTGCTAGCCTGACCTGCCCGGTTATCCAGGTCGGTCCGGAGCAGACCCTGGGGGAGTTTCTAACAAACTGGGACGGGATTTCCCTGCCCTGGATTCAATATCAAGCTTCTTCCTACCTCATCTCTCCCGAGCTGCTGAAACTCAGCCAGGCCTCCCAGCTGTCCCAGCCCCTGCTCTCCTTTTCCTTAGAAGCAGCTCCTGAGCCCCTGCCCCTGAACCTGGGCTACCTGGACGTCCTGGACCACTACCAGGGATATCTCTCCCACCGCCTGCCCCAGGAGCTCCAGCAGGCCCCAGCCTGGCTGGTAGAGGATAGGGGGCAGGTCGTGGGAGCGATTCTGGGCCAAGAGATCGCCCAGCAGCTTTCAGCCCGCTAGCTAGCAGACCCCCTATCTGAGAGAATAGGGAAGAAAACTCATTTCTTATCCAGAAAGACAGAAGAAGCTATGACTACCCCTACCGGCAGCATCAACCGCCGTGGCCCCTTCCGTGCTGGCGAGCGCGTCCAGCTCACTGACGAACGAGGTCGCATGACTACCATTACCCTGCTGGAGGGCGGGGAGTACCATTCCCACCGGGGCTTTTTTAAGCACAGTCAGCTGATTGGCCATCCTGAGGGTACGGTGCTTGAGAACTCTGAGGGTTTTAAGTTTCAGGTTCTGCGTCCTCTCTATAAGGATTTTGTGCTGTCTATGCCTCGGGGTGCGGCCGTGGTTTACCCCAAGGACGCTGGTCAGATTGTGGCTATGGCTGATATTTTCCCTGGCGCCCGGGTGATTGAGGCTGGGGTTGGTTCTGGTGCCCTGTCTATTGCCTTGTTGCGGGCTGTGGGGGATCAGGGGCATTTGCGGTCTTTTGAGCGTCGGGAGGAGTTTGCTGATATTGCTCGGGGTAATATTGAGACTTTCTTTGGTGGTCAGCATCCGGCCTGGTCTTTGACTCTGGGAGATTTGGCTGAGGCTCTGGGTGAGGTTGAGGAGCCTGGCAGCGTGGATCGGGCGGTGCTGGACATGCTGGCGCCTTGGGAGTGCCTGGATGCGGTGGCGACTGCTTTGGCTCCTGGTGGTGTCATTATTTGTTATGTGGCCACGGTGACTCAGCTGTCTCGGGTGGCTGAGGCCCTGCGGGCTGATGGTCGTTTTACGGAGCCTGAGTCTCACGAGACTATGGTGCGGGGTTGGCATGTTGAGGGTCTGGCAGTGCGTCCTGATCACCGGATGGTGGCCCATACTGGTTTCTTGATTACGGCCCGTCGTTTGGCGGATGGGGCGGAGCGTCTGGCGCCTAAGCGTCGGGCTTCTAAGACTGATTTTTCGGAAGAGGATTTGCAGGCCTGGACCCCGGTTGCTTTGGGGGAGCGGCAGGTTTCTGATCGGAAGTTGCGGCGGGCTGGGCGGGATGCTCAGGCGGCTGCCCGTCGGGCGGCTGAGGCTGCTGGGGAGCAGGAGGGCTAGGAGCGGTGTCTGATCTTTCTCTTGGGTCGGGGGAGGCTGCTGATTATCAGCGGCTTTTGCGGCAGTTTAATTTGGCTAAGGATCAGCGTCGGCTTTTGGACCGGCAGCTGAGGGAGGCGACTGACCGGAATCAGAAGCTGGTGGAGGCTTTGCGCCGGACCAAGAGCGAGATTGAGCATTTGCGCTTGTCTTTGTCGCAGCAGGTGGTTCCGCCTTTGAGTTCTGCTTTGGTGCTGGGGGTGCATGCGTCGGCTATGACCTACCAGGATTTGGCTGAGGGGGCTACCCCGGCTGAGCGGGAGGATTACCTGGATGTTTGGCTGGGCGGACGGCTGGTGCGGGTGACACCTTCTCCCTTGCTGCCGGTTTCTGAGCTGGCGGTGGGTATGACTGTGCTTTTGGATGACCAGAGCCGGGCTGTTGTTTCCTTGGGGTTTGAGGCCTATGGGGATCTTGTGACGGTGCGGGAGGTTCTGGATTCTGGGCAGCTGGTGCTTGAGACGGGTAATCAGTCTCGGGTGTTGGCCCGGGTTTCTGCTGCTTTGGAGGGGGTGAGCCTGAAGGCGGGGGATCAGGTGACTTATGATTCTCGGGTGCAGATGGTGACTTCTCGGGTGCAGTTGAGTGAGGTTGAGGATCTGCTACTGGAGGAGGTACCTGATATTTCCTATGAGGATATTGGTGGGTTGTCCTCTCAGATTGGGCTGATTCGGGATGCCTTAGAGTTGCCTTTTTTGCACCCTGATGTTTACCGGCGTTATCGTTTGACTCCGCCTAAGGGCATCCTGCTTTTTGGCCCTCCTGGTAATGGTAAGACTCTGATTGCTAAGGCCTTGGCCCGGTCTTTGGCTGATCGGGTGGCTGAGGGCTCAAGTGGGGTAGCTAGGACGGGCTATTTCTTGAATATTAAGGGTCCTGAGCTGCTGGATAAGTATGTGGGTGAGACGGAGCGGCAGGTGCGGGATATTTTTGCTGCTGCCCGTGCTAAGGCTCAGGCTGGTCACCCGGTAGTGGTTTTCTTTGATGAGATGGAT
>DKXC01000098.1:8539-11259 GCA_002492045.1 Micrococcaceae bacterium UBA7136
TGATGAGATGGAGGCTCTTTTTAGGCGGCGGGGTTCTGGCCGTTCTTCGGATGTTGAGACGACTATTGTGCCTCAGCTTTTGACTGAGATTGATGGGGTTGAGGCCCTGGATAATGTGATTCTGATTGGGGCGACTAACCGTGAGGATATGATTGATCCGGCGGTTTTGCGTCCTGGTCGGCTTGATTTGAAGATTCGGGTGGGGCGGCCTGATGAGGTGGGGGCTGCTGAGATTTTTGCTCTTTACCTGACTGATGATTTGCCTTTGGCTCCTGGTCTTTTGGCGGCTCATGCTAGCCGGCAGGAGGCGGTGGCCTGGCTGGTTGAGCAGGTTGTGGCTGATCTTTTCTCTGAGGCTGAGTCTAACCGTTACCTTAAGCTTGAGTTTGAGGATGGCAGTCTGGGCTGGTTGCATCGGGGGCAGTTCCTGTCGGGGGCGGTCATCCGCAATATTGTGGACCAGGCTAAGAAGCTGGCTATTAAGGATTTGCTGGCGGGCCGGCCTGAAGGTTTGAGTCTGGAGCATCTGCTGGAGACTGCCCGGTCTGAGTTTGAGGATCAGCTGGAGCTGCCCCAGCTGGCTGAGGTGCTGGATGTTCTGGCTTCGGCGGGGCGCCGTCAGCCCCTGCTGGCTGTGCATCCGGCTAAGGGGCAGGGGGCCTAGCAATGTCTGTGAAACGGATTATGGGTTCTGAGACCGAGTACGGGGTTTTTGCCCCTTCCCAGCCCTGGGCTAATCCGACGGTCCTGTCGGCTTTTGTGGTTAACACTTATGATGCTCTTTTCCGTCAGGATTTGGCTGCTGCCGGGCAGGCTTCCTGGGATTATGGGTCGGAGTCTCCCCTGCAGGATGCCCGGGGTTTTGCCCAGGCCCAGGAACAGGCCCACCCCAGCCAGCTAACCCACCAGTCTCGGGTGCTGACCAGCGAGGATATTGCTGCTGAGGCCCTGAGCGAGGCCGGGCATTTTGGTGAGCGGATTGACTGGGAGCAGGTCACCATGAATTCGGTTCTGCCCAATGGAGGCCGGCTTTATGTGGATCATGCCCACCCTGAGTATTCTTCACCTGAGGTAACTAGCCCCCGGGATGCTGTCCTCTGGGATGCTGCCGGTGATCTTTTGGCGGCCCGGACGGTGGAGGCTATTGCCCGGGCTGATCAGGCTGAGTCCCTGCCCATGCCCCTTATTAACCTTTATAAGAACAATACGGATGGTAAGGGCCAGGCCTACGGTTCGCACGAGAACTATTTACTGCCCCGGAGCCTGGACTTTGATCAGCTAGTAGCTGGCCTTCTGCCCTTTTTCGCTACCCGGATTGTCATGATTGGGGCCGGACGCCTGGGCCTGGGGACTGCTGGGCAGGAGCCTGGTTTTCAGCTGTCTCAGCGGGCAGATTTCTTTGAGCGGACGGTGGGCCTAGAGACTACTATTCGCCGTCCTTTGGTCAATACCCGGGATGAGCCCCATGCTGAGGGGTCTAGATACCGTCGCCTGCATGTAATCAGCGGGGACGCTAACTTCTCTCACTACAGTAATCTGCTTAAGTTCGGCAGCATGGCTCTGGTGCTGAACCTGATTGAGGCGGGGGCAGCTCCGCTGGTGAAGCTGGCTGACCCGGTAGCGGCCATGCAGATGGTTAGTCGGGATCTGACCTTCCGGCTTCCTTTGCCCCTGGCGGGGGGTGGCCAGATGACTGCCCTAGAGATTCAGCGGGCCTACCTGGAGGCTAGCCGTCAGCTGGAGCAGGAGCCAGATGCCCAGACCCAGGAGATTCTAGATCTTTGGGAGCAGGTACTGGATGAGCTTGAAGCTAACTTCTTAACCCTAGCTGACCGTCTGGACTGGGTAGCTAAGTATGCCCTCATGTCTTCCTATGTGGCTCAGGGCCTGGCCTGGTCTGACCCGAAACTGGCCGCTATCGACCTGCAATACAGCGACGTCCGCCCGGCCAAGGGCCTCTACCATAAGCTGGTGGCCCTGGGACGCATGAAGACCCTACTGACCGATCACCAGATAAGTGCAGCCTTGGCTTCTCCCCCTCGCGATACCCGGGCCTTCCTCCGCGGAACCTTGGTTTCCCGCTGGCCCCAGGAACTGGTGGGAGCCAATTGGGACAGTCTGGCTGTTCGTAACCCCCTGGCTGTAGAAATTCAGCGGCTGACTATGAGCGAACCGGCCGCCTTTACCGCAGCCCAGGTAGAACCCCACCTGGGTGTAGCCCATGCCGACCAACTTTTAGCCCTTCTAACCCCCGAGAAATAAGGAAAGAGAAAAATCATGGATCGTATCCAAGCCCAGCAAGCCCAAGGACAGCAGCAGACTGAAGAGCATATTGCCTTGGCCAACCACAGTGCTCCCCTCAACCAGGACCTCCTCACTGAGGTAGACGACCTTCTAGCTGAGATTGATGGCGTGCTTGAAGAGAACGCTGAAGAGTTCGTTAAGGGTTTTGTCCAGAAGGGCGGCCAGTAGGCTAGGGCCTGGGTCCTGAGCAAGGCAAGAAGTATGCAAGAGCGAATCTTTGGGCTTGAGACCGAGTACGGCATCACCTATGTGGGCCCGGGGGAGGACCACCTCTCACCGGAGGAAACCGCCCGTCTTCTCTTCAAGCCGGTGGTAGACCAGTGGCGGTCTTCTAACGTTTTTCTGCCCAACGGGGGCAGACTCTACCTGGATGTTGGCTCCCACCCGGAGTACGCCACCGCTGAGACAACTAGCCC
>DKXC01000098.1:11536-13382 GCA_002492045.1 Micrococcaceae bacterium UBA7136
CCTTGATCCAAGACAAGGCCGGCGAAGCCCTCTACCATGACCTGGTTAACCAAGCCCAGGACCAGCTGGAAGCTGAGGGACGCCAGGGAAGAATCTACCTCTTTAAAAACAACACAGATTCGGCTGGCAACTCTTTTGGCTCCCACGAGAACTACATGCTAGAACGCAAGGTCGAGTTCTCCCGCCTATCCAATTCTCTTCTGCCCTTCCTAGTCACCCGGCAGATTCTGGTAGGCTCTGGCAGAATTCACCCTGCAGGCCCACCGCCTTGGCCCTCCTACCAGGCGCCGACTGGACGTCCTTCCTTCTCCTTCTCCCAGCGGGCCGACCACCTCTGGGAGGGTGCATCCACCTCAACGACCCGGGCCCGTCCCCTCATCAACACCAGGGACGAGCCCCACGCTGACGCCAGCCGCTACCGGCGCCTGCACCTGATCAACGGGGACTCCAACATGTCTGAGGCCACCAGCCTCCTCAAAATGGGGGCAACAGACCTGGTGCTGCGCATGCTAGAGGACTTCTACCCCTTAGCAGATTTGGCTCTCAAAGATATTCCCCGGGCCCTACGACAGGTCTCCCATGACTTAACCGGAGGTAGCCAGCTTCAACTAGCGGACGGCAGCCAAAGCTCTGCCTTGACCATGCAGTTCTACTACCATCAGATGGCCAGCTACTATGTGGAAGAGAAGGGGGCCCACCACCCGGACGTCCCCTACATTCTGGAGCTTTGGGGCCGGACCTTGCAGGCTATTGAGAGTGGCGACCACAGCCTGATTGATCGAGAAATTGATTGGGCTATTAAGAAAAAGCTCCTGGATACCTACTGCCAGCGCTGGTCGGTGGACTATTCAGACCCCCGCATCCAGCAACTGGATTTGGCCTACCACGATATTGACCCCCAGCGGGGTGTCTACGGGATTCTAGCCCGTAAGGGGCAGGTTTTGACTCTCCTAGATCCCCAGGAAATAGACCGGGCAACGGTGAACCCACCAGCTACCAGGGCTAGGGTTCGCAGCCGTTTTATCCAGGCAGCCCGGGCAGCAGGGGAGCCCTACACGGTGGACTGGGTTCATCTCAAGCTCAACAACCGTCCCCACCAGGTGCTGACCTGCCCAGATCCCTTTGCCTCAGAGAATAGCCAGTTAGAGGCCCTACTAGCTGACCTACCTGCTAGCAAGGCCAGCGGGTGGGCGACACCTCTGGTCTAAAAGGCTGCTGCCGCCCAGTCAGCATCCAGCTGAATGGTCTAGGATTAGGCAGAGAAAAAATAGATGGCCAGGCCTACCAGCTTGTGCCAGCTGAGAAGGAAAGATAGAAGATAGTGAAGAAGAAAACCAGCCTCTTGGTCTCTAGTACCGCCCTAATGGCCCTGCTCCTGACTGCTTGCGGATCCCAGCAGGGAAGCAAGCTCTCTGATGTTGACTACAGCCTTAACGGGGCCACAGCCGAACCTTCCGTTTCTTTTGCTACCCCCTTTGCTGCTAATACAACCGAGGCCCACAAGATTGAAGAGGGCCAGGGAGCAACCATTGAGGACGGCGATAACGTCCTGGTTGAGGCCACCGTCTTCAACGGGGCTAATGGCGAGTCTCTGGGATCTACCTACACTCAGTCCAGTGCTCCTATGGTCATCCCAGTCGGTGAAGACCTTAAGAAGCAGGCTCCTGAGCTCTACGAGATGCTGTTGGGCTCCAAGGTTGGTATGTCTTTCTCTTACACCACTAACCTAGATATCACCTCTACTTCTACCGCTGAGGCAACCCCCACCGTTTCTGCCGGTACCGCTACCAACGTTGAGGTCTACACTGTTTCCTCTAAGCTGCTTAAGCAGGCTGAAGGTAAGCAG
>DKXC01000044.1 GCA_002492045.1 Micrococcaceae bacterium UBA7136
CCCGGGAGCTAGCCGCATCCAGGGCCTCTAGGCTCTCAAAGGACTCAACCCGCGGCCCCTCAAAGGGGTCATAGGGCCAAAGAGCCATCTGAACCTGCTGGCCCTGGGGGTTAGACTCCCCAGCCTGCTCTTCCGGTAGCCAGTGCAACACCTCAAGCTGACTGGCGGGCAGATCTAGGTCTCTGGTCTCCAGCAGGAAGTCTGAGGGCTGTAGCAGGGTCTCCCGGCTACCCTGCCAGTAGCTAGACGTCAGGGCCAGCAGGGAGCGGGCCCGGGTGAAGCCCACATAGGCCAGGCGGCGGTCTTCTAACTGCCGGTAGTCCAGGGTGGTTTCCTTATCGCTAGCAGCAGCCTCATCAAGCTCTACCAGGTTAGAGAAGTTCTGCTCCCAGGCTGGTAGATAGTCCCGGTCTCCTCGCAGGGGCCAGGGTAGGGCGCTCTTATCACCCTGCCAGCGCTCAGGCTTTTGGGTAGGAAAATTCCCCTGGGCCAGGGCAGGAATATAAACCTGGTCCCATTCCAGGCCCTTGGAGGCGTGCAGAGTCAGTAGCTGGACGGCGTCCCGGCGGGGGGCCTCGGGGGCAGGATCCAGGCCCTTTTCCTGCTCCTGGGCAGCCTGCAACCAGGCCAGAAAACCGGTGATACTGGCCGCTGAGGAGTAGGAGCCGGGCAGGTAGAAACTGTTTTCTTCCTCTGCCACCCCGCCAGCTAGGGTCAGCAGGGCCTGGATGCGGGGGGCGCCAGCCTCGTACTGGGCGGCCGCCTGGTAGAAGGCATCCAGGTTCTGACGGGCTGTATGGGCCCTGGCTCCGGGCCGGGCAGCCAGCTCAATATCCAGTAGCAGGGTAGCCTCAATCTGGTAGAGCAGGCTGGTCAAATCGTCCAGGGCCAGCTGCCGCAAATAGGCCAGCTCAGAGGCGATCTGGCCCAGGCGGCGCAGGCCCTCCCGGCTGATAGAACGACCGGTACGGGGATGAGCCCAGCCAGGCTCTGGCAGGGTCTCGATGGCCTCTACCAGGGAGGCCTGGTCTGAGACGTCCGGGGCGGCCGAGGCCAGTACCGCCTCCATATCCAGGTCTTCTGCCGCCCGGCTGCTCTCAGCAGCCTGCCCGGCCGGGGTCTCCATAGCGTCCAGGATTTCCTGCTCGGTTCGTAGCTGGGCGTCCTCCTCGCCGATGCCAAAGCGAATCTCGTTCTCCCGGCTCTGTTTGAGGAAGCCAGCCCAGTCAGCCAGGGCCAGCAGGTCGGCCACTCCCAGCCGCCAGCGGGGGCTGGTCAGAATCCGCATGAGGGCGTCCGATCGTCCGGGGTCAGAGAGAACCTGCAGAACCGAAACCATATCCACCACTTCGGGGGTCTCTAGCAGCCCGCCCAGGCCCACCACCTGGTAGGGAATACCCCGGGCCTCAAAGGCCTCTAAGATGGGGGCCATCTGCTTCCGTTTCTTGCAGAGAACCGCCATAGTGGGCATGGTCTGGCCCTCATGCTGGCGCCGCTGCTGGTCTACCAGCTGGGCCAGGGCTTCGGCCTCCTGGCTCTCAGTCTCATAGAGACCCAGCAGGAGACGCCCCGGCTGCACCTGGGGCCGGGGGGCCAGATCGGGTACGGTCAGGGAGCTCTCTCCCCTAGCCCAGTCAGGCTGCTGGGCCAGGGGCTGGGCCACCCGGTTGGCCAAATCCAAGATAGCCAGGTCGTTACGCCAGGCCGTGGTCAGGTAGCTAACCTGGGGCTCCTGGCCGGAGGGGAGCGGAAAGTAGGTCTGGAAGGAGAAAAGCTGACCAGCTGAGGCTCCCCGGAAGCCGTAAATAGACTGTTTGGGGTCACCCACGGCCATGACCGGGTGGGGCTCTTCCCCCTCCTTCTCACCAAAGAGGGCAGAAAAAAGCAGCATCTGGGCGTGGGAGGTGTCCTGGAACTCGTCCAACAGGACCACCTTGAAACGCTGGGACTCGGTGGCAGCTACCTCGGGCACCTGCTGGGCCAGTTTGACGGCCTGGGCAATCAGGTCGCCGTAATCTAGCACCTGCATCTGCTTCTTAAGCTCCTGGTAGCGCTTAATGAGCTCAGCATAGAAGATACGCACCTTGAGGGCAGCTAGCTGGCCGCCCCGCTCCTTTTCGCTGCCCTTACGCCCCACCTTGCCCAAGGGCTGCAGGATCTCGATGGACTGCTGACACCAGGCAATGAGCTGGTCGGGGTCTACCAGGTGCTCGGCACATTCAGAGGCCAGTTTCAGGCTCTCCTCCACCGCCGTCTGCTTGCTGGTCAGCTCGTCGGGGATAGCCTGGCTCTCCTTGAAGTTCTCCACGATCTGGGCCATGAGCTGCCAGCGCTGGCCCTCCCCCAACAGCTGGATATCATTCTCAAGGCCCACCCGCAGGCCGTAGGTCTTGACCAGGCTATTAGCGTAGGAGTGGTAGGTGGAGATGGTCGGGTCAGCCTGGATTTCGTCCTCATCAGCAGAAGCCTCAATCAGCCCCAGCCGCCGCAGCTGCTCCAGCCGCGAGCGCATCCGCTCCCCCAGCTCGCCAGCAGCCTTGCGGGTAAAGGTTAAGCCCAGCACCTGGTCGGCCCGCACCAGGCCGTTAGCCACCAGGTAGACCACCCGGTCCACCATAGTGGCTGTCTTACCGGAGCCGGCCCCGGCCACCACCAGGTGGGGGGTCAGGGGGGATGCAATCACAGCGGCCTGCTCGGCTGTGGGTTCAGGACGGCCCAGGGCCCGGGCAATCTCCTGGGGGCTCAGGCGGGGCTGGGGGGTCTTAGGCATGGGGCTCTTCTCCTGGCATCTGGGGGGTGGGGCGGACGGTAATCTGTCGGCCCTGCTGGCAGAGGGGGCAGATCTGGGGCAGGCGGCAGTCCCAGGGGTTGGCCGGGTCGTGGCGGGCCTGGAGGCTGGCCCCAGAGATCAGTTCGGCGGCCTGGTGGACTAAGTCCCAGGCCCAGCTTTCTTCGGCTTCTAGGGCCTCCTGGGTTTGGGCTGAGAAGCTCTTGTTCTTGTCTCCGATTTGGAGCAGAACAGCTCCGCCGCTGGGATTGGCAGGCAAATCTGAGGGGCTGGCCGGGGCAGACTGGGCCTGTTTGAGCAGCTGGGGGGCTGCCCCGGCAGCCAGGGCTACCTGGTAGACGGCCAGCTGGGGGAAACGCTCAATTTCTTTCTTGGTTGGCTTGTTTTTGCCGGTCTTAATATCAATGATGACCAGGCGACCCAGCCGGTCCTGCTCAACCCGGTCCACCCGTCCGCTCAGCATAGCCTGCCGGGCCGGGCCAGTGACCAGCACCTGGAAGGAACCCTCAACCCCCAGCAGGCGGCGTCCCTCTTTTTCTTCCAGGGCTCCCACGTAGCTGGCGAACTTGCCCAGCATCTT
>DKXC01000090.1:0-22537 GCA_002492045.1 Micrococcaceae bacterium UBA7136
TTTTCATATGTGGGAGATTTTGTGGCACATTCATCGATTTACTGGCACATTCGCTCAAGCAGAGGGGGCGGCAGAAGCAGGGACCAGACAGGTCTGGTACCCCTTAGCCACTCTCCAATGCCCTACTCCAAAGGCAAAGAACCAAGCCACAACAAAGGCCCGCCCCTCAACCCATAAGAGTCAAAGAGACGGG
Organism: Micrococcaceae bacterium UBA7136; assembly: GCA_002492045.1. Lineage (GTDB taxonomy): Bacteria > Actinomycetota > Actinomycetes > Actinomycetales > Micrococcaceae > Rothia. The sequence goes on from DKXC01000090.1 coordinate 194, forward strand.
CCAAATCAGCCTAAAAGCTCAAGCCTAGGCGGCAGCAGGCAGATCCGGGAAGGCCTCAGCCACACCAGCAAAAGTAATCTTGCCGGCGTCCGTGTTCAGACCCAGAGCCAAATCCGGGTTCTGAGCCAGAGCCTCATCCACACCAGCAGCCAGCTTCAGCACATAAGGCAGGGTGGCGTCAGTCAGGGCGATGGTAGAAGTACGGGGCACAGCACCGGGCATGTTAGCCACACAGTAGTGGCGGATGCCGTCCACCTCATAGATGGGGTCGGCATAGGTGGTGGGGCGAGAAGTCTCAAAGCAACCGCCCTGGTCAATAGCCACGTCAATCAGCAGGGTACCGGGCTTCATGGTAGCCAGGTGCTCCCGGCGAACCACCTTAGGAGCCTTAGCGCCGGGCACCAGGATCGAACCAATAATGACATCAGCCTCCTTGATTTCTCGCTCAATATTGGCCGGAGTAGAGTTCAGCACCCGGGCAGTCGAACCAAAGAGATCAGCCAGTTCACGGACGCGCGGGCCGTAACCCTCCAAAATAGTCACCTCGGCGCCAGCACCCACAGCCAGCTTAGCTGCGTGAGTACCCACGTTGCCGCCACCCAGAACCACTACACGGCCAGGGGCAACACCGGGCACACCGCCCAGCAGAATACCCTGACCACCCTCGGTAGCCAGGGTGTACTGGGTTGCAGCCTGGGCAGCCAGACGACCAGCCACCTCACTCATGGGCAGCAGCAGGGGCAGGGCCCGGCCATTGCGCACAGTCTCGTAGGCGATACCGCGGGTCTTAGCAGCCAGCAGAGCCTCAGTCAGGGGCTTATCAGCGGCCAGATGCAGGTAGGTGAAGAGGGTCAAATCTTCGCGCAGGTACTGGTACTCGGGTGAGATCGGTTCCTTGACCTTAACCACCATCTCGGCCTTCTCCCAGGCCTCAGCCTGGCTGACCAGCTGGGCGCCTGCCTGCTCGTATTCTTCGTTGGCGAAGCCAGCGCCTAGACCGGCGTCCTTCTCAACAAAGACCTGGTGGCCGGCCTGGGTTAGGGCTAGGACGCCGCCGGGGGTGAGGCCGACGCGCTGCTCCTGGGGCTTGATCTCGCGGGGTAGACCGATACGCATGAGGTGATCTCCTCTTCTTTTCGTCATCGAAAGGGTGTTATCCACCACTCTAGTCCCTCATTGTGAGACAAGACAAGTCCCAGTATGTGGAACGGCTAGCTCAAGGCCTGGCGAGCGCCGGGATCAGAATCATCCAGAAACTTAGCCACCCGCTGAGCCTCGTCCGTCTCGCCAATAGCTTCGGCGGCCTGGCCCAGAAGCAGCAGGGCCAGCAGGAAGCCCCGGTTAGGCTCATGCGCCACCGGGATGGGGCCAGCACCCCGCCAGCCATTGGCCCGCAGGGCGTCCAGGCCGCGATGGTAGCCCACCCGGGCGTAGGCGTAACCCTCTAGGGTGCGTCCCTGGTCCAGGGTCTTCTGGGCCAGTAGGGCCCAGGCCAGGGAAGACTTGGGGAAGTCGCGGGCCAGATTTTCGGGGCTATCCCCCGCCTGGATGCGCTCAGTCAGCTGGGGTTCGGCGGGCAGGTGGGTGGGGGCTGGGCCCTCCAGAAGGTTCTTGCCAGCTAGGGACACGGTTGCTCCTTACTCTCAGAAAATCTTGTAATTACATAAGATTCTACGAGTCTTCTAGCAGGAGCAGTTCCCGGCCAGCCGGGCTCAACCGCACCCGCAGAGGCCGAGAGGATGTCCTCCCTATAAGCTCTTGCTTCTCGAGTTCCTCAATATAGGCTCGAACTGTATTCCGAGACTTCTCCATCAACTGCCTGAGAGTCTCCCACTCAAGACCTGCACCACCACCAAAAAGATGGACCTGTCCCAGCACATATAGGGCATCAATGGCACCAGAAGAGAGTTCTTTTTTCTTCTCATGGAGGGTCTTAATGCGATTTGAAAGACCATTCATGAGCTGTTTTTTAGCATAGAAATCACTAATAAGCTCAAGCTGGGCATCCCGAATAAATCCCAGCATGACCTGCACAAAAAGAGTCGCCTCCCCCTGATTCAGAGGGTCTTCAAGAGCGGTAAAGGCCTTGTAGTAAGCCCTTTTTTGCTGATTGATAACGTGGGAAAGGGTTAAGACTGTATAGACCGAAAGAGCCTGCCCCAACTGGGCACTCAGCAAAAAGCGGCCAAAACGCCCGTTGCCGTCATAGAAGGGGTGAACTGCCTCGAACATAAAATGAGCAGCCAGCCGAGAAAACAGGAAGGATACCTGATCTTCCTCCAGATGATCCTGCATGGCCTGAAGTTGAGAGAAAATCTCTGCTTCACTAGCCGAACCAGCATGAATCTGCTGGCCAGAACCATCCAGAATATAGACGGGACCAGCCCGAAAAAGTTCCCCGTCCAGGGCATCCTCAGCAGAGATTTCTGAACCAAAAAGCTTGTCATAAGTCTGGCGAATTTCCTGCGGGTTCAGGGGTGTCTCAACCTTGCCCCGAGAAAACTCCAAATAAAGCCGGGCAATTTCTCTAAACTCTTTCTTCTCAGCTGGGCTAGCCGAAAGAGCTTCTTGAATCTGCTGGCGAGTCGAACGGATACCCTCAAGCTCGTTAGTGGCTGAAATTTCCTGCGCAATCAGCTCATAGAGGTAGCTCCGCTGCCCCGCAGACGGAATCTCGGCGGCCAGGCTTTCAATAATCCTCTCATTGCTAAATACCTGCTCCTGCAAAAGTAAGAGCTGCCGGTTCACAGCATAAAAAAGGGTCTTATCCCCCAGCCTAAAGTCTGTCTCGAACCAGGCCTCCCGACGCCGAGCAGCCTCTTGGTCCGCAGCCTCCCTGCCCTGCTCATGGAAGATAGATTTGAGAGTCCTATACTTCGTCACCTGTTCTCCTATCTTGCAAAAGTAAGATCTTCGGGAAGATAGCACTCCCACCAGACCCGGCTATCTTGCAAAAATAGGGATTTTTGCAAGATAGACAACCATCCTAGCTCACCTATTTTGCAAAAATAGGGCTTTTCGCAAGATAGCCCCGCCCGGACGTCCGCCCGCTCCCCTGGCCCGGGTGGCACCCCACCAGGCCCTCACCAGCCGATTCAATCAGTAGGCTTTATATCCCGTATAGTGTGAAGACGAAATACCCAAACAAGGAGTTTGCTTCAGCACTTCCCCAGAACTTCACACAGAAGGACACACATGACCCTCGAACTCACCATGGTCCAGTCAGCTGGCTGGGCCGTTATCCTGCTGATTCTCGGCCAGTGGATCAAGAACCGCTTCTACTTCTTCCAGCGCTTCGCCATCCCCGCCCCCGTCATCGGCGGCTTCCTCTTCTCCATCGTCAACCTGATTCTCAACCAAACCGGAATCCTGACCATCGAGTTCGACACTACCCTGCAGAGCTTCTTCATGGTCATCTTCTTCACCACCGTCGGCTACGGCGCCTCCCTCAAGGTTCTGCGTGAAGCCGGTTCCAAGGTTGGCCTCTTCCTGCTGGTAGCCACCGGCCTCTGCATCTTCCAGAACATTGTTGCTGTTGCCCTGGCACCCGTCGTCAACATTGAGCCTGCCCTGGCCCTCATGACCGGTTCCACCCCCATGACCGGCGGCCACGGCGTCTCTGGTGGTATCGCACCCCTGGTTGAGGCAACCGGTGTTGTTGGCGCCGAAACCGTCGCCTACACCGCCGCGACCTTCGGCCTGATCGCTGGCTCCCTCATGGGTGGCCCCCTGGCTAACCGCCTGATCATCAAGCACAACCTCATGGAGAAGGAAGCCTCCCACGACGTCAACATCAACACTTCTCTGCTGACTATCCCCACCCGCAAGCTCAACCCTGAGAGCCTGCTGCACGGCTTCATCATGATCCTGGTGGCCATGTTCCTGGGTAGCTACCTGACCGACTTCATCAACTACCTGGTAGGTCAGCTGACCGACCGGGCCGCCTTCCCCAGCTACATGGGCCCCATGCTGGTGGCTATCACCCTGCGTTACATTAGCGACCGCCGCAATTCCAAGCCCTACCAGGAACTGGTTCCTGATCAGGAGGTTGAGGCCCTGGGCAACATCGGCCTGAACGTCTTCCTGGCTATGGCCCTGATGAACATTAAGCTCTGGCAGCTGGCTGACCTGGCTGGCCCCCTGCTGGTTCTGCTGGCCGCTCAGGTTGCCCTCATGTGGGTCTGGGCCAACTTCGTGACCTTCCGGGTCATGGGCCGCGACTACGACGCCGCTATCATCACCGCTGGCCACTGCGGCTTCGGTATGGGCGCAACCCCCAACGGCATCGCCAACATGGCTTCCCTGGTGGCTAAGTACAAGGCTTCTAAGCTGTCCTTCTTTATCCTGCCCATTGTTGGTGGTATGTTCATTGACTTCACCAACCTGGTCAACATCATGGCCTTCCTCTCCTTCGTTGGTTAGGAGGCCCTGAGCCTGGCCCCTTCCGCTCTTTGGTGAGGCGGGAGGGGCTTTTTCTTGTCCGCTGACGGACGTCCGCCCGCGAATGTGCCAGTAAATCGATGAATGTGCCAGTAAAGCTCCCACATTTGAAGGTTTCTGGCACATTCACTTACCGGCCCTGGCGGTCCTAGCACTACCCACCCTAGGAACACCAGCCTGCACCAGCAGGGCCTGCAGATTCTCAGGAAAACTAAAAACGTCCTCCCACATGACCCGAACCACCCGGTAACCCAGCTTTTCTAGTTCCCGCTGCCGCCGCTTCTCATCCTGAATAACCTGGGACGGCCGACCAAAACCGCCCTCATACTTGATTCTGCCGTCCACCTCTAAAATGACACCCTGCTGCGGCCAGAAGAAGTCCACCCGATAGGTAGCCCAGCCCGCCCGAATCAGGGCCTGTTCCTGCGGAGGCAGAAAACCCGCCTGCCTAATCTGATACCGGGCCAGGGTCTCAGCCGGAGACTCCGCCAGCCCACTCATCAGTTCAAGTACCCGTAAAGCCCGGCGTGATCCCCGTCCAGAGCTAGCTTCCACAGCCTGCTTAACTTCCTCAGGGCTTACCAGCTGCCGATGCAGAAAAAAGTCCATAATACAGAGCGCATCGGGCAGGGGCAGGCTTCTGGCGCAATCCACAGCCGTTTGCACCGGGGAGGTCACCCAGGCGCCTTGATGGAAACTAGCCCCGGCACAGGCCGCAGGACGCCCAGCGCTCACCCGCACACCAGGACGCGAACGAACCTGCGGGCTGGGATGGCTAACCCAAACTTTTTCAGGCAGGCTCAGCAACGGAGCCTCCCACCAGAGAGCAGCTGAGGTATGGCTGAGAATATAGTTCTCGTGAGTTTTGATAAAGCTGACCTGCTGGGCCAGCAGACGGGTTTTCTTATCCCACTGCCGCCAGAGCGCGGTCTCAACATATGCGTTTCTGGCCAGCCGTAAGAGCTGCCCTTCCCGACAAAGACGGGTGATTGCAGTTGACGAAAGGCCATCTGCAAAAAGTTGAGAATTGGTTCTGACCTGCTTAAAGAGCTCTTTCATAAGCCCATTCTGACCTGCTGTCCAGGGGGAACTAGAGGGGTTTAAGAAATCTGTGGATAAGTTCTGGCCCAGGGGGATCTTTCTTGCTGAGAGCAGAAAATATGACGCTTTGTGACCTCCTTTATCCACAGGTTCTAGCGGGCAGGCCCGTCTACTCAGTGCCCGCCTCGGACGGCCAGCCGGCGTCCTCCCGCGAATGTGCCACTAAATCGATGAATGTGCCAGTAAAGCTCCCACATTTGAAGGTTTCTGGCACATTCATTTTTAGGGTGGCAACCAGACCAATCTGGTACCTCTGGGTCCAGCACAACCCTCCCAGGCCGCCCAGAAGGCACAGAAAAGCGCCGGACGCACCCCGCACACAAGCGAGAGCATCCGGCGCCTTTGTTCTAGGCTAGCGCACCTAGCTACAGGGCCTACTTGCCGGAGGTACCAGCAGAACCCAGCTGACGGGCAGCCTCAACCACGCGGGCAGCCATGCCAGCCTCAGCGGCAGCACCCCAGACGCGGGGGTCGTAGGTCTTCTTGTTGCCGACCTCGCCGTCAACCTTGAGCACACCGTCGTAGTTGCGGAACATGTGATCAGCAACAGGGCGGGTGTAGGCGTACTGGGTGTCGGTGTCGATGTTCATCTTGATAACACCGTAGGAAACAGCGTCAGCAATCTCCTGCTCGGTGGAGCCGGAGCCACCGTGGAAGACCAGGAAGAAGGGCTTCTCGCCCTTGCCGTACTTGGCACCTACCTCGGTCTGGATTTCCTTGAGCAGCTCAGGACGCAGGTGAACGTTACCGGGCTTGTAAACGCCGTGGACGTTACCGAAGGTCAGGGCTGCCATGTAGGTGCCCTTTTCGCCCAGGCCGATAGCCTCAACGGTCTTGATGGCGTCCTCAACGGTGGTGTAGAGGGAGTCGTCGATTGCGCCCTCGACGCCGTCCTCTTCGCCACCAACAGCGCCGATTTCAACTTCCAGAACCTGCTTGGCCTTGGAGGTGCGCTCGATCAGCTGCTGGGCGATTTCCAGGTTCTCCTCCAGGGAGATGGCGGAGCCGTCCCACATGTGGGAGTTGAAGATGGGGTCTTCGCCGCGGGCTACAGCCTTCTCAGACTCGGCCAGCAGGGGCAGGACGAAGTCTTCTAGCTTGTCCTTGGGGCAGTGGTCGGTGTGCAGGGCGATGTTGACGTCGTACTGCTTGGCAACCTCGCGGGCGTAGGCTGCGAAGGCCAGGGAGCCGACAACCATGTTCTTCTTGTTGGGACCGGACCAGTAGGCGGCACCACCGGTTGAAGCCTGGATGATGCCGTCGGAGCCTGCTTCTGCGAAGCCGCGGATGGCTGCGTTCAGGGTCTGGGAGGAGGTGACGTTGACGGCGGGGTAGGCGTAGCCGCCGGAGCGGGCCTTCTCGAGCATTTCTGCGTAGACTTCAGGGGTTGCAATAGGCATGCTGACTCCTTGTTGGTTGGTGGGCCACCCGGTTGGTAGCCTGCTGGTGAGTTGGGGCCCTCGCCCGGACGCTGGGTGCCGGGGTGGGTCGCCATAACTGTTTTTAGTCTATCAAGTGTGGCGGGGCTTGGGGCGGGTTTCCCACAGGTATTTCGGTCATAAACCCACTCAAAACCATGTATTTTCAGGGGTGTTTTCTACCCTAACTAGGTTTTTAGGGGATTTTTACCGGGCAAACCCGCCCGAGCCTGTTGTTTTCTATGGGTTTTCTAACCTCTTAGAGGGCAAAAATCCAGACAGCCAGGGTCATGGTCGCCAGGGTAATAGCGGCAATCGAGAAAATATTGAGCCAGAAACCACCCTTGACCATCTGACCAATGGTCACATAACCCGACCCGTAGGCAATAGCGTTAGGCGGGGTTGCCACCGGCAGCATGAAGGCGCAGGTAGCCGCCAGGGCCACCGGAATAGCCAGCAGCATAGGCTCATAGCCCATACCCACCGCAATACCACCAGCCACCGGCAGGAAGGTCGCAGCCGTAGCCGTATTACTGGTCAACTCAGTCAAGAAGATGACGCCGGTAGTCACCAGCAGCACCAGGGCCAGCACCGGCAGGGTGCCCAGGTTCTGAACAGCAGACCCAATCCAGTCGGTCAGGCCAGAGCTAGTGAACTGACCAGACAGGGCCAGACCACCACCGAAGAGCAGAAGGACGCCCCAGGGCAGCTTATTGGCGGTCTCCCAGTCCAGCAGGCGGACGCCCTTCTTAGCCTGGCCGCCAGCAGGCAGAGCAAAGAGCAGCAGGCCCACCAGCACGGCAATACCGGCATCGGTCAGGGGCGGGTTCTTGGGCCAGATGACCGGCACGAAAATCCAGGCCAGGGCGGCAGCTACAAAGAGAATCAGTACCCGAACTTCGCCGGAGCTCATGGGACCCAGCTTCTGGTACTCGCTAGCGATCAGCTGCTTTCCGCCGGGAATCTCCTTAATCTCAGGCTTGAAGAAGACCTGGGTCAGCATGAACCAGCAGAAGGCCAGCACCACCAGGGAGAGGGGCACGCCCACCAGCATCCACTGGCCAAAGCCGATGGTGACGCCGTGGGTATCGGCCATGTAGCCAGCCAGCAGGGTGTTGGGCGGGGTACCAATTAGGGTGCCCAGGGAGCCGATGGAGGCGGCGTAGGCGATACCCAGCATGAGGGAGGTGCCGAAGTTCGAGGAGAGTACGGCCTGTTTGGCGTCCTCTGGGCTTTCTTCTCCCACAGCTACCGTGGATTTTCCGCCTGCCTGGGCAATGAGCATGAGTACCGAAACACCAATGGGAATCATCATGACGGCTGTAGCCGTGTTAGAGACCCACATGGAGAGGAAACCAGTCGCCAGCATAAAACCGGCCACCATCATGGAGGGCTTGGTGCCGACCAGGCGCAGGGTCAGCAGGGCGATGCGGCGGTGCAGGTTCCAGCGTTGCATGGCGAGGGCCAGCAGGAATCCTCCCATGAAGAGGAAGATAATGCTGTTGCCGTAGCTGGCGCCTACCTCGTTGATCTTTACCTCCCGGTTGAAGAGGGGAAAGATGACCAGGGGTAGCAGGGCGGTAGCCGGGATGGGTAGGGCTTCGGTCATCCACCAGCCGCCCATGAGGATGGCGGTGGCGGCGGTCAGCCGGGCTGCGTCCGGTACTTCGGTGGGCATGATGAAGTAGACCAGGAGGGCTAGGGCTGGGGCGCCCAGCAGACCAATCAGGCGCTTCTTGCGTTCACTGGCTTCGAGGGCTGGAGCTTGTAGGCCCTTGGAGAGGTGGATCTTGTCCAGGGCCTGAGTGGGGGCGGCCTGCAGTTTTTGCAGGTGATCGCCGGTCACATGCGGTTTTTGGGTCATAGATTTCACTTCCTTGTGCTGTAGACCGTGCCGGGCTTCTTCGCCGGACGGCCGTCGCTTCTGAGGGAGACCCCCAGAGACGCTAAGACTACTTACTGTACCCCATCTTTGTTTGCAAGAGCCCCAGTAAGCAGTCCTTCAGATGTGAAATTTATGTAAATTAAGCGGCCAGCTCCCGACGCCGGTCGGCAATAGTGAAGGCCAGACCCAGCAGCAGGGTCAGCACAATAGCGCTAAAGGAGGCAATGATTCCCACGTTCCAGTGGGCACCGGCCTCTACCAGGCCGTAGAGGATAGAGGGAATCAGGGCTGTACCAACAGCAGTGCCCAGCCGCTGCCCCAGAGACAGCACTCCCCCAGCAACACCACTGGATTCGGGCGGAACCGTGGCCAGGGTCAGGGTCTGGTTAGGTGAAATGACCAGGCCACCACCGGCCCCAATCAGCACCAGGGGAAGGGCCAGGGCCCAGACCGGTAGCTGCCCCTGCTCCACCGGAGTCACGGTCAGCATGGTTGCCAGGATGGAGGTCACAGAAAGCCCAAAACCTAGCATGACCATGCGGCGGCCCATGGCCAGCACTCGGCGTCCAGCCCAGGGGGCGGCAAAGGCTGAGAGCAGGGAGGAAGGAATAGTAATCAGGGCGGCGGTCAGGGCACTCTGGCCCAGGTGGTTCTGCAGGTAGATGGGCAGGATCAGCCAGACGCTGGTGTTGCCTAGAAAGTAGAGGGTGACGATCATGATGCCGTTGCGGAAGGCTGGGGTAGTCACCAAATCTATGTCGAGCATAGGCGGACGTCCGGCCCGCTTATGGCGCTTCTCCCAGACTACGAAGAAGGCCAGGAGGGCTAGGCCCAGCGGCAGGCTAGCCCAGACCAGGGGGTTGCCGCTGCGCTCCACGAAAGGGAAGAGGACCGCAAAGATGGCTAGGGCCAGGGTCAGCATACCGACCGGGTCCAAGTCTAGGCCTTCGGGACGGGCTGCTACCCGGTCTTGGGGTATCCAGAGTCGGGCCAGAACCAGACCCAGCAGACCAATGGGCACATTGACCAGGAACATCATCCGCCAGCCCAGGGATTCACCAAAAACCTGGATGAGGAAACCACCCAGCACCGGCCCCACAATGACGGCCAGAGCCACGACGGTACCGAACATGCCGTAGGCTCTGGCCCGGGCCTGGCCGCTGAAATTGGCCTGAATAATGCCGGTGGTTTGGGGGTTGATGAGGCCAGCCCCCAGCCCCTGCAGGATGCGGGCCGCCACCAGCACCTCAATGTTGGGGGCCAGGGCAGCCAGCAGGGAGCCCAGGGTGAAGAGAGCTACGCCCAGCATGAAGACCCGACGACGTCCGGTGGCGTCGCCCACCCGTCCAGCGGCGACCAGAGGAATACCGAAGGCCAGGGCGTAACCCGAAACAACCCACTGGGTTTGGCTGGAGCTTGCCCCCAGGGAGTGGCCAATGGGGCTCAGGGCCACGTTGACCACAGAGATAGCCATGAGGGCCATAAAGAGGGGAGTCAAGAGGGCGGTCAGGAGCCTGCGGGAACTGGTCAGGCTCGCAGATTCACTCGTGGGCAGGGTGGGAGTCATCTGCTGTCCTTAGCTTCCTCTGCCTACTTGACCTGCTGGCCGAACTCGTGGCGGCGAATCCAGGCGTGCATGGCAATACCGGCGGCGGTGGCCGCATTCATAGACCGGGTAGAACCGTACTGTTCGATGGAGAGGGTCGCCTCAGCTGCCGCATGGATTTCTTCGGATAGCCCCGGGCCTTCCTGGCCAAAGACCAGGACGCAGTCCTTGGGCAGGTCGTAGGTTTCTAGCTGCTTGGAGTCAGGGAAGATATCAATACCGATAATGGCTAGCCCTTCCCCCCGGGCCCAGTCAACAAAGTCCTGGACGGTGGGGTGGTGGCGCACATGCTGGTAGCGGTCGGTGACCATGGCCCCGCGCCGGTTCCAGCGTCTCTTACCGATAATGTGGACTTCCTTAGCCAGAAAGGCGTTGGCGGTACGCACCACGGTGCCGATGTTGAGGTCGTGCTGCCAGTTCTCAATGGCCACGTGGAAGGAGTGCCGCCGGGTGTCCAAATCGGCAATGATGGCGTCCATGGTCCAGTAGCGGTAGTGGTCTAGGACGTTGCGGCGGTCGCCCTCCCGCAGGAGGTCAGGGTCCCAGTGGTCCCCCTCAGGCCAGGGGCCTTCCCAGGGGCCTACCCCAACCTCCCGCTGGGGCTCAGTTTTTTCTAGGTCTGTCACTTAGTCCAGGCCCAGGTCGCTCTTGGAGTAGGCGTAGAGGCAGGGCACGCCAGCAACCTCTTCGATGTGCTCCTTGGCACCGGTGGCCCGGTCAACAATAACGGCCACAGCTACTACCTCGGCACCGGCCTTGCGCAGGGCCTCAACGGCGGTCAGGGCTGACCCGCCGGTGGTGGAGGTGTCTTCAACGGCCACAACCCGGCGTCCTTCGACGGAGGGGCCCTCAACCTGGCGACCCATGCCGTAGGACTTCTGGGCCTTGCGGACAACGAAGGTGTCGATGGCCCGGTTCTGGTCGCCTGCAGTCCGCATGATGGCGTGGCCGACGGGGTCAGCGCCCATGGTCAGGCCACCGGCAGCCTCAAACTCGATACCGGCAGAGTCTAGGAGGTCTAGCATGACCTGGCCTACCAGGCGGGAGGCCTCATGGTGGAGGGTAATCCGGCGCAAATCGACGTAGTAGTCGGCTTCCTTGCCGGAGGCCAGGGTGACCTTGCCGCGCACGACGGCGAGTTCGCTGATCAGCTGGCGGAGGCGTTCACGGGCTTGGTCAATGGGCAGGGTTTCAGAGAGCTTAGTCATGCCTTCTAGTCTAGTAGACCGGCCTGCCCCGCCTAAAGTAGACGGGGCAGGAAAGCCTAAGGCAGAGCCGCCCGCAGCTTAGTTACCATCTCCTGGTACTCAGCCTCAGCGTCAGAATCGGTCACGATAGCCCCACCAGCAGCCAGAGTCACCAGGCCCTCCTGGTGAACCACCAGCGTTCGAATCACAATAGACAGGGCCGCCGCCCCGTCCGCCCCTAGGTAGCCTAGGGCCCCCGAGTAGACACCCCGGGCCCGCCCCTCAAGCCGGTCAATAATAGCCATAGTCGAGGCCTTAGGTGCCCCGGTCATAGAACCACCAGGGAAACAGGTAGCCACCGCGTCCAAGGCTGACAGGCCCGGGCGCAGGCGGGACTGAATGGTCGTTACCAGCTGGTGAACGGTGGAATAGGTCTCCACCCCCATCAGCACCGGCACCCGCACACTACCGGGCTGGGAGACCCGGGAAAGATCATTACGCAACAAATCCACAATCATAAGATTCTCGGCCCTGGTCTTAGGGTCAGAAGCCAGCCAAGCAGCCGCCTGCCGGTCAGCCCGGGCATCAGCCGAGCGGGGCACCGTCCCCTTAATAGGCTTAGACTCAGCCAGGCCATCCCGGCTGACAGTCAGAAACTTCTCGGGCGAAGAACTCAAAACACTAAAATCCCCGCAGCGCAGAAAAGCCGCATAGGGGGCCGCATTAGCCTGCCGCTGGGCCAGGTAGAGCCCCAGCACCTGGCTCTCAGTGGGAGGGCTGGGCAGGCGGACGGAGGTCTCAGCAGTCAGGCAAACCTCGTAGCTGTTGCCCCGGGCAATCTCCTCCTGGGCACTAGCAATAGCAGCCAGGTAGCTCTGACGGTCAGGCAGGGGGAAGGCCGGCAGGGTCAGCTCCTGCTTTTGATTCTGCCCCGGGACAGGTGAGGCCAGCTTCTGGGCAATCAGCCGGGCAGTTTCCTCCACCCAATCGGTCGGCCCCACCAGCCAGCAGGAGCCTGTCTCTTCGTCCAGAATCAGGTAGTGGCTAGCTGGCATCCAGAGGGCATCAGGGGTGCGGGCCTGCCGGTGCGGGTGCTCGGCATGAAAGGCGGTCTCGTCCAGGTCAGCCTGGGCCTCATAGCCCATGAAACCCACATAGCCCCCCAGCAGGACGTCCTGGGGCAGGGCAGGTTCTAGGCCCTCACAGCGAGGGCGAGGGGCCTGCTCCAAGAGCCCGGGCAAAACCTGCCAGATATTGCCCTCTAGGGTCTCAACCGGTTTGCCGTCCGCGTCCAGGCGCTCCACCTGCCCGCTACCCTGCCGGTAGCGGAGCGTACCACCTGCCAGGGGCACCCCCAGGTAGGAGTAGCGGGACATAGGCGATTCGGGTCGGGCCGAATCCAGCCAAAAAGCGTAGGGCTGGCCCTCCGCCAGTAGGGAGAAGAGGTCAGCGGGACGGTAGGAGCCCTCTAGGGCCCGGCAGTCTAGAAAAGTCACCAGCCTAGTTTAGCTCTCCCCCACCTGCAAACCCCTATGAACCAGTGTTTCCCCAGGTTACGCCCTGTAACGCACCCGGCCGAGGACGCTGGTTTTCCGCTGGCTCAGCCCCTAGGCTAGGCAGGGTCATTAGGTAGGGTCAGGCTTGCAGACTCGCGCTTGCCGCCTCCCTCTCGCCTCGCAGAGCTCGGCGATTCAGGCCCCGCCTGGCGGCGGATTCCGTTCGCTCTTGTGTGCCCCACTGGGGCACCCGCGAACTCCATCGATGCCAGCGGCTTCGCCACGAGTCTGCCTTCGCCTGCCCTATAAATAACCCTCACCAAGCAAAGGAGCAAACCGTGGCCCTCTACCTCCTAGAATTTAAGCCCCTCACACCCCAGCAGGAGGAAGCCCAGCAGATTCTGGCCCTCCTAGCCCAGCAGCTAGAGCAGGCAGAAGGGGCTGAGCTGATTGAAAGCCAGGTGGCAGGCGATTACTCCATTATTTTCAGCATCATCGAAACTGAGGACCCCCAGCTGATTACCGGGCAGCTAGAACCCCTCCAGGCCCTGGCCCAGGTGGCTGGCCCCGACCAGGTTCGCCTGGTAGGTGCCGACCTAGAAGACATCAAGAAGCTCAAGCAGGAGGCCAACTACCTGGTGGAGTGGGACATCCCCGCCGACATCAGCATGGACCAGTACCTGGCCCGCAAGAAGGCCAACTCCCCCAAGTACGCCCAGGTGCCTGAGGTTTCCTTCCTGCGCACCTACGTCCGGGAAGACACGGCCAAGTGCCTCTGCTTCTACGACGCCCCCGATCGGGATGCTGTGGTCAGGGCCCGCCAGGCTGTTTCAACCCCCATCGACCGGCTCTTTAAGCTGGCTATCTAGCTAGTAGGGCTAGGCTTGCAGACTTGCACTCGCCGCGAGTCTGCAAGCCTACCTACACGAATAAACCGAACTAGCTAACCCCCATCATCCGCTTGAGAGTCCACTTGCGGGTCAGGAAGATCAGCAGACCAGTACCAATAGCAACCAGGCCCATGGTCGTAAAGTAGGGCACCTCAGTCTCCAGGGAGTAGAAGTCAGCCAGCCAACCGGCCAGCACCGACCCCATAGAAACAGAGATGAAGTAGAGGGCCATCATCATGACCCGGTGGGACTCCGGCGCCAGGCGGGAAACCAGGGACTGGCCCACCGGTGAGATGCTGAGCTCGCCCATGGTGCAAACAAAGAGAATGAGCACCATCCAGGCCACGTTGACGCTGGTGTTACCGGCCAGGGGCAGGAAGAGCAGGAAGGCCAGGCCCACCAGTACCAGACCCAGGGAGAACTTAGTGGGCGAGGTGGGCTGGCGGTCCCCCATCTTGGTCCACATGGCGGTGAAGATAGCACCAAAGGTCAGGATGAAGAAGGGGTTAATGGACTGGAAGAGGGAGGGCGGGAACTCCATCCCAAAAATGTTCCAGTTAAGGCGGCTCTCAGAGTAGATGGCCAGGACGGTGAACTGCTGCTGGAAGAGGGCCCAGAAGACCACGTTGCCAATCCAGAGGGGAATGAAGGAAACCACCCGGGAGTGCTCCTCACTGCTGGTCTTCTTGGAGGTCAGCAGCAGGGCGAAGATAACCAGGCCGAAGACGGCAACCAGGGCCAGAACCCAGTTCTTGAGGTTGAAGGGGTTGACGATGCCGGTCACCAGCAGCAGGGCAATCAAGGCTAGGATGCCCAGGGCCAGCAGGCTGTACTTCTTCTGCTCAGCCGGGCTGAGGGGGTCAGCCACCTGACGGGCATTATCGGGCATATTCTTGCGGGTCAGGGCGTACTGGATGAGTCCCAGGGCCATGCCGACGGCGGCCAGGCCGAAGCCAGCGTGGAAGCCCCAGCTGACCTGGAAGAAACCGGTCAGGCTGGGCCCAAAGAGGGCACCCAGGTTAACGCCCATGTAGAAGATGGTGAAGCCGCCGTCCCGACGCCGGTCGGTGCGGTCATAGAGGGAACCCACCAGAACCGTGGAGTTAGTTTTGAGGCAGCCAGAGCCAATAGCAACCAGAACCAGGCCAACAGCCACACCGGCTGCACCTGGGATGAAGGCCAGGGCGATGTGGCCCAGCATGATGGTGATGGCCGAGTAGAAGAGGGTGCGCTCAGGGCCCAGGACCCGGTCGCCCAGGAAACCGCCCAGGATGGCCAGCAGGTAGACCATGCCGCCGTAGGCGCCCATGATGCCGGCTGCGACGGTGGCGTCCAAGCCCAGGCCGCCGTCGGTAACCGAGTAGTAGAGGTAGTAGAGCATGATGCCCTGCATACCGTAGTAGGAGAAACGCTCCCAGACCTCGATAGAGAAGAGGTTGAAGAGCATGGCTGGGTGGCCAAAGAAGCGGCGGTCTTGGGAAGACTCTGCTTGCTGGGCTGCGGGTGCTGTCGTCACGACATTACCTTCTTCTAGGGGTAGGAAACTGCCCCGGGTAAGGGCAGGCTGATAAACAGTAAGGATACTCCTCACAGTCTGCCTGCTGGCCTTTTAAGCCCCCACAAGCCCTAAATGCGGTAGGTACCACCCACCTTTGAGACCTAGCTCATCTCATCGACCAGGGTGCGCAGGTCATCATGGTCTAGGTCGTCCTTACGGAAGTGCTTGTTGCGGTAACCAGACCGGCCCATCATATGACCAGAGATAGGGATGGTCAGCATCTGTAGCAGCAGAATGACCAGCAGAACCGGCAGCAGGGCCCAGGAGCGGAAATGGAAGCCCACCGCCGCCAGCATGAGCATGAGCCCGAAAACCTGGGGCTTGGTGCCGGCATGCAAACGGGTCAATAGATCAGGGAAACGAACCAGGCCAATTCCGGCTGCAAGAGACATGATCGCCCCCAGTATCAGGCAGAGGGCCGTCAAGAAGTCGAAGAGAGTATCAAGATTCATGGCTTGCCTTCCTAGTCCTCAGCCTTGCGCTTCTTCCGCCGACGGCGGGTGCGTCCGGCCAGGGGCTGGGCCTCAGGTAGCTTACGGTTATCAGCAAAGCGGGCTACGGTCACCGACCCCACAAAACCCACGGTAGCGATAACCACCAGCAGAACAATATAGTGCTGGCTATTGGTCTCAATCATGAGCAGGCAGAGGGCCGCGGTCAGGATAGACAGTAGGACGTCCGAGGCTAGCACCCGGTCTAGTAGGGCCGGGCCCTTCCAGATGCGGTAGACCGACCCCCAGGCTGCTAGGGCCAGGATCAGGCCAGCAGCCCAGATAGCAATATCTAGCATTATGCGTGCTCCTTGCCTAGTTCCTTGAGGGCCCGTTCGTCCGCCAGCAGGGCCTCGTATTCTTCCTTGCTTCCGGCCGCCCGGATAATCAGGGCCTCAAAGTCCTCTACCTGCCGGGTGAAGGCAGCGATCTCCTCGGGTGTGGAGGTGTTGAGTACATGGAAGTAAAGCACCGAGAGGGAGCGGTCTACCTCAACCACCACCGACCCAGGAATCAGGGACATAGTGTGAGAGATAGCCGTAATGAGCAGGTCGGAGTGGGTGCGCAGCTGGACGGCCACCACCGAGTTATGCAGGGGCGGGCGGAAGGTCATAGCCAGCCGCATGACCTGGAAGCTGGCCACCGCAATATTCCAGACCAGCAGGAAGGCGAATTTAATCCCGTAGAGGGGGTTAAAGCGGTCTGACAGGTAGAGGGTGGGCAGGCGGAAGACCAGCAGGGTCAGGGCCGCCAGCAGGGCACCGAAGGCCACCGAGGGCAGGGAGAAGTCCTGCCAGAGGGCGCACCAGACAAAGACCAGCCAGATAAAGGGCACCAGGGCGTGGGCCAGGGCAGATACAGAGAACTTCATGGCTTACTGATCCTCCTGACTGGCCTGGTAGTCCTCCAGGTACTGGGCCCGGGTAGGGGCCTGATCCCCAAAGACCGAGCGGATGTAGCGGTCTGGTTCAAAGAGGTTGTCGCTGGCCCGGTCAGCCAGGTGGAAGAGGGGCCCCGCAAAGACCGTAATCAAAGCACCAAGCACCACCAGGCTGACGGTTGAGGCCATCATAGAGACCGGGATCGGCTTGCTCTCATAGTGGGCCGGGTCGTCCGAATGTTCGGCCATGACCAGGGCAGAGATAGGCTCCTCGGCTTCCTTAGCCGGACGCCAGAAGGCCTTGTTCCAGACACGAACCAGGGCCAGTAGGGTCAGCAGGGAGGCCAGCAGACCCACCCCGGCCGTCACATAGGCCAGGGTGGTTCCCCTCTCCACGGTAGCCTGCAAGAGGCCCACCTTGCCAATGAAGCCCGAGAAGGGCGGGATACCGCCGGAGTTCATGGCCGGAATGAAGTAGAGCAGGGCCAGCACCGGGGCAATCTTAATGAGGCCACCCAGGCGGCGGGTATTGGTAGACCCGGCCCGGCGCTCAATCAGGCCCACCACCATGAAGAGGCCGGTCTGAATCAGAATATGGTGGGCAATGTAGAAGACCACTGTGGTTAGGCCCAGCTCGTTCGAGAGGGAAATACCCCAAATCATGTAGCCAATATGGCTAATCAGAATAAAGGAAAGCAGACGCTTAATATCGCCCTGGGCCAGGGCACCCAGAATACCCACCAGCAGGGTCAGGCAGGCCACCACACCCAGCAGGGTGGAGAGGTCTCCGTCCGGGAAGAGTAGGGTCTCGGTGCGGATAATGGCGTAGACGCCCACCTTAGTCAGCAGGCCCGCAAAGACGGCCGTCACCGGGGCCGGGGCCGTCGGGTAGGAGTCCGGCAGCCAGAGGGAGAGGGGGAAGACCGCAGCCTTAATACCGAAGGCAATCAGCAGCATGAGGTGCAACTGCATCTGGGTGCCCACCGGTAGGGTAGCCAGCTTCAGCGACAAATCCGCCATGTTGACCGTTCCCACCGAGGCGTAGATAAAGCCCAGGGCCGTCAAAAAGAGCATGGAGGAGACCACCGAAACCACCACATAGGTGACGCCCGCCCGAATACGGGGGGTGTTGGCGTTCATCATGATCAGCACGTAGGAGGCCATGAGCAGAATCTCAAACCCCACGTAGAGGTTGAAGAGGTCCCCGGCTAGGAAGGCGTTAGAGACACCACCCAGCAGCAGCAGGTAGGTGGGGTAGAAGACCGAAATCGGTACTTCGTCGTCTTCGTCCTGCAGGTTCTGGCCGGTCGCAAAGACCAGGACCGCCAGCGAGATGGTGGAAGAGACCAGCAGCATGAGGGCAGAAAGCTGATCCACCACCATGACAATGCCGAAGGGGGCCTGCCAGCCACCCAGGTGAACAGCCTGCGGTTCAGCGTCCCAGACCGAAGCCAGCAGGAGGGCCTCAAAAATTAGGGTCAGGGTGACAGCCGCGAAGGCAATCCGCCGCTGGACGGCGTCCCGCTTAGAAATGAAGGTGATGGCGGCAGCAGCAAAAAGAATAATGACGCAAAGGGGGGCCAGCTGGGTAATATTCACGGGTTATTCCCCCTTCCTGGCAACCTGCGGCTGCATACTGGTCTGCAACTTACGTCTCTTCTCTTCTTCCTGCTGGTACTCCCTCTCACGGGTCTCTTCGTCCCCGTCGAACTCGGAGCTCTCTACACCGGCAGCAGCGTCTTCTTCCTTGTCGAAGGCGTCCTGCTCGGCCACGCGAATGTCCTCGGCGTCGTCGGTAATTTCATCGGCCTTAGACAGCAGCCAGGAGCGGTAGATAATGCCCAAAAAGAGGGCAGTCACCGCACAGGAAATAACGATAGCCGTCAGAATCAGGGCCTGGGGCAGGGGGTCAGAGTAGTCGCTGGCGGCGGTCTCCTTACTGTAGAAGGGGGCCAGGCCGGCCGGGCCACCAGCATGCAGAATCAGGATGTTGGTGGCGTTAGTCATGAGCATAAGGCCCAGAAGGACGCGGGTCATGGAGCGGTCTAGTACCAGGTAGACGCCCACGGCGTAGAGCACGCCCATGACCAGAATCAGGCTGAGGTCGATAATCATCTTAGGCCTTTCCTGCCTTAGCTCGGGCTTGCTTTTCTTCCTTGCGGCGCTGGGCAATCAGCTTCATATCAATCCGTTCACCCAGGGAGCGCAGGATATCCAGGATCAGGCCAATCACCAGCAGGTAGACCCCAATATCGAAGATGGTTGCCGTCACGAAGTGGACGTCCCCGAAGACGGGCAGGTGGAAGTCCAGCACGTAGCTAGAGAAGATGGGGTCTCCCCAGAGGGCCGGGGCCAGGGCGTAGGCGGCGGCGATTCCCAGGCCCAGGCCCAGGTAGGCGCCAGCCGAAATGGGTGAGGCGGCCCGCAGCTCGGCACCACCACCGGCCAGGTAGCGGACGGTAAAGGCCAGGCCCACCATGAGGCCACCGGCAAAACCACCACCGGGCAGGTTATGACCGGCAAAGAGCATGTAGAGGGAAATAATGATCAGGGTGTGGAAGAGCAGGCGGGTCATGACCTCCAGCAGGATGGACCGGGCCTCTGGCGGCAGGGTGCGTCCAGCCACGATGAAGGGGTCGCGTTCAACTGAGGAGAACTTACCGGCCACCCGCTGGGCCACCGTAATCTGGGTGCGCTGGGCAAAGGACCGCTCAATCTTCTTCATAGCGGCAGTATCCAGGTTGCGAGCGCTCCCAGAGTCAGCCCGGCCCTCAATGAAGAGCAGGGAGGCCACACCGGTAGCGGCTAGGGCCAGCACAGAAATCTCGCCGAAGGTGTCCCAGCCGCGCATGTCTACCAGGGTCACGTTGACCACGTTGTAGCCGTGGCCTAGCTCG
Organism: Micrococcaceae bacterium UBA7136; assembly: GCA_002492045.1. Classification (GTDB taxonomy): domain Bacteria; phylum Actinomycetota; class Actinomycetes; order Actinomycetales; family Micrococcaceae; genus Rothia. The sequence continues at coordinate 20,043 of DKXC01000090.1, forward strand.
TAGGCCAGGCGGGGCATGTCTAGGGAAATGGGGTCTAGGGAGCGGGAGGAGAGGGTGAACATGGTCAGGGCCATCATGAGCCCGGCGAAGCCCAGGGCGATGATGATGCGCAGGGTCTTGCGGGCCCCGTCCTTACCGCTGGGCGAAGGGATGCGGGGAATCTTACGGGGCAGTACGCGCATACCCAGGACGAAGGCCACCAGGACGATAGTTTCAACCAGCATCTGGGTGGTGGCCAGGTCGGGGGCGCTGCGCAGGGCAAAGAGGAGGGTCATGCCGTAGCCGGTGACCGAGACCATCATGATGGCCAGGAAGCGTTTGCGGACGAAGACCACTACCAGGGCGGCCACCATCATGACGATGGCGATGGTCCATTCGGCCAGGGAGCCTGAGACCCGCAGATTTTGCAGGGGCGGGGTCTCGTTAATGACCAGGGCCACGGTGGGGACGAAGACAGCGGTGGTTAGGATGACGGCCAGGTAGAAGGCCAGGGAGCCTCGCTGGGTCATACCGGTGACCCAGACGGCCAGGCGATCTAGCTGGTCCATGCCGTCCCGGTAGACGATGGAGGCGCTGCGGGTGCTAGGCAGGAAGTCTTGTAGTTCTTCAATCTGCTTGCGGAAGATGAAGAGCAGGGAGCCGGCCGCAATAATGCCCAGGCTGGTCAGGAAGGCGGGGGTGATGCCGTGCCAGAGGGCCAGGTGCAGGCTGGTTTCTTGGCTGTCGGCGGCGAAGGCCTGAAGGGTGGGGCTGACTAGCAGGTGGACAGGCTCAGGGTAGAGCCCGTAGGCCAGGGTCAGGATGGTGAGTAGGGCCGGGGCTGCCAGGAAGCCGTAGGGAACCTGGTGGAAGGCGGTGTTGGGGCTCATCTTGACCCCGCGGCGGTTGCGCTGGGCTGCTGGGGCAGCCGGGCTGGAGCCGTCCACTTCTTGGAAGTTCTTGCCGGTTTCAGCGGCGCAGTATTTGACGCCTTCCTTGAGCATGTAGGCGGCGGGCTTGACGCCGAAGGCACCCCAGACGAAGCGGGCCGAGTAGGCGAAGGTCAGCACTGAGCCCAGGACGACAGCCGCCAGGGTGGCGGCCCCTTGCCAGCCGCCTTGACCGTGCAGGGCCACCTCTAGGACGGCTTCCTTGGCGACGAAACCGGCTAGGGGCGGTAGACCGGCCATGGAGGCAGCCGAGATGGTGCCTACAATCGCCAGCTTGGGGGCCCGGCGGTAAATACCTGAGAGCTTGCGGATATCACGGGTGCCGGACTGGTGGTCGATAATACCGACGGTCAGGAAGAGGGCCGCCTTGAAGAGGGAGTGGGCCAGCATGAGGGCAGTCGCCGCGTAGAGGGCGTCCTGGCTGCCACCAGAGATGACCAGGGCCAGGAAGCCCAGCTGGGAGACGGTACCGTAGGCCAGAATCAGTTTGAGGTCGGTCTGTTTGAGGGCCGTCCAGCCGCCGAAGACCATGGTGAAGGCACCGAAGATGACTAGGACGTCCTGCCAGATCGCTACCTGGCCGTAGCCGGGGGCCAGGCGCAGCAGCAGATAGATGCCGGCCTTGACCATGGCGGCAGCATGCAGGTAGGCGGAGACGGGGGTGGGGGCGGCCATGGCGCCGGGCAGCCAGAAGTGGAAGGGGAAGATAGCTGATTTAGAGAGGGCGCCGCAGAGAATAAGAACCAGGGCAGTGGAGAGGTAGGCCAGGGCGATAGGGCCCTGGTTGGCTTGGGCGGCTGCGACCAGAGCGGGGCCTTCTTCGACAATGCGGGCCAGGGAGTAGGTGCCTAGGGCCTGGGCCAGCATGACGATGCCCATGAGCATGGCCAGGCCGCCTGCGGTGGTGACGGTCAGGGCCTGGAGGGCCGAGCGGCGGGCAGTCAGGCGCTGACGGGAGTAACCAATCAGCAGGTAGGAGAGGATAGTGGTGATTTCCCAGAAGATGAAGAGGAGGATGAAGTCATCTGCTGTGATCAGGCCGAACATGGCCCCGGCGAAGCCGAAGAGGTAGGCGGCGAAGAGGCCGGTGTCGCCGGTGGAGTGTTTGAAGTAGCTGGCGCAGTAGAAGAGCACCAGGGAACCGACACCTAGCACCAGGAGGCTAAGGATCCAGGAGAGGGTATCCATGCGGAAGGTGACCTGGAGGTTGAGCTCCGGGATCCAGGTGTAGCTTTCGGCCCAGGGGTTTCCGCCCAGGATCTGGCTGGTTTTGGTCAGCACCAGGGCTAGGACGCCGGCGGGGATGGCGGCTAGCAGGTAGAAGGTGCTGGTGCCCAGGCGGCGGTAGAGCCAGGGGGTGGCGATTGCTGCGAGAAGGAAAAGCGCGAGAACTATGGTCACGTAGGGGCCCTTGGGGTTGGCGTCGGGTCACTCAAGGCTTTAAGCCTATCGTCTGCTAGTTTATCTTGTCGATGATGGGGGTCTCAGGGCTTCTGCTAGCAGGGGTACCAGATTTGTCTGGTACCTGCCCTGTCTTGGCCCAGGGGTACCAGATTGAGACGTTTT
>DKXC01000090.1:22821-26364 GCA_002492045.1 Micrococcaceae bacterium UBA7136
AACGTCTTTTTCTGGTACCTGTGGGCGGGGTACCGCACCAGTCTGGTACCCCTGGGGAAAGGGCAAGGGAGTAGAATAGCTTCGATTCCTTTGACCCTTCCTCTCAAAAAGCCTGCCCCACACACGGCAGGCGCAAGGAAAGCACACACATGTCTGACAGTAAAAAGTTTGGCCTGGCCTGGACCCTCCACGGCGACGGCAAGAACATCACCCCTGGCGGCGTCGTCCGCCCCCTAGAGCGCCTGACCTGGGGACGCACCATCGGCATCGGCGCCCAGCATGTGGTGGCCATGTTCGGCGCCACCTTCCTGGTGCCCCTGATCACCGGTTTCCCCCCGGCCACCACCCTCTTCTTCTCGGGTGTCGGCACCATGCTCTTCCTGCTCATTACCGCAGGACGCGTGCCCTCCTACCTGGGCTCATCCTTCGCCTTTATTGCCCCCCTGGCTGCTGCCACTAACCAGTACGGCCCCGGTGGCGCCCTGGGCGGTATCGTCATGGCCGGTGTTTCCCTCTTTATTGTGGGCCTGATCGTTCAGGTGGCTGGTACCGGCTGGCTGACCAAGCTCATGCCCCCGGTGGTTACCGGCTCTATTGTGGCCCTGATCGGTTTCAACCTGGCACCGGCTGCTAAGCAGAACTTCATGGAAGCCCCCGTGACCGCCCTAGTAACCCTGAGCTCTATCATCCTGATTTCTGTGCTCTTCAAGGGCATGATTGGGCGGCTCTCCATTCTGCTGGGCGTCATCATCGGCTACATCACCGCGGCCCTGCGCGGTGAGGTTCAGTTCGAGAAAATCCAGCAGACCTGGGAAACTGAGGGCCTGATTGGCCTGCCCCACTTTCAGGCACCCGAGTTCCACTGGAACCTGGCCGGCCTTTTCATTCCGGTGATTCTGGTGCTGGTGGCTGAGAACATCGGCCACGTTAAGTCTGTTGCCCTCATGACCGGTGACAACCTGGACAAGTACTCGGGCCGGGCCCTCATGGCCGACGGCCTGGCCACCACCCTGGCCGGTGCCGGTGGCGGTTCTGGTACCACCACCTACGCCGAAAACATCGGTGTTATGGCGGCGACTAAGGTCTACTCCACGGCAGCCTACTGGGTGGCCGCTATCTGCGCCGTCCTGCTCTCCATCTTCCCGGTCTTTGGTGCGGCTGTGGCTTCTGTTCCGGCCGGTGTGCTGGGCGGTGCGGCCACCGTCCTTTACGGCATGATTGGCATGCTGGGTGTGCGTATCTGGGTTGAGAACCGGGTTGATTTCTCTAACCAGGTCAACCTGACGGCCGCCTCTGTGGCCCTGATTGTGGGTATTGCCGACTACACCTGGGAAATCTTTGACCTGCAGTTCGCCGGTATTGCCCTGGGTACTGCCGCCATTCTGCTGGTTTACCACCTGATGGCTGCCCTGGCCCGGGCCACTGGCTCCCACCCTGAGCCGCTGACTCCCTCTGAAGCTCAGGGCGAGGGCCACTAGCCCCTCCCCTCTGATGACCGGGCCCTGGACGCTTGTCTGGGGCCCGGTCTTTTTAAGGGCAGAAAGGTAAAAGCATGGTTTCTTCGAAGCTACTTACCCTCTACTCAGAGGGAAACCTGCACCAGCTAGCTTCCGCCCTGGCCAGCGCCGCCCCAGAAGAACTGGCCGGGGCTGACTACGAGTGGAAGGAAGAACATGCCCAGGAGGTATCCGATTTTCTGCAGTCCGGCCTACCTGAGCTAGCACCCTACCTGAGCTTAGAGCAGGCCCTGGGATTAGCCGACAATTACCTACTGGATCTCTCCCACCTACCGGACGCGCCCGGGCTGGCTGCCCGCTTTCTTCTAGCCTTCTGGGAGCAAAAGCCCAGCCCCGACCAGGCCCAGCAGCTAGTAGATCATCTTCTGCTACTGGCCGACCACCCAGACGCAGAGAACCCGCAGGCCATCAGGCAGGCGGCCTCTACCCTTCAAGGCTAGGCGCTAGGCTCCTCTAGGTGCTGCCCGGCCAGGACCCGCTCAATAACCTGGGCCACCCCGTCCTGGTCCAGAGGCGGACAAACCCGCCCCACCCTGGCCTGTAGCTCCGGCAGACCCGAGGCCATGACGTAGCCCCAGCCCGCCCAGGTCAGCATCTCTAGGTCGTTGGGCATGTCGCCAAAGGCCAGCACCTGGCCCGGCTCAATCCCCCGCTGGGCCGCAAAATCAGCCAGCACCCGTCCCTTGGACAGGCCCCGCTGGGCTATCTCAACCAGGGGTTCATAGGGGGCAGACCGGGTAGCAGAAGCCCGCTCCCCCACCAGCTGGCCTACCTGCTCCAAGAGGAAGGCCGGGGTGGCACCAGCCTGGTAGAGCAGATACTTAACCACCTGGGCATCCGCGGGCAGGGTCTGGGTCAGGGGCCCCGGGAGCAGGATGCTGGCGTCCTGGGAGTTATGGGGCTGGTAGGGCCCCTGGGCGTAGATAGAGTCCTGGGTTTCCGCCAGAAAAATGGCCTGGGGGAAGGCCCGCTCAAGATCCTGGTGAATATCGAGCACCTGCTGACCACTCAGGCAGCGACTGGACTCAACCGTCCGCCGGGCCAGGCTGTAGGTGATAGCCCCGTTAGAGCAAATCAGGGAAGTTCTCTGATAGGGCCAGTCCTCCCCCAGCTGAGCCAGGACCGGTTGCAACCAGCGCAGGGGGCGGCCGGTAATAAAAAGAATCTCAATACCTGATTGGGCGGCCTGGTGCAGGGCAGCCAGGGTGCGGTCGCTCAAGCGAGAGTCCTTCCCAATCAGGGTGCCGTCCAGGTCGCTAGCAATCAGTCTGATCATGGGCAGGGGCCTATTTTTCTTCGTGGGTAGCGGTCAGGGTAGCCCGGGCAATGCCGTGGAAGAAAAGGTTGAAATTGACGACGGCGGGGCTGCTCTTTTCGTCAATGTCTAGTTTTTCGACGTCGACGGCGGTGACACAGAAAATGTAGCGGTGGGGCCCGTGACCGGCCGGGGGCGCAGCCCCAATGTAGCCGCGGGTGCCAGCGTCGTTGAGGTGGGTGGTGGCGCCAGCTGGTGGGGTGTCGGCAGCAGCAGCCTCTAGCTGGGTGACATCGGCGGGAATGTTGGAAAGGGTCCAGTGCCAGAAGCCGGAGGGGGTGGGGGCGTCCGGGTCGTAGCAGGTGACCACGAAGGACTTAGTTTCGGCGGGGAAGCCGCTCCAGGAGAGCTGGGGTGAACGGTCCTGGCCGCCGCAGCCAAAAATACCGGAAACCTGGTCTAGGGGCAGGGTACCGCCCTCGCTAATATCGCTGGACGTCAGGGTGAAGCTAGGCAGCTGGGGCAGGTCAGCGTAGGGGTGACGGTTAAGCACGGGGGGCGTCCTTTCCTGGCCGATGGGGCTTTCTTGCCAGTTTACTCCCCTGGGCGGGCAAGGAACATAATGGTCTCTTGACACTGCGGGGCTTACTAGATAGGGGGTGTCGGGAGGGTGAAGCGCCCCCTCGGTAGTCTTCGCTTCTAATCCCGAGTAGAATTATATGAAGATACCCCCACAAGGCGGGGAAATTGGGAATCTTCACCTCTAGTCCC
>DKXC01000111.1:0-6076 GCA_002492045.1 Micrococcaceae bacterium UBA7136
ATATTGTGCGCGAGGGGGGACTTGAACCCCCACCCTCTAATACGAGGACTAGCACCTCAAGCTAGCGCGTCTGCCTATTCCGCCACCCGCGCAAGGTGTCTACGGGTCTTTTTAAGACCTGTCGGCAACGAGTCATAACTATACACGCCCCACATCCCTTACGCAACTCCATGTAAGTTGATGACATCTGACAGTCCCTGACCATGTCGCACTAGAGCGTAGGCAGGGTCAGCGCTACCATGGTGATATGAGTAACGAAAATCTGACCCGGGAAGAGGCTGCCCTGCGGGCTAGCCTGATCACTGTTGATAGCTACGATGTTCATCTTGATTTGACGCATACGTCGGCGGAGTTTGAGACCTATCCGGTGGCTGTGACGGTGCGTTTTTCGGCAGTTCCTGGGTCTTCGACTTTTATTGACTATATTCATCAGTCGGTGGAGTCGGTCAAGCTCAATGGGGTTTCTTTGCCGGTGGGTCAGGTAGTGGAGGGATCTCGGATTCTGCTGTCTGGTTTGCGGGCTGAGAATGTTTTGACGATCCGGGGGCGGTCTTACTTTAGTCGTTCGGGTGAGGGTCTGCACCGCTATGTGGATCCGGCGGATGGGCGAGTTTATCTTTATACCCAGTATGAGCCGGCTGATTGTCGGCGGGTTTTTCCGAACTTTGAGCAGCCGGATTTGAAGGCTGTTTTTAACTTCCGAGTAACTGCTCCTAAGGGCTGGGTGGTGAGTTCCAATGCAGAGCTGGATCGTGAGGTTGAGGATCCCTCTGATGCATCGATTTCTAAGCGGGTTTTCAAGCCGACGGAGCGGATTTCAACCTATATTACGGCGCTTGTGGCGGGTGAGTATTTTGCTGCCTTTGACACCTATACCCCTGCGTCCTCGGTGAATTCTGGGCCTGTCCCCTTGGTGGCTTACTGTCGTCAGTCCCTTAAGGAGCATTTTGACTATCAGAATATTTTTACAGTAACCAAGCAGGGGCTGGATTTTTTCCAGGATCTCTTTGCCTACCCTTACCCCTACCCTAAGTATGAGCAGGCTTTTGTGCCAGAGTACAACCTGGGGGCTATGGAGAATCCGGGGCTGGTGACTTTTACTGAGGGCTATATTTTTCAGTCTGGTGCGGATCAGGCCCAGTTGGAGGGCCGGGCTAATGTGATTTGTCATGAGATGAGCCATATGTGGTTCGGTGATCTGGTCACGATGAAGTGGTGGGATGATCTTTGGCTTAAGGAGTCTTTTGCTGATTTTATGGGGCACCTGGGCGCTGAGCAGGCTAATGGTTTTGGGCAGTCTTGGGTGACTTTTGCGAATTCGCGCAAGGCCTGGGCTTACCGGCAGGATCAGTTGCCGACGACTCACCCGATTGTGGCTGATATTCCTCATTTGGAGGCTGCGCGGCAGAACTTTGATGGGATTACCTACGCTAAGGGTGCTTCTGTGCTCAAGCAGCTGGTGGCCTATGTGGGTTTTGAGGCCTTTATTGAGGCGGCCCGGGTTTATTTCAGGCGGTTTGCTTGGGGTAATACGACCTTGGATGATTTTTTGGCGGTTTTGGATGAGGTCTCGGATCGGGATGTGCGGCTCTGGGCTGAAGCCTGGTTGCAGACCAGTGGTTTGTCTGAGCTGTCCTGTCAGCGGGTGAGGGATGAGGATGGTTCTTTGTCTGTGCGGGTGCGGCAGGTCTTGCCGGAGGGTGTTCCGGTGTCTTTGGGTCGTCCGCATCTTTTGAAGCTGGCTACTTTTGTCTCTGAGGGCGGGGTTTTGTCTCCTACGGGCTCTTTGGACCTGCATCTTCCGGCTGGGGTGGATGAGGTTCTGGTGGCCTTGTCTGAGCAGGAGCAGGCTTTGGTGGGGGCAGCTGATCTTTTGCTTTTGAATGCTGAGGATTTGTCTTATGCCAAGGTAGCTTTGGATCAGGCTAGTGGCTTGGGGTTGGCCTTGGAGCAGGTTTCTTCGGTTGAGGATTCCCTGTCTCGGGGTCTGCTCTGGGGTTCGCTCTGGTCTATGGTGCGTGATGGGCGCTTGGAGGCTGCTGTTTTTGTTCAGGCAGTGGGTCGGGCTGCTGCTCTTGAGCGGTCGGCGACCTTGCTATCTAATCTTTTGGGGCAGGCTCAGACCGCTATTTCTGCTTTTAGTCCGCTGGAGGACCGGCAGCAGCTCTGGGATAGCCTCTACAAGGATCTGGCTTCTGCCCTAGCGGGGGCTGCGGCTGGTAGTGATGAGCAGTTGATTCTTTTGCGGGCTCTTTTGGGTCTAGCAGCTCATTCTGACCTGGGTGTGGAGCTGGCGAGGGATCTGGCTCGTGGGGCCTCTGAGTCTTGTGAGGGTTTTGTGGCTGCCGCGCCGGGTGTGGCCTATAACCAGGTGCTGGGTTGGAAGGCTTTGGGTTCTTTGGCTACCCGGGGGCTGGTGGGGGCCCAGGAGCTGGATGCGGCTCGGGCTTTTTCTCCTTCGGCGGTGGCTGAGCGGGGTTATGCTTTCGCTGTGGCTGCCTTGCCTTCCGCTGAGGCTAAGGAGGCTGCTTGGAGGCGGGCTCTTGAGGATGAGGGCTTGTCCAATGATCTTTTGTCGTCGACGGCTGCTGGTTTTCAGGTGGGGCCGGATGCTTTGCGTACTGGTTACCGGCAGGCTTTCTTTGATTTCTTGCTTCCGGTCTGGCAGCAGCGTACCGGTGGTATGGCGACTCGTTTGATTCAGGGTCTTTTCCCGGCGGTGGATATCTCTGAGGGGTCTGAGGCTGATCACCCGGTGCTTGTGGCGACTGCTAGCTGGTTGGCTGAGCATGAGGATGCTCCGACGGCTCTCTTGCGTTTGGTGCGGGAGTTGGAGGATGATGCCCGGCGGGCTTTGCGGGTTCAGGCCTTTAACGCTGCTAGCCGGCCGTAGGGTCTAGGCTTCTTGGGGGCTGGGCTGGCTGGGAATCTGGTGGGAAGACCAGTTCAGCCCCCTGAGCGGGTGAGCAGTTTTCTGTTTTTCGTGAGAAGCTATAGTAAGTATTTTTTGACTGCGTGAAGGAGAGGCAGTGGCCGACTATATTCTGGGCGATCGTGGCAGCGTAGAGGTCATTACTGATGATTTTTACGATGCTGAGATTCTTCATCTTTTTGAAGAGTTAGTGCTTGATCGTGAACAGATATGGGCTGGTTCTGCCCACCTGGTGCCTGAGCTTGATAACCCCTATCAGCCGTCCGCTATCGCTGTTTATGTGGATGATTTGAAGGTGGGCCGCCTGTCGGTGGAGGATTCTGCTGCCTACTGGCTGCCGCTTTCTCGAGTAGTGGCTTCGGGCTACCGTCCAGTGGTGTACTTGCAGATTCATGCTGTTTTGCGTTCTGTGGGTGGTCAGCAGGTTATTGAGTCTCAGGGGGTCCTGTCTTTGAGTGCTCCTTCTTCTCTTTTCCCTCTGAATGAGGCCCCGCGGCAGGCGGCCCTGCTGCCGCAGGGTGATTCTATGAAGGTGCTAGATGAGAAGGATCATTCCGAGTATCTGCACAGCATTTTGCCTCCCTCTGGTGAGGGGCGGGTCATCCTGTCTTTGGAGAATAACCAGATTAAGCTGGCTGACGGGCGGATTGTTCAGTCGGTGGATGTTCTGCATGACCGGCGGGTGGTGGGTCGGCTATCGACTCAGATGTCTGAGCAGCTGGCTCCGGTCATCCGCTACGCCTATGAGCAGGATCGTTTGACGGCTGCCTGGGGCACTATTCGGGGCAATGCCTTTGAGCTGTCTTTGACGGTGCAGGCGGTGCGTCCTCATGAGATTGAGGAAGACTGGTTTGCCCAGCTACCCAATGATTTGCCGGAGCTGCTGCCGGCGGCTTCTGCCTACCAGTTAGAGCCTGCCTACCAGGCGACGGAGGGTGAGGCTCAGCGGGCTAAGAAGAAGCGGGGTCTGCTTGCTTCGGCCCGTCCCCAGGTGGCTGAGTCTGAGCCTGCCGACCAGGAAGGTCTAGCCACCAGTCAGCCTTCTTCTGTCTCTGCTGCTTCTGGTTTACAGCGGATGTCTATTCTGCTGGGCTTGGTGGGTGGCCTGGTACTGATTTTTGGTCTGGTCACGGTTTTCTCTAACCCGCTGATGGGTATTTTGGCTATTGTCTTTGGTGGGTCCTTGGCCTTTTTGGCTCTCTTCTTCACCAGGGATAATTCCTACCGGGAGGAGGCTGTGTCAGCTGACCGGCTGGAGCACTAACCCTATCTCCGGGAGCTGGAAATAGCTTTGACGGTATAGGTAAAGGGGGGAGCTACCTGTTTCAAGGTAGCTCCCCCCTTCTTTTGATTGCCTGGCTGGGGTTATGAGGCTTTAGAAGCGGTCAGCCCCGTAGGTAGCAATGTAGTTATTCATGGTGTTGGTCTGCAGGGCATGAGCCAGGGCGCTGGTAGCTGCCGCGTCCAGAACCACGATGGACTGACCGTCCCAGGACCAGCCGGTACCTGCGTTAGGTAGGGTCAGGGAGACCAGCTGGGTGTTGCCGTTAGCCAGCACAGGCTGGGCGATGCTAACGATCTGGCTGGGTGAGAGACCAGCGTCTACGGTCATGTAGGGGCTGATGGACTCAACGACCCGAAGCAGGGTTGCCGGTGAAGCCAGGGCACCTTCAGCTTTCATCTGGTTGTAGACACCACGCAGGAAGGCTCGCTGGTTGCGGACGCGCTGGTAGTCGCCGTCTGAGAAACTGTAGCGTTCACGCACGAACTGGAGAGCCGCCCCACCGTCAAGGGTCTGGGCCCCAGCAGCATAGGTGTACCTGCCGGATGAGAAGTTGAAGGGAACCTGAACCGTCACGCCGCCTAAGGTATCTACGAGAGCCTTAAAACCCTGGAAGTCGATCTCAGCCACATGGTCCATACGGACGCCCAGGAGCTGCTCGATGGTGGCAACCTGTAGGGCTATTCCGCCGTAGTTGAGGCCGGCGTTGACCTTGTGGGAGCCGTAGCCGGGAATGTTGACCCAGGTGTCACGCATGATAGAGACCAGGTAGGCTGCTGAGCCGTCCTCAGGGATATGCAGGACCATGATGGTGTCAGCGCGGGCACCGGTTACGTACTGGGCTTCTGCCCCGGAACGCTGGTCGGAACCCAGCAGGAGGATGTCAGTGGATGCTGATTCCTCCGGTCGGCTGCTGGTGGCACCGCCCTCGTAGACGTCTAGGATGCCGTCGCCGTTGTTGTCTCCTTCAGAAACGTTATCGGCCAGGGAGATACCTGATTCGTTGACAATGGGGGTTTCTTTAGCCTCTTCAACAAGTTCTTGCAGCTCTTCGCTGTGAGGGATGCTGACAGTCCCGTCCTCCTGGGGCAGGGCTTCTTCAAAGGTACTGGTCTGGTTCCAGGCCTTCCAGAGCATGAAGACATAGGAGCCTAGGGCCAGAAGCAGGATCAGCAGGATGGAGAGCAGAACTATCCAGAGGGCCTTGCGCCGCTTCTTCTTTTTAGGTTGGGTCTCGACCGCCTGATCGGACACAGCTTACCTCTCTCTCATGGTGGTTTTAGGTGCTCGGGGCCCTTCTTGAGGATGCTAGGGCCCGGTGATCTTGAAGCCCATTCTACTGTTGGAAACTGACAAAACACCCCGCCTGCTCCTTACAAGAAGCTGTGGCGGGGTGTGATGTTCAGTTCAAGCAGGGAAGGGTTTTAGGCCTTCTTGCCGAAGTTTGCGAAGCGAGCGTTGAAGCGCTCAACACGACCGGCGGAGTCCATAATGCGCTGCTTGCCGGTGTAGAAGGGGTGAGAGGCGGAGGAGATTTCAACCTCGACCAGGGGGTACTCATTGCCGTCTTCCCACTTCTCGGTCTTCTGAGAAGTCATGGTGGACTTGGTCAGGAAGGCCTCGCCAGATGCGAGGTCGCGGAAGATGACGTAGTTGTATTCAGGGTGGATGCCAGCCTGCATGATATTTTTACCTTCTTCGTGCCCTGGATTTTGCCAGTGCATATCTTGTAGCTACCGGGGCGGGTGCCTACCGGTGGTTGCGGTTTACAACCGAGGCTCTACTCTACCATCTTTGGGCGGGTTTCCCAGAAAGCAACCGCTGAGGCAGCCGCAACATTCAAAGAATCCACCCCCCGGCTC